>NZ_JACVUH010000006.1:0-222923 GCF_016516865.1 Enterococcus sp. S53
ATCCTTGGCAACGACTGTTTCTTGATTGGCAACCACGGTGATCGTCGCTGTTGCTTTTTGATTCCCGTTTTGATAAACCACTGGATATTGACCTTCTTTGGAAGTATCAACTGATCCACTAACGGTCACATTTGAAAATGGTAAATTCGCTCCTGATTTGTCCGTTGCCGAAACAAAGTTATCAACCGCATGCCAGTCATCCCCGATGTATAAGGTGCTATCTTTAACTTTGACCGATGTTTGATCAGCTAACACGGTAATCGTGGCTGTCGCTTCGGCTTTGCCATTGCGATAAATGACTTGGTATTCTCCTGGTGTATCCGTGTCAACTTCACCGGTGATGGTCACTTCTGTGATTGTCACTGTGTTACCGTCTTTATCCGTTGCCGATAGAAAATTATCAGCTGCTGTCCATGCATCGCCTACATATAACGTGCTGTCTTTGGCTGTTACCGTTTCTTGATTGGCAACCACGGTGATCGTCGCTGTCTCGCTCACGTTGCCATTCATGTATTTGACTTCATAAGTGCCGACTTTAGATGTGTCGACCTCGCCATTGACGGTAATTTCCGAGAAGGTCATGGCATTGCCGTGTTTGTCTGTCGCTGAAACAAAGTTGTCTTCAGCATGCCATTCATCTCCCACGTAGATCGTGCTATCCTTGGCGTCGATCGTCGACAAGTCTTCTTCTGGTGTGATGCCGACAGAAAGATGATTGCCCGTCCGGTTCACTTGCACCTCTTTACCAAGCTGAAGTTCCTGTGGTATGACGTAACCTTCTGGGACGTAGGAAACATAAAGCGTATAGTTCCCCGTATAAATATCAGTTAATTGATATTCTCCATTTTCATCCGTTACGACAGAAACGATATCTCCAGTCAATTGATTCCAAAGCGTCAAAGTAACCCCCGCAATCTTCTCAGTTGGTTCTTCGGTATTATAAACATCAAGCGTCGCATTGGTTTTGTAGATGATTCCGCTGGAATCGCCTGCCGAAAATTGCAGATTGGCCACCGTCGAGGTAGCCGTCCGTTTGGCTTCCGACAAGGTATCGATCGTATCAGAAACGATCGTGGCTGAGGCTGAGATTTGGCCGGCGTTTTGTGAAAGGACGTTGTAACTGATTTCGATATTTTTCGTTAGAACATAGTTTGAAAAGACAAGCTGTACGTTCCCATCAACTTCTTTGACTTCATAGCTGTCATCTGGCACATTCGAAACAGTGATCGATCCTAAATCGATTTCGCCATTGGTGTTCCCTAACGATTTTAGAAGGATCGTTGGATTTGCTACTTTTTTCGAGCCATCATCGATATTTTTTGTCGTGACCTTGACCTGCGTCATGTTTTTCGTATTATTGACGGTATTTTGCGTAATGCCAATAATATCTGTCGCCGTATTGGATACTGAAACTGTGGCTGTGCCTTGTTGATTATTAGATAACGGTTCTTTTGCATAACCAGGTACATAAATCGTACTCATTTCCTGCCATCCATTGGCGTATTGATAAGCAATAATGTAGCGCCGATTGGTCGTCCCAAAATCAAAGGTATAATAGTTGGTTTCTTCATCATGGGTGATCGTTGGATAATTCGGATCGCTTTCCTTCATAGCTTGGTTATCATAATAACCGCGATCCCAATACTGTGGATAAATGCCACTGACTTGTTCATTGGAAACATCGATGATCGAAAACACGACATCGGTATTTTTCGGTACATGAGTTTCAACAGTCAAATCACTGATGGTATCTTGACGCGCGTTGACTAAAAACTGATTCTTACTGCTTTGGAGCGTGCGTTCAGAATACAGCTTTCTTCCTGTATAGACGGAGGTATGAACCGTGTCAAGTCCCGTTGCGGAAATCGTGATTGGAATTGTATCATTAGGAATCGATTTTGTCGGTGCTAAACTGTCTGGCACGTAATTGAAGCCAATATCAAATTGAACGGAATAGGTAATGGGCGACGTAAAAGTGACCATCGTTCCGCCTGCTACTTCTTCAATCGTATAATCTTTTCCTAAAGTGTAATAAAAACTGACTTTTGGTACCTTTCTCAAAGAAAGATACTCTGGGTGTTCAATAAACATTTGTAAATTTTCGATTGGTTGTGAGTTACTGCCTTCGATGTTGATGGAAGTATCACTCATGTAAGCACCATTTTGATCATAATTTCCCCAAGCCGTTTCAGCATTGTTGGGATTAAGAACACTGATTGGTTCGACATAGTTGTCTTCAACGATTTTGAATTCTCTATTGGCGATCAACGGTGTCGAGACATTAAGAATGATATCTTTCTGATCAAAGGGTACGGTTACGTTCGTGGAACCAAGAGTGAGATTGCTGTCTTTTGTAGCGGTCACAATCAGTTTGTCCCCGTTATTTTCGACAGAAAAATAATCCGCAAAAGTCACATTTTGATAGAAGGCATCTCTTGCTGTTAACTGTTTCGCCGTGATCGGCTGTCCGTTTTGACTCGAAAGGATGATTTGTTGACCAGCTTTCATCTCCGTCGGCATTTGATGAATTGATACATAGTAGTTTCCTTTAGAAAGGCCATTCATAAAACTGGCAGAAGCAAGCCCCATATAATACCTAGAATCGACTTCTTTTTCATCTTTGCTGGTTTTTGCGATAAAGGAAAACCCTCTGTTTTGGGCAGTTGTTTGTTTTAGCTGTACCGAACCAAATCCGGTCGTTGGATACCCTTTTGAAAAAGAAGCAGTATAATCCGTCAGCTCGGTCAGGCTCATCGTAAATTGATAAGAAACCCCATAAGCCTTTTGTTTGTCCATCTGTTTGATTTCAACAGCAGTATTGTAAAGACTATTTGAGGTGATCATATAGTCCGTCCCTTCGACTAATGCTGTCTGTGTTTCTGGCTTGATCTTTCCTTTGATATCCACCTCATAGCTGAAAACTTTTAACGGTTGGGTCTCAATCTTTTTGAAGGAAGCTCCCGGCGTATCAACCAAATTCAGTGAAAGAGTTTCCGTTCCAGATAATGTCCGATCGGTATTATAGTAGACCATTCCTTCCATCCCAAAGACATTTTTTTCTGACACATATTGAATCGGATCGACCTCTTCATACAAATCAATCGCATAGCTTGTCTGGTTTTGATCGCCGATCTCAATCGTTAGCTGAGGCTTATCTTCTGAATATAGATAACTAGTCAACTCGATCGAAAAAGAGGCATCATGAACCGATTGATTAAACGTGATCATCAGTTGATGAACTGCACTATCTACAGCCCACGATGCATTGATCGCTTCATTGGTTCCTTGCACATCACTAAAGCCAAGGCCTTGCGGCAAGTCAAAAACAGCAGTGGTGCCAGCGAAATAATCTTTGTCATTGATTTCAAAATCCAATTTCAGTTTCACTGGACTATTGTTTAAGATTCGTGTTTCTTCCGTTCGGCTGAATTCTTCGCCAGCAATGGTCAGCAGGGTGCCTTTTTCCAAAAGTTCTTGGTCATTGATGCGCGTGCTGACACGAGGTGTGTGTTGCTCTTCTTTGGTTTCTTTTGAATCGGATGTTGAAGAACTTTCTTGTCTCGCATGGCTAGAATCTTCCGTTCTATTTGAGGAAGCGGATGTGGTCGTTTCACTTGGTTCCGTGTTTTCTGAACCAGCTGATGATTCCTCTTTGCTCGCTTCGGAAGAATAATCTGTTTGAGCATCCTCAGCTGCTTGTGCTTCGTTTCCGTTAGCTTCATTTGTCGATTCAGTCATCGTTTCTAGTAGTTGATCGGATTTGTCTAGCGTGTTGACGGTCTGTTCTTGTTCGGTTGTTTCCGCTATCGCCATGATCGGAGTGATCACTTGAGTGATTCCTAGTGCGGTAACAACGATGCCATGACGAATTCTTTTGCTTCTCTTATTCATTTTTTCCTCCAATAAATGTATGTAGTTTTAACTGATTGCCTTACGGATTTTTTTCCCGACTTCTAACTCTTCGCCATTAAAAAAGCACAAAACATTGTTTGTTCGATCGATCATTTTGATTTGTCGCGCATTGATAATGTAAGATTTGAAGACGTTATAATACTCTGGCAGCTCTAATTGTTTGATCACCTTCAAGGAAGTTTCGAGGAATTCGATCGACTTTTTTTGGTGAAAAGCGATTCGGTTTCGCTCTCCTTTGATCGTTGTAATATAGTTGATTGCTTCTGCATCAACCACCATCAACTCTCTTTTACTGACGATTTTTAATAAGTGCTTTTTTCCGAGTAATGATCGTTTGACTTCGATCGCTTCCGTTAATAAATTTCTTAGCTGCATTGCCACCTCCTTTTCTTTTGTATCGATGATCCCTAAAGGACAGATAAGATTCAGCTTCTTGATTTCGATTTTGGAGGCATAGGCACCATAAAAAGCGATTTGACACTTTTTGCATTGTTCTCTCAAGCTTCCTGCTAATTGAAAACTTCGATCAAATCCTTTCATTTCAATGGAAAATAAGAAGAGATCGTTCACATCTGTTAGGTATCCGTCAAGAAAAGGGGCTAGTGCTTCAGGCGAAAGAATCTCAACTAAAGAATGCGGAACACGACTTTCCGTAATCATTTTCTTCATCAAATTCCCATTAAAAAAGTTGTCATCTACTATATAAACAGCGAAATTGCTCAAATTTGCAGACATCTTAATTCTCCTTTTTGCATCATTTCTAATTGTATTCTTAATCAAAAATGCCTGCTTGCACTTTCAAACGAATTAACGAAACATTCATGCAAAAAAGGTAGTTTAAATTAAAAACAAAGTAAGAAAAGACGCTGTAATTGGTCTAAACCTATTATAGATAAAAAGACACGCTAAAGAGTTTTCTTAAAGCTTTTATAAGGGAGTAAGCGTAGCCATCAGAAAAATATTATGTTTTTTTAACAATATCTACGAAAGACTCCAAGGGAAGCGGAAACATTATTATGTAAAGTTTTATGATAATTTCATGTGAAAAAAAACGATCAGAACCCAACATCACAAACGTTATTTATTTTTCACTGGATGCTTCTTTCCTTTCAACGATTGAAGAACAATTATTCATCAGTGATGACATGACCTCCTATTGGTGAATGTCAAAATTTCCCCTTCACTGTTCTCAACAAAATGTGCGGAACACGAAAAAACCATTTATTCTCAATGATAAATGGTTTTCTTTCCTGATTCTTTTTATGAGTGGTGCTGCTTTTAGCTATTTGAAAACATTTTTTACTATAATAGTAGACTTTTCCTGCAACCACCGTTGATTTCCACTACCTACTAATCATCACTTTTATTCAATGCTCGCTTCAGCTTACGATTATGCCAAATCAAATAGGCGATGATCAGACATAAAACACCCCCAATCGATAAATAGGGAAGGATCGGTGAGGAGGTTTCTTTAATACTGACATCTTGCTCGTTTCTTTCTTGCGCTTCTTGCCTTGCAACTTGGAAGGTAGGCTCTCCTTGCCATTGTTGATCAGCTGCTTTGAGGGTCGTTTTTATCTCATACTCTCCTGATTGCAGTTCGTTTCCATCTAATGGCAGTGCGTAATTCATTAACGCATTGGGCGCTAATTGGACCTCTTTTTCCCCTTTGATCGCTGTTGCTTGTCCATCATGAAACACTTCATAAGCAAGCGTGGCCTTACTAAGATAATTTGCCGCTGTATTTTCCACCGCTACGATGATGACATTGCGGCGATTGATTTCTTCTAGATGAGCTTCCTCAATCCGAACCGCTGGTGGGATGTCGGTCTCTTTGTTACGGAGCAACACCGCCACTTCTCTGGCTAGTAGGTTTTGGACATTTCCTTGAAATTCTTCACTGCCGGTTTGCTGGACGTATAGTCCCCCTGCCAAAATCCCTTCAAAGGATTTAGATGGCATCTGGACTGTCAAGGTGATTTCTTTTTGCTCACTAGGGGCTAACGAAAGAGTTTCATCACTTAAAGTGACGAGTTCTTCGATCGCGTATGGAGC
The DNA here is from genome assembly GCF_016516865.1 of Enterococcus sp. S53. Classification (NCBI taxonomy): domain Bacteria; kingdom Bacillati; phylum Bacillota; class Bacilli; order Lactobacillales; family Enterococcaceae; genus Enterococcus; species Enterococcus sp. S53. Next base: position 5,968 of record NZ_JACVUH010000006.1, read on the forward strand.
AGAAGGCGTTGCTTCCTCATTTGCCCCAGAATACTCAACGACGCCCGTCATATTCGTGACCGCTCGATTAAAGGATAGCTGTAGATTGATTGGTTGCTCGCTTTTATTGGAAACCATGACCGCTAGTTTTTCTTCTGCCTTGGGCTCCAGCAACAAATCATAGTACATCAGCTCTTTGTCTTGCTGTGACTCTGGCAATTTGATTTGAACATCGAAGGTATCAAGCGAATCTGCTGCCCCCGTACTGCTCGTACCAATGAAAAATAAGACCGTTAGAATACTTACTACCCAATACTGAAATCCTTTGCCTCGAACTTTCTTCTGATGCATCCTGTCAGATCCTTTCTACACAAAATAGGAAAGAAAAATCAGCTAGCATAAAAAGCAGCCGCTCAGGCAAGCTGCTTTTTTTCTGCTAACTGTTACGCAATGACTACTGCCCTATGGGGTCGTCGGCGCACTGCTGATCGTCCAAACGAGGGTCGTTTGGTAGGTTGCTGATTGTTTTTCCGTATTGGCTGGGATCGAAAGGGTGAATTGTTCTAATGGCATCGACGTTTCACCGATCCCTTCGCCAGCATTGGCGGTCAAGAACGCATACTCATTGTTGATCGCCGCAAAATCAAGCTCGCCATTGGCAATATCACTGGTTCCTGTTGGCGGCGAACTCAAGTTATTGGTCAACGTCCCCGTATCTACCGTTAATACCGCACCGTCCAATGTGCTGTCTCCTGCCGTAAATTGGGTTGCTTGCCGTACTTTGATCGCCCAAGAAGAGTTCGCCTGTCCTCGGTTATCGCTGACCGCAACTGCCCCTCTTTGCAGCGTTGACCCATCCCCAGGTAGTCCAGTTCCATCCGTAGTAGCTACCCACGTTTCGGCATTTTCTGTTTGGATTTCATGGGCACCAAAATCTAAATTCGTTGGTAGCTGCGTATTGGGATCACTCCCGCCTTTATCCGGGTCAAACACGATGCCCCCAGAGGTATATTCTACGACACCGGTCGTATCATCTGCTTGCACTGTCGCACCAATGCTAAGGGCAGTCAATACCCCCAATGCGCCTATTATCGTTTTCTTTGAAATCATTTTGCCATCCTCCTTTTTTTGATGAAAATGATCAATGTCAGACTAGTGAAGAATCCGCCTATTACGGGCAGCCAAAAGTGATTGGTTTCTGCAAGCTGTGGCAGCGGTTCTTCTGCGTTAGTGACCGTTTCTTGACTGGTCGGTGGTTCAATTTCTTCATCAATGGAATCACTGCTAGCTGTTTCCGTTGGTCCTTCATAAAACTCAATGTTGCCGGTCGTCGTATTGGCTACTGCTGATGGAACGATACTGTAGAAACTGCCGATCATCAAAATCAGAAGCAGCACAAGGGAATTTTTTTTCATTCTGCTCTTCCTTTTCAAGGTGTATCAGAAACGGTCCACACGACTGTGGCGCGATACTGACCTTGAAATTTCGGTGTTTTCTCAGGTACAAATAAATTGAACTGGGAAAAATTAACAGTCAGTCCACCAGTCGATGCCGCATTTTCCAACGTCACCACATTTTTTTCGACATTTTGCTGCAGGGCAATCGTTGCATTATCAGGTAAAACCACTCGACCATCTGCAAATGTCGAATTGACAGTTCCAAGCTGAACCCTTAATTCGGCAGCTGGCAATGTTTGCGTGCCATTGACCCAGTTGGTGGATTGTCTGACCTTGACTTGCCATTTTTTCTGACGATTGCGGGTATCATTGATCCGTAAAATCCCAGTTGTAGCTGCTGCGCTTTGGTCGCCGTCGGCGGTTGCCCGCCATGTCTCACTCTTTTTCGTTTGAATGGCATGTCGGCCAAAATTCAGCTGAGTCGGCAGATTCGTCCGATCCATCGTCAGTGCTTCGACCATGAAATAAATCATGGTTTGGCGACTGCTGATATTTAGCGCACTAAAGTTCAAGAGATTGATGTCCGTCGGCTTTGCCTTCAACACAGAAGCCGAAAAATTGGCGGTCCAATTTGCGGACAACTGTCCTGGACCCGAAAGTAGCGTAGGAATTTGAACATCCGTTGCTCCTAAAACGGCTGCATCCGCCATTTGTTCTTGGACGGTTGCCAAATTGTTCAACGCTGACGTTACGGTGCTAAGCAAGGTATTCAGCAACCCTTGCAGCAATGCACGAACGACACCACCAATATCGATGCCGATCACTCGGATCTGGGTATTTTGAATCGCCGTGCTTAAATTCCGTAAAATTTGCGGGACATTGGTTCCTAAAACGACACCGAGGTTCGAACTCATATTGGCATACAACGCTTCTCTTTGGGTGGTGAACTGCAACGGACTGCTTATTTCTACATTTCCTAAATTACCAACGGTTTTTAGCAAGGAAATTTGCTGATTGACAGCCGTTAAATCGATTTGCACGATCCCGAGATTGAGATTTAATGAGCTGGTCAAGGAATCAAGCGCTGTTAAGATCGCATTCAAAAGCGGGACATTGGCAATATTGACTGTGGTCGACGTTTTGATAGCTGCTGATCCATTGGCACTGATGCTAGTTCTCAACTCTGTGGGGATCGCCAACAAAGCAAATTTATCCTCACCGTTGACATTGACAGAAGCGTTCACCCCCCCGTTCCCTTTGATCGAAAAAGTCACTGGTCGATTTGTCACACTGCCTGGCCAAGGAGCACTTGCTGAAGTACCACTTGTATTGGCACTTGTTAAATTGCTTAAAATTTCCACATCTAATACGTTCACAGCCGCCTCGGCTTCTTTGGTCGTTGTTAATAGATACAAATTGACGAAACTGATGCTGGTCAACAAGAAAATCAACTGAGCGATCGTCCATTTGTAAAAACGTTTTTCCCTCCTTCTGCTTTCCATACCATTTCTAACCCTTTCTTTACGAAACGATGATCAATGCTTCAACGTTTTGATTCACTAGAGATACCAGCGGAGGATGTCCACTCCGCTGGTAAAGTCATGCTATTTTTGCTGGTCTTTTTTCTTTCTTGCTTTGAAGAACAAGCCGATTCCTCCGACAACGAAGACTGCTGCTCCAATCACTGAAGCATACCAAGTTCCTTCTGATCCCGTTTTCGGTAAGAATTTACTTCCCCACCAGCTTTGGTTGTTATTGTTGCTGTTCCAATTATTGTTTCCCCAATTGCCCCAGTTGCCCCAAGCGCCATTGCTTCCGTCGGTACCATTCGTACCATCAGAACCATTGGTTCCGTCCGTACCGTCAGTACCATCTGAACCATCCGTGCCATTGTCACCCGTTGGTACCACGATTGGTGTTGCTGCACTGCGGTATTCTCTGCCACCTGCTGTCACGATCGCCACAACGTTAAGGGTTTCTTCTGGTGAAACATCCTCTGGATCTAATGTGATGCTAAACGCACCATTTCCATTGGTCGTTCCTGTTCCGACAACGTCACCCGCTTCATTCAAGATTTCGATTGTCGCATTGGCTGGTCCATTCCCGAAGACTGGATAGCCATCGGTAGGATTGCCAGTGATCGTAGCAACCGGTGCATCAACCGTCAAAGCATCGACTACGGTCGTCGTCGGATCACTTAGGGTTTCGCCATCTGCTAAAGCAAGAACCGTAACGGTTTCACCTTCCGTCGCTTCTGCGGATAGCTCAACACGCCAGTCGCCATTTTGATCGGCGATCGTTGTGATAGGTCCTTCAGCCGCGAAAATGGTCAGGAATCTACTTGTTAACGGATCGCTGATGGTAACGGTGATCGTAGCACCTGGCTCACTCGTTCCGCTGATCGTTGTATCACCAGCCGTGACTGGGTCAATGGTTGGTGTATCTGTCTTGATGCTTTCATCATCGACAGGTACGACGATTGGCGTCGCATTACTGCGGTAGTCATCCCCACCAGCAGTGACGATCGCCACAACCGATAAGTTTTCTTCTGGTGCGACATCCTCACTAGTCAATGTGATCGTGTAGTCACCATTTTCATCGGTCGTGCCTGTTCCAACGACATCCCCCGCTTCATTCAAAACTTCAATCGCTGCATTGGCAGGCCCGTTCCCAGTTACTGGATAGCCTTCTTGGGAATTCCCAGTAATGGATGCTGAAGGTGCGTTGACCGTGATGCCATTAACAACGGTCGTTGCTGGTTCACTGGCGGTTTCTCCTTCGCTTTGCGCCACTGCTGTTACGATTTCATCTCGAGAAACTTCCGCAACGTCCACTGACCAATTTCCTGCTTCATCTGCTTCGGTTTCAACCGCTTCTTCTCCTGTTACCGTCACGGTGACCATCGCTCCCGCTACAGCAGTACCAGTGATGGTCGTGTCACCAGCTGTGACTGGTTCGATGATTGGTGTAGCGGTTTGATCGATCGTATTCTCAACGGGCACTACGATTGGTGTCGCATTACTCCGATAGTCTTTGCCGCCAGCAGTGATGATCGCAACGACATTCAATGATTCTTCAGGAGAAACAGCTTCACCAGAAAGCGTGATCGTGTAGTTGCCATTTTCATCGGTAGTGCCTGATCCAACGACTTCTCCCGCTTCATTCAAGATTTCAATCGCTGCATTTGGTGCTGCCATCCCCGTCACTGGGTAACCATCCTCTGGATTGCCAGTGATGGACGCGGTCGGTGCTGAAACCGTGATGCCATCCACACTCACTGTGATTGGTGCACTAGGATCTTTTTCAGGTAATTGGGCCACAACAGTGACGGTATCACCCTCCGCAACTTCAGGTACCTCAACTGTCCAATTGCCCTCTTCGTCCGTTTCGGTCGTGATCGGTTCATTTTCACCAATCGTTACCGTCACCGTTGAACCTGGTTCGGCAGTCCCGCTGATCGTCGTATCGCCAGCTTTGACTGGATCAATCGTTGGTGTTGCAGTTTGTTGCTCTTCTTGATCCAAAGGTACCACGATCGGTGTCGCGTTACTGCGGTATTCCTTGCCGCCAGCTGTCAGAACTGCAACGACGGTTAAGCTTTCCGCTGGTGCAACAGCTGTTGGTTCAAGAGTGATACTGTAGTTTCCTTCTGCGTCTGCAGTTCCTGAACCGACGATTTGTCCATCGCTATTCAAGATTTGTACAGTGGCATTGGCTGGTGCCGTTCCAGTTACTGGATAGCCGTCCGTGCTATTGCCTGTGATCGTTGCACTAGGAGCAGTGACCGTCAACGCACCTACACCAACTGTGACTGGAGCGCTTGGCTCTTTGTCAGGTGATTGTGCCACAACAGTGACTGCATCGCCTTCAGAAACTTCTGGTACTTCTGCCGTCCAATTGCCTTCGTCATCCGTTTCAGCCGTGATTGGTTCCGCATCTGGTACGGTGATCGTCACGGTTGAACCTGGTTCAGCCGTTCCGCTGATGCTGGTATCCCCCGCCGTGATTGGATCGATCGTTGGTGCTGCTGTCTGATCCACTACCGTATCTGCTGGTACGATGACCGCTGTTGGATTACTGCGATACTCTTTCCCACCAGCTGTAACGATGGCAACGACGTTTAAGGTTTCTTCTGGATCGACAGTTTCAGCAGTTAAGGCCACTGTATAGTTGCCGTCTCCATCAGCAGTGCCTGTTCCTACGACTTCATTGGCTGCGTTCAAGATCTCGATCGCTGCATTGGCTGGTGCTGTACCTGTCACTGGGTAGCCATCCGTGCTGTTGCCGCTGATGGAAGCTGTTGGTGCTTCGACTGTCACTCCTTCAACGATGACAGTGATTGGATCACTTGGGTCTTTGCCGTCACTGTCTGCGACGACTGTGATGGTATCCCCTTCAGACAATTCTGGCACATCGACACTCCAGTTGCCTTCGTCATCTGTTTCGGCGGTTTCTTCTGTGCCATCCGGTAGTGTTACAGTTACAGTTGAGCCTGGTTCGGCGGTTCCGCTAACTGTTTCATCGCCTGCTTTGATTGGATCAACCGTTGGTGCCGTTGTTTGATTTTCACCCGGTTCAGCTGGCACCATGATCGGTGTCGCTGGACTGCGATAATCCTTGCCACCAGCTGTGACCACCGCAACCACCGTCAAGTTTTCTTCAGGAGAGACGTCTTCACTGGTCAAATTGATCGTGTAAAGCCCTGCATCATCGGTCGTACCCGTTTCAACTATCTCGCCAGCTTCATTCAAGATTTCGATGGTCGCATTCGCTGGTCCTGTTCCAGTCACTGGATAGCCATCGGCTGCATTGCCGCTGATGGACGCACTAGGTGCTGTCACCGTTAATGCCCCGACCGTGATCGTTGCTGGTGTACTTGGTGTTTCATTTTCTATTTCTGCCACTGCCGTAACAGTCGTTCCTTCTGCAAGCGCTGGTACCTCAGCTTGCCAATTGCCCTCATCATCAACTTCAGCGGTGATTGGATCTTCCTCACCGACCGTCACGCTGACTGTTGCTCCTGGTTCGGCTGTTCCGCTGATTTCTGTTGCGCCAGCCACTGCTGGATTAATCGTTGGTGTCGCCGTTTGATCCGCTGGCACCACGACAGCCGTTGGTTGACTACGGAAGTCATCCCCACCTGCTGAAACGATGGCAACGACACGAACCGTTTCCCCCGCTGATACTTCTTCACTGGTCAAGGTAACGGTGTAAACGCCATTCTCATTGGCTGCCCCTGTGCCAATCACTTGATCATCAGCATTTAAGATTTCGATTGCCGCATTGGCTGGTGCTGTCCCTGTGACTGGATAGCCATCTGAACTATTGCCAGAAATCGTTGCCGTTGGTGCTGCCACGATCAGCCCTTGCACCGTCACTGTAACTGGTAAACTTTCTGTTTTACCGTCTGCCAAGGCAGTAACGGTCAAAACATCATCTAGAGAAACCGTCGGCACAGTTGCCGTCCACTCACCTTCGTCATTCGCTGTTGCAGTGTAAGTATTGCCGCTTGGCAGTTCAACGGTTACCTCTGCTCCTGGTTCAGCCGTTCCGCTAACGGTTGTATCCCCAGCAACCACGGGTGCGACAGTCGGTGCTGCTGTTTGGTCTTCTGCGTTATCTTCTGGCACCACGATAGTAGTTGCTGGACTGCGGTAGTCTTGTCCGCCAGCTGTTACCACTGCCACCACTCGCAAGGTTTCTGCTGGAGACACACCATCTGTCAAGGTGATCGTATACTCACCCTCTCCATTGGCAGTCCCACTGCCCACCACTTCACCCGCATCATTTAAGATCTCAATCGCTGCGTTGGCTGGTGCTGTCCCTGTAACTGGATAGCCGTCAGTACTGTTGCCAGTGATCGTTGCGGTTGGTGCTGCCACGTTCAAGGCACCGACACCGACACTGATTGGTTCACTTGGGTCTTTGCCTTCAGCTTCCGCAACCACTGTGACCGTGTCACCTTCTGAAAGCTCTGGTACGGTGACCGTCCAATTGCCTTCCTCATCCGTTTCGGCAGTCACTGGATCTTCTCCAGAAATCTCCACCGTCACCATTGAACCAGGTTCGGCCGTTCCTCCGACGGATGTATCCCCTGCTTGCACTGGATCGATCGTTGGTGCGGTCGTTTGGTCTGCTGGGACCACGATGGAAAGCGGCGCACTGCGGTATTCATCGCCGCCAGCGGTTACCACTGCTACCACCTGAAGTGGTTCTGAAGGATCAACATCGTCACTGCTCAAGGTGATGCTGTAGGCACCTTCCCCATTTGCTTCGCCACTGCCGACAACCTCATCGGCTGCATTTAAGATCTCAATCGCTGCATTCGGCGTGGCCGTTCCTGTAACTGGATACCCATCGGTACTATTGCCGCTGATCGCTGCTGTCGGTGTCGCCACACTAAGTGGATTTACGACGACCGTTGCTGCATCACTTGGTGTTTCCCCATCAAGGGTCGCTACCACGGAAACTATTTCTCCTTGAGAAACCTCGGGCACCGTTGCCGTCCAATTGCCTTCGTCATCTGCTTCGGCAGTGACTGGCTCTGCGTCACCAATCGTTACCGAGACTGTTGCGCCAGGTTCAGCTGTACCACTGATGGTCGTGTCGCCGGCTGTCACTGATTCAATCGTTGGGACTGCAGTTTGATCCAATGGTACTGTGATTGGGGCAGCCGCACTGCGGTAAGCTTGACCACCAGCTGTGACTACCGCCACCACCCGTAAAGTTTCAGCTGGAGACGCATCATCACTCGTCAACGTGATCGTGTATTGGCCTTCGTCATTGGCGGTGCCAGTACCTACGACCTCGTCATCGGCATTCAAGATTTCGATGGCTGCATTGGCTGGTGCCGTTCCCGTTATCGGGTACCCATCGGTACTATTGCCACTGATCGTCGCGGTTGGTGTAGCGATCGTCAACCCATTGACCCCAACACTGATTGGTGCACTTGGGTATTTGTCTGGTGCTTGTGCGACCACTGTGACGGTTTCTCCTTCAGAAACTTCAGGAACTTCAACCGTCCAGTTGCCCTCGTCATCGGCTTCACCAGTCACAGGTTCTTCACCTGGGATCGTTACCGTCACCGTAGCGCCTGGTTCGGCAGTCCCACTGATCGTCGTGTCCCCTGCATTGATTGGGTCGATGGTTGGTAATGCTGTTTGTTCAAGCTCATCTGCTGGGACCGTCACTGGTGTGGCAGGACTGCGGTACTCATCCCCGCCAGCTGTTACGATCGCAACGACAGACAAGGTTTCTTCTGGTGCTGCATCGGCTGGTGCGATGGTTACCGTATAGTTTCCATCCCCATCGGCTGTGCCAGTACCAATCACATCGCCTGCTTCATTCAGTACTTCGATCGCTGCATTCGCTGGTGCAGTCCCCGTGATTGGATAACCATCGGTACTATTGCCGCTGATGATCGCTGTCGGTGCTGCCACCGTCACTCCTGCGACCCCGACGCTGATTGGCGCGCTTGGCTCTTTGCCTTCAGCTTCCGCAACGACTGTGACTGTATCGCCACCAGAAACTGCTGGCACTTCTGCAAGCCAGTTTCCTTCGTCATCCGTTTCAGCCGTTACTGGTTCTTGATCCGTGATCGTCACAGTAACCGTCGACCCTGGTTCTGCCGTTCCGCTAATCGTGGTATCACCCGCTGTAACCGGATCGATCGTTGGTGTCCCTGTTTGTTCAATGTCTGCTGGTACCGTGATTGGTGTGGCATTACTGCGGTAGTCTTGACCGCCTGCTGTCACAACTGCCACCACCTGCAAGGCTTCTTCTGGCGCCACATCGGCTGGATCTAAGGTCACGGTATAAGCACCCGTGTCATCCGCCGTCGTGCTACCAACAACATCGCCTGCTTCATTCAAAATCTCAATTGCCGCATTCGGTGTCGTTGTTCCGCTGACTGGATAGCCATCCGTGCTATTGCCTGTGATGGAAGCGCTCGGTGCACTGACCGTAACACCATCAACGGTCACGGTAATCGGTGCACTTGGATCTTTGCCTTCGGCCTCGGCAACGACTGTTACCGTATCGCCTTCTGATAATTCAGGAACCGTCGCTTCCCAGTTGCCTTCGTCATCGGCTTCTGCCGTTATCGGATCGCCTTCAGGCAGCGTGATCGTCACTGTTGCCCCTGGTTCAGCCGTTCCGCTGACAGTCGTATCCCCAGCTGTTACTGGGTTGATCGTTGGTGTTTCCGTCAAGTTTTCTACATCATCTGCAGGAACTACAAGCGGTGTGCCTGTACTGCGATAGTCTTCACCACCAGCCGTCACGATCGCTTCCACCCGCAAGTTGTCACCAGCTGCCACCTCTTGAGGATCAATGGTGATCGTGAAGTTGCCTTCATCATCGGCTGTTCCACTACCAACGACATCGCCTGCTTCATTCAAAATTTCAATCGCTGCATTGGCAGTCGCTGTTCCCGTTACTGGATACCCATCTGTGCTATTTCCAGTGATCGTAGCTGTTGGCGCCGCCACGGTTAAACCGTTTACACTCACGGTGATTGGGGCACTCGGATCTTTGCCTTCAGACTCAGCTACGACCGTCACGGAATCGCCTTCTGCCAATTCAGGAACCGTTGCTTCCCAGTTGCCTTCATCATCGGCTTCAGCCGTGATTGGGTCGCCTTCAGGAAGCGTGATCGTTACCGTTGCCCCCGGTTCGGCGGTCCCACTAACAGTCGTATCTCCAGCACTGACTGGATCGATCGTTGGTGTTTCCGTCTGCAGGATATCTGCAGGCACCACAACAGGTGTTGGGTTGCTTCGATAGGTTTCGCCGCCAGCGGTCACAACCGCCGTCACATTCAAGGTTTCTTCCGCGGCAACATCTGCTGGATCTAACGTCACCGTATAAACGCCATTCTCATTGGCAGTATCTGTTCCGACAATTTCGCCATCCGCATTGGTGATCTCAATGGCCGCATTGGGTGCAGCTGTTCCAGTCACTGGATAGCCCTCTTGACTATTTCCTGTGATCGAAGCCGTTGGAGCATTGACCGTCAAGGCGGACACGGTGGTACTTGCTGGCTGACTTGGTGTTTGTCCTTCTAGTTCGGCGACAGCTGAAACCGTATCGCCCTCTGACACTTCGTCCACATCAACACGCCAATTGCCCTCTTCATCGGCTTCCGTCACGATCGGATCTGCACCGTTGACGGTCACAGTAATCGAGGCACCAGGCTCAGCCGTTCCGCTGACGCTTGTATCCCCGGCAGTCACTGGTTGGATCGTTGGTGTTCCCGTTTGTTGCTCGGCATCGTCTGCTGGAACGACGATTGGCGTATTGCCACTGCGGTAAGTTTGACCGCCAGCAGTAACGATTGCAGCAACATTCAAGTTTTCATTTTCTGCTACATCTACTGGGTTCAACGTGATACTGTAGTTGCCGTTCTCATTTGCCGTCCCAGTGCCAACGACTTCACCCTCGTCATTGGTGATTTCAATGGCTGCATTTGCTGCGGCTGTCCCCGTCACAGGATACCCATCGGTGCTGTTTCCTGTAATCGAAGCCGTTGGGGCATTGACCACTGGTGCTGCTACCGTTGCCGTTGCAGGTTCACTCGCCGATTCCCCATCCGCTTCCGCTACTGCTGTGACTGTAGCGCCTTCTACCAATTCAGGGACATCGGTCGTCCAATTGCCCTCACCATCTGCGGTTGTGGTAATAGGGGCACCGCCGTTGATCGCCAATGTGATGGCTGCGCCTGGCTCAGCTGTTCCGCTGATCGTCGTTTCCCCTGCTGTCAATGGATTGATCGTTGGTGTATCGGTTTGATCTTCTGGTGTATCTGGTGCAAACCAAATCGAGTTATTGCCGTCAGCATCCGTAAATAAATCAATGGTGATGAGGTCAAGCTGAGACATCGTTGCTTCGAAACGAGCTTCGTAAGGAGTGGAAGGATTCGCCACACCATTTTCAACCAATTGCGCATAGGTTGGACTGGTAACATTCGTTGGAATCACCACATTGGTTTGACCTAAAACAGAAGCAGAAGCGACTTGATCTGCTAGATTGGTCGTAGCATTTAAGACATTTTGAGCAGTTTCAACGGTGCCATTTAGCGTCGCTTTGGTGGTATTGACCGTCGTTTGTACCAGTGTATTGATCCCGCTGATCAAGGTACCAATTCCTGGGATGCCGCTGGCACCATCTAGAATACTGACTTGAACCTGTGCCGCTTGTAAATTATCAAGAATTTGATTGATGCGCTGATTGACAACGATAAATAAACCATCATCCACATTGGCGATCAGGGCACGCTCGTTTTCGGTTAGTCCAGCTGGAACTTCAAAATTCGCTTGACCAAATTGTCCAAGTTGGTTTAGTAAGTCTAACTGGGTCGTAATTTCATCTAAATTGACGGAGATCACTTGGCTGACATCCACGATTGAAGCCGCCGTATACAATGGATTCGGCAAGCCACCAACGATTGTTGGCGGAATATCCAATGCGTCAGCTAAATTTTGATTGACGATCCCATCCACCGTACTGATCAAGGTATTGACTGCTGGTGTGACTGTCCCGATCAAGGTTTGCAAGGCTGGGAAATTCCCCAGTTGTAGTGTCACATTGGTGGAAATCGATGCATTTCCTGCCGGTTGAAGCAAACCAGTAAGTCCTTGAGGAACCCCAACAACCGCGACTTTATCCCCATTCAAGACATCAACTGTTACTGCATTTGATCCAGAAATCGAGAAATTGACTTGGTTCGTTGCACCAGGAGTTGCATAAGGTGCAGACGCACTCGTACCTGAGTTATTAGACGCTGTGATATCTGAGAAAAGTTCAGCTGAAACCAAAGCAGCTTCAACCGTCGTTGGTGCCCATAACAAACTTGCTGGCACGACCACCGTACTCGTCAACAACATCCCGCTGACAGTTAAATTCGCAATAATGTTTTTCTTTGTTCGAACGCGTGTGTTTTTCTTTGAATCCATGAGCTTTTTGTAATTAATGCCTTTCATTCATTCTCCTCCTGTTCGAAAAAAATTTAACCGACAAAAGATAAAACTGATGATCTCTGGAATGTTTCCTGCCCCCTTTTAAACCAGATGAAAATCTATTTCAACCCAACACCCAAAGGCATAGAGAGAAAACAAAAGTTATTGATCGCAAAGCGAACATCTTTTCGCATGCTTTCTGAAAAACCCAGTGATCTTTGTTCAAATAGTTTCGCAGCACATTAGCATGCGCTTGTGAAAACCAAGAGATAAAATAACTAATCGAACACACTGTATAACAAAATTCTAGCAAATTTATTTCTTTCCAACAAATTATAAACACGGTAAATAATTAAAAAAACACTGAAATTAACGTTACAAAACATAAAACGTTTATTTTATAAACGAGCAAAAATTATTTATATTTATCTGATAAATAAGTGCCTAACGATAAAATATTATCATTTTTCATCATAAAATCATGCCTTTTTTTATATTTAATCAACATAATGAATACGATTACATTTGTCTCTTTGAACGCAAAAGAGGATAAAAACGATGATGTTGTTTTTTCTTATATTCAACCTCGTTTTTTACCTCTGTAAATAAAAAAACAAAAATAATACAGACGATTTTCACGATATTGCCTAAAATAACTCTTACCGGCGAAAAAAATGGGCTCGAAAAGCTCCCAGAACGTTCTGTGAAAAAAGGAATGAAAATCTCCTATTAAAATCGAGCATGAGCAATCATGAAATGAAATTTCTTCAATCGCCATTCACTTTTTTCTTTCAACGAAATTCTTCAGTAGCTATTTGGTCTTATATTTTGGACCTAAGCGTTCATTCGCTTCTTTTTGTTTATACTTGCTGTTAAGAAGGAAACGCTGCTGCCCAATCGTCTTCTTCTAATACTACACAAGGAGCACGAGATGATGCATTGGCTAGTAATGATTCTTGTAATGATCTGTCTTAGTTTTGTCTGAGAAAGAAATGTAAGGGAGAAGATTACGAAAAAGAAATAGTAACAAGTTTAATGACCATTGCAATTTTAGGAACCTTCACTATTAAAACTTGCTTCGCTCAAGAAAAAAGGCATCATATTTGATCGATCCTCATCCGACTATACAAATTCCTTTGCAAAGACAAACAGTATGTGAATCAAAACAGATAACATCACAGCAAAAACAAAACGAGAAAACATTCAACCGCTCCTAAGAACCAGGCGCCGTTTTCCAGAAGTGAAACCTCCACCACAGCAACAGGCACCAACTTTAAACCCCTTAAGAACACCACAAGCCGTACCTCCCAGCTGTCCCAAAACCTTAAGGTAAAGTGGCGCAAAAGATAGTTCCTACGATAGTTTCATATGCTGTTCCTGATAAACCAGCAATAAATACAGTATTAAAGAGGGACGATTCTATTCCTACTAATGGCTTTTTCTGTTTAATAGTTATAAAAACTTGTCAAATCAGTTTTTATAGCTCATAAGAAGGCAAAAAATCTTTAAATAGCATTCAATTTCTAGCAAGCAGCATTCAAAATAGCATTTAAAAATATATTTGCGTGGGCGCAAATATATTTTATGTAAATCTTTTTTGTACAGTGACTACTAGATAATAAAACTCTTCTTTTATTCACCTTAGGAAAACTACCGTATATACGTCTTTATTCTGCAAAATAATGAAAGCGTTTGCTTAAATTTGTGATATATTATACAATTAAACAGTACTGAAGATTAATCACGAAAGGAGTGATATGTGAATAAGAAACAGAAGAATGGCCACTGCGGAACGGAATTAATGGATGATGCTTAAGCTTATTTTAGTTTAATTAGGGAGAGAATTATTATGTTAAGAAAAAACTTAAAAAAAATAGTTATTTCATTATTATCTATAGCTATTATCGTTTTTGGTACTAATGTCGTTTACGCGGAAGACACAGTTGGTCAGAACAATGAAAATAATACAACACTTTTATCAGAAGAGGTTCCCGAGGAGTTAATTGATCTAGTCAAGGGGAGATTAATTTATTTTGACAGTATATTATTGAATGATGATGGAATACCGTCAGGTGATAAAGCTCTGGGAATGCCATTTTCAGTTTATGACGATGATGTAAAAGAAACATATTACTATTTTCCTTTGTATCATCAAGACGAACTGATTAAAACCATTTTTTGTTACTTCGACTCTTATATTGATCAGTGGGAAACAAATATGTCGGGACATTTAATTGATGAGTTAACAGATTTCTTCAATGGCGAAAATGAAAACAGTGAGCGTGTCGGCTTTCTACAAAAAAACGCTGATTTATACTTAGTCGATGAGGATTCAATAGTTTCTCTGTTCTATGATTCACCGGTCTCCGAAGGAGTAACCACCCCAAGTGATTTAACATGGGATGAATTCGACTATCAAGAACTTACAGAAGAATACGAAGACACTCTTATCTTTACTTTGCCTGTTACAAACGAAACTACGCAAAGATCATTACGATCACAAGGGCAGCATTATTTACATTTAGATTTTTTGGAAAATCAAGGACAAACTAATTGGTGTGCCGCTTATGCTACCACGTCAATTATTCGATATCACACAAAAAATAGAACCCCGACAGCTGAACAAATGATGCGTTCACTGCACCCTAATTCATCTAATTTACCGAACCAATCAGCTTCAAATGCTCAGTGTATTAGCTATGCAACTAGTCATGGGTTCCGCGGTATAACAGATAGATGGGGTATAGCAACAGTAACGGAAACTGTTACTGAAATCAATGCGAATCGTCCCTATTGGGTCTCTGCCGAAGGACAAAGCTCAAACTATAAAAAAGGTAGACACGCTTTTGTCGTCAGAGGATATGCGAATTTTGATTTTTATAGAACTATTTCAGTATGGAACCCATGGAGTACCGCAAGCTATGGATACGACCTTTTAAATCCTGATAGTCAGTTGATTTCAACCCATGGATCAGTATGGAAACAAGATTCCGGACTATTTTCTTGGCACTACTGACAAAGTCTCTTGAGAGATTAGGAAAGAAAAGATCTATTTATGTGAACGTTTGATGTTCGATATTTGATAATCTTTTTTTGAGGAGAGCATATATGAAAAACAGAAAAATTTACTCGTTATGTTTCTTGATATTAATCCTAGGTATAGTATATGCTACTTGGTCTTATCAAGAAAAGAAGATCGAGTATTTGACATTGTCAGAAGATGAACTGGAAGCACTCGCCTTTTTTAATGGTACATGGCTCTATACCGAAGATGATGAGATAACTTATTATACGATCAATATTACCAATCATTTTCTAATCGTTGAGGTTAATGGCTCTATATATAATGGGTATATTACAGGAATCAGTTTTGATGAAAAATTACTGATTGGATCTGTAAACAAGGAACAGACTGTTTCTTATGGGATGAAAGAAATTGATGCAAAGCATCTGTTTCTGACTAGGGGAAACCCAATAGAGAGTATGAAAGGAAACTCTGGGACGATGGGAATTGAGTTAGTAAGATACGAATAACAAAGAAAGATTCTAATAAATAGAAACTATTCTTTTACAACTTTAAATACATTATTTGTTTATGGTACTAGATTTACTGACTAAAGAGCGTTTCTTAACTAACACCACAACCAAACAATGCATTATTACTCAGTTTATTAACAATTTCCATGGACAGTTATTTCAAGGTTTTAGCTATTTATTTTTCAAATTTAACATTGATACAGTCACTCGAAATTTTGAGCAATTTACGTAATTAACAAAGTCAAACTATGAAGAAGGAGATTAAAAAATGAAGAATCTCAAATTTTTATTGAGTGTTTTTATTATCCCCATTGTATTATTTGTTCATTCAAGTGTGGCAACTGCAGAAGCCTTTGACAATGACCTAAATGAAAAAATAACTTATGAGACTGAAATTGATTACATGCCTAGTGGGAATACACCTATTGAAAGAGCAGAAGACATGGCAGAATATATGCGTCGTTTCACTGGTAATCTAGATATTTCATTTGAAGGATTCATTACGGATGACAAAACACACCCGATTTCTAAAACACCGACAATCGTATTGGGTGAAGACAATCGTATAAAGGCAGACCCTACCATATCCCCTTATAAGCAATGCGGATATCTTGAAACCCATTTTCTTGATGGATCTTCACTCTATATGAAGCAAGGGACAGGTGCTTTGATAGATCGAGATCGATTTGTTACAGCTGGAAGTATGGTCTATGCTCAGGAAGACTTTAAAGGCTGGCCGATCATAAGTACAATATGGATCGCGAGCCAAGATGGGCGAGGAACGCTAACAGATGATCCATACTCTGGAATGAATGCTGGAATCAGTTTTACTTCAATGAATGGGTGGATCAACTCAGCAGATCCACGATATGACATGGGTTATATCACGATGAATACCCCATCAGAGCATTTAGCAGGTCGGTTAAACTATGCTGTACCGACAGAAGGAGCGGTTTTGTCTCATGTTGTAAGTTATACTGGTAATCTTATGCAACAGATTATGTGGGGAAATCAAACATTTGCGATCAACACACCAGAGTTAATTTTCCATGACGTCACTGTTTCACACGGCTCCATTGGCGCTCCCATCATTCAAAACTCCTCGATCGTTGGAATAACTACAACACTTGATAAACAAGGACCTATGAGTCAAGCTTTGGCTATACGTCCTGAACTATACAGTTTCTTTTCCCCTAATTGATAGAGTGTGTATTATTCTTGTCTACAGGAAACCAAATTAAAAATTAATTACTGTTCTCTAAACAACCGTGCGAAAGTATGATGTCTATACTTTTGCACGGTTTGCGTTTTATTTATTATTGTCCCCAAAATTCAATATTTTGTTGCTCTCGAACGTATTGCTCAATCTCTTTTCAATCGGCGTCAGTGAATTTTTTTCCACAATCAGGTTAGCTTTTTCCCCTCTCAGACGTGACTAGCCCCATATCCAGTCATCAACTTCGCTAACATCATTGCCTTTATCTGCCTATTCCATCAACTTGTTATAAAGGACAAACTGTTGTGGACTTCCGCCCTAATCAAAAACGTTTCACCAACAATTTTCCCCATCTTCTGTCATGAAAGATGCTATCGGAAAAGTGCTGATTTGGAATGTAAACGTCAAATGATTATTTCGTATCTCGTTGATGTTGAGAGCTGGACGTTACAAGAAATCCAACTATTTGGCAACACCATCGATCTTTTGGACAACGACCATAATTCCCTCTTTTTCAAAAAAGTATCCAAGATGCTCGAGTACTACATCGATATGGAAAAAGGTCGGGAAATTTATTGCGCGCTAATGATCAATTTGATTGAATATACGCTAAAACACCAGCAATACGATGCGACGGAGGTTCTAGTCGTCCAATTGAAACTTTTGGCGACAGACTACAAAGAATTTTTCCACCAACTGCAAGTTTTTCCAAGGCGTGTTGCTCTTACGAACCGGTGATCATAAAGCTGGTGAAACGATCACGCAAAAGATGCTAGCTATCATGCGAGAATTGGATCAAGGTGCCCTTGCCGATGAATTTGCTTTGCTGCTGGATGATGACTACCTCCGAGCATTTGCCTCCTCCGAGTGATAAAACGGCAACTGCAGTGTTCGTTAAAAAAAGGAAGTGATGATTGCCATCCCTTCCTTTTTCAGCTATTAGCTAACACTGCGTTCGTCTGTCGCACCAAAGTATTGATACATTGGTTTTTGGTTGCCATTTAGCAATTGATCCACCGTCACAAATTCATAGCCTTGCGCTTTCAGCGTTTGAATAATACCTGGTACGGCTTGAACGGACTTTGGATGAATATCATGAAGTAAAATAATCGACCCATCATAGACGTTGTTTTGAACGACTTTCAAAATTTTGTTCGGGTCTTTCAGCTTCCAATCCTCGGTATCAACACTCCATTGAATGATCGATTTTCCTGCCGCTTGGGCGCTTTGTTGATCGATCGCCCCATATGGCGGGCGCAAATTCTTCGGTAAGACCCCTGTCGCCTGATAGATTGCTTTGTCCGTTTTGGTTATTTCCGCTTTGACCTCCTCTGGCGATAGCGTGTTTAATTGGGGATGTGAATAGGAGTGACTGGCAATTTCATGCCCTTCCTCATGGACTTTTTTCGCAACTTCAGGATATCGATCCACCATTTGGCCTAATTCAAAGAACGTTGCCTTCACATCATTGTCTTTCAAGATTTTTAAGAGATCCAATGTCGAGGTATCGTTTGGTCCATCATCGAAAGTCAACGCAACATATTTTTTGTTTTCGTCTAACATCGCTTGTTGCTCTTTCAATTGATCTGCATTGACAAGCTCTGGATCAATAAACGGCGCAATCTCTTTGTAAGCCAAAGTGATCTCGGATACGCCAGTTTGATTTTGCGGCAACTGGAGCGTTATTTTTTCAGGATCATAAGTAAACTTTGAATCATAGGTGATTCGGTCCATCCCCAGAACCGCATCAATGATTTTAGTCGGTTCTTTGGCTTGATCCAAAAGCTTTTGTTGAATCACTTGCTGGATTCCTAGCAAGCTGCCTTCATCGGGTACTAATTCCTTCAAGGATAGTTCATTGCCAGTTTTCTCGGAAATAAAAATTGGATCGGCAACCACGCTATCCGCATCTTCAAACCGCCCAGTCTCCCGATTCCAAACATAGCTGTCCGCTTTTAAGGAATAGGTTGACACTTTTGATGCAACTGCTTGTGCTTGAATCCGGGCGATCGTAACGGTCTCTTTGTCGGCGTGTTTTTTGCATAGCTGGTTCGCCATGGTCGATAATTTCTTACTTGCATCCTTTACAGGGATGGCATTTTCTTCTTTTGGTCGGAAAATCAATTCTTTTTTGTCGCCATCAGACAATGTTTCAAGTTTTGCTGGAATTCCCTCTTTGGCTTGTTCTTCTTGGATCGATGCTAATAGCTTTTGCGCGGCAGCTTCATATTTTTCGCGTGCCAATGCTTCTTGCTGCTTCAAAGTAAAAGCGATATAGCCCCCAGTGGCGATAATGACGATTGTCAGCAGCGTCATCAATGAAAAGAGATATTTGCGATGGGTTGGCTTCTTTTTAGAAACTTGACGATTGGCAGTTGGCGTGTGTCTTGTCGTTCCCGTTGTTTGCTTTTGATGTGATTCGACCCTCGAAATAGGTGCTTGTTTTTCAGAAGTCGCTTCTCTATATTGTGAATTATTTGAATCATTGCTTGATTTCTTCATAAACATTCTCCCTCAAACATAATTACGTAAACAAAACGTAACATAAGCGTAATAATATTTCAACAGTGTTACAGTGATTCTTATAAACTTCTCTTTTTGTTCACAAATTTTGAGAATTGCTCTTAGAAATCCTTTATTCTGCTTTTAAGAAAACCAATTCTGCCAAGTATGATATCGTGTTCACTGCTTTTTCTTTTTGTTTAAAAATAATGAGAGATATCTTTTTGTACATTGAAGTTTTTTCTGTTTATAATTCAGCATGTGGCAATTACTATGAAGGATGTGTTCAAAATGAAACACAAATCAGCAGTTTATTTATTCGTTCTTACCTTAATCATTGGGTTAACCTATCAATTACTTCCATATACTCCACTAAACGATTCCGTGTTATCGATCGTCGGTACCATCTGGAACCTGGTCTTCGCATTTAGCGCAGGGTATTTTCTCTTACGAACGACCTTTTTGGAGCAGTTCAAACATTTTCGTTTCACCGTTTTATTGTGGGGTGTCCCTTTCGTCATTTTGACTGGCGTGTTCTTTTCCTTTATTTATGCCGCTATTTTTGGACAACCAACAACCAACTCGATCAGCGAAACCATCACTGTCCAAATGGTCTTTTTGCAAGTTCCCTTTATGCTGATGGGAGAAGAATTGCTTAGTACCAACCTCTTGTTGGCGTTGCAGAAAAGAGGCCTTTCTTTTGCCTGGTCATCCATCATTTGCAGTGTGCTGTTCGCTTTATGGCACATCCCAGCGTACGGCTTTCATCCAGCTCAATTATTGATCACCTTGATGCCTGCCAGATTGGTACTCAACTACGTTTGGAAAAAATCCAATAGCGTATGGGTCAGCTGGATCTGCCATTTTCTTTATGATTCCCTGGGATTCATTTCATTTTTAGGTAAATAAGCAACAAAAAGGACAGCTGAAGCCTAGCTGTCCTTTTTGATAGTCAGTAACGCCTTTCCCCAATGGCTTACTTAATCGCTATTTACGCTTTCTGAAATAAAGCCAGCTTGCCGTGGCGATAAAGCACAAACCAACTACAAATGGGAACAACGTCCCCTGTTCATCGGTCTGCGGCAATCTTTGTGCAGAAGCGCTTTTTTTCGAAACAACAGTTGCTGTTGGTGCTTTTTCTTTTTTATCAGAAATAACGACGGTTGCTGCGTTTTCTTTTGTATAAACATACGTCACAGTTGCCTCTTCCTTACCGAATGTACCTTTGGCATTTTGCGGCAGCCGACTTTCGTCTACTATGTAGCCTTCGATTGTTAGTTGATATTTTTTTGTGCTGGCATCGTAAGACTCGCCCACGTTTCCACTGATCGTTTGTGAAGGGTGAATTTCTTTGCCTTCTGTATCTACGTATTCGACCGTTATATCCACTGCTGTTATCGGATTTTCTTTGTAGATGTAGGTGATTGTTTGTGCTGTTTCGCTAAATACACCTTTACTATTTTCTGGTAATTGGCTTTTATCTATGGTGTAACCGTCGATTTTTAGTTGGTATTGTTCTGTGCTAGCATCGTAAGATTCGCCTACTTTTCCACTGATCGTTTGAGAGGAGTGTATTTCTTTTCCTTCTGTATCCACGTACTCGACCGTCATATCCGCTGCTGGTACGGGATTATTTGTGTAAATGTAGGTGACGGTTTGCGCTGTTTCACTAAATACGCCAGTACTGTTTTCTGGTAATTGGCTTTCATCTAGTGTATATCCTTCGATCGATAGTTTATATTGATCTGTACTTGCATCGAAAGAGTCGCCCACATTCCCGCTAATCGTTTGAGAGGAGTGTATTTCTTTGCCTTCTGTATCCACATATTCAACAGTTACATCCGCTGCTGGTACAGGATTTTTTGTGTAAATGTAGGTGACGGTTTGCGCTGTTTCACTAAACACACCTTTATGATTTTCTGGTAATTGTCTTTCGTCTAAAGTGTATCCATCGATCGATAGTTTATATTGATCTGTGCTGGCATCGTATGTATCACCTACATTACCGCTAATTTTTTCAGCAGCGTGAATTTCGTTGCCTTCTGTATCCACGTACTCGACCGTGACGTCCGCTGCTGGTATCAGATTTTTTGTGTAGATATAGGTGACGGTTTGCGCTGTTTCTCCAAACTCACCCTTACTGTTTTCTGGTAATTGGCTTTCGTCTAAAGTGAAGCCTTCAATCACTAATTGATAGTTCTTCGTGCTGGTATCATATGAGTCACCCACGTTTCCACTGATCGTTTGTGAAGGGTGAATTTCATTGCCTTCTGTGTCCACATACTCGACTGTTACATCCGCTGCGGGTATCGGATTTTTTGTGTAGATATAGGTGACGGTTTGTGCTGTTTCACTAAAGACACCTTTAAGATTTTCTGGCAACCGGCTTTCGTCTAAAGTGTAGTCTTCGATTGTTAGTTGGTATTTTTCTGTGCTGGCATCGTAAGAGTCGCCTACGTTTCCACTGATCGTTTGGCTAGCGTGGATTTCGTTGCCTTCTCTATCTACATACTCGATCGTGACATCCGCTGCTGGTATCGGATTTTTTGTATAGATGTAAGTGATGGTTTGTGCTGTTTCACTAAACACACCTTTACTGTTTTTTGGCAATTGACTTTCGTCTAGTGTATAGCCATCGATCGATAGTTTATATTGATCTGCGCTTGCATCGAAAGAGTCACCCACATTCCCGCTAATCGTTTGGCTAGCGTGGATTTCGTTGCCTTCTAAATCTACATACTCAATCGTGACATCCGCTGCTGGTATCGGATTTTCTGTGTAGATATAGGTGACGGTTTGCGCCGTTTCGCCAAATACACCTTTACTATTTTCTGGCAATTGGCTTTCGTCTAGTGTATAGCCATCGATCGATAGTTTATATTGATCTGTGCTGGCATCGTAAGAGTCGCCTAGGTTTCCATTAATCGTTTGAGAAGCGTGAATTTCGTTGCCTTCTGTATCCACATATTCAACAGTTACATCCGCAGCTGGTATCGGATTTTTTTTGTAAATGTAGGTGACAGTTTGTGCTGTTTCGCTAAATATACCTTTACTATTTTCTGGCAGTTGGCTTTCGTCTAGGGTGTAACCGTCAATTGATAACTTATACTCATCCGTACTAGCATCATATGAAGCACCAATGGTACCAGATAAAGTCTTCGTTTCATGGATTTCTTGCCCTTGAGTATCAAGATATTTGACAGTTACCTCTCCCACCTGCTCCGGGTCAACAATGACATTGACTACATGGGTTGTATATACACTATATGAGGCTTGTCTAGCCATAAAAATTGCTACATAAGTCCCCGGTTTGCTCGGATCAACATTTGTGTAGTACGGAAAGATCTGTGAGTCAGAAATACTTTTTTCTATGTTGCCGCTAAAATTTAACTTAAACGCCTCGATCCCTAATGCCTGTGTTGAGAAATCGAAGTTACTGTTTACAGGAATATGAATCGTATCGGGGCTCTCTCCAAAAGCATACTCGCCTACAATTTGACGCTCATAAAGTGCCAATGTTTTGTTTTCTCCTGCTTGCAAATTGATAGAATTTCCAATCGATGTAAATGCGTAGTTCAATCTTTGATTCGTTGTACCCACTTGCTTAATAAAATAGCCCCCTGAAGGAACCTGAATCGTTACCTTTCCTGAACTGTCCGTGACTAATAACGTCACTTCACCAGATGTCAAGGAGGTCAATGTGAAATAAGCGCCTTGGATTGGCTGGTTTGAATTACTATCTAAAACTTGAACCGTCAGTTGCGCATTGGCAGCTCTTGCAGAAGACGGATCAACAGAAGAAGGGACATTATTTACAGGGCTTGCAGCAGGTTCTTCTTTATTTTCTGATCCGCTGATGGCTTCTTTACTGTCACTACTTGCTTGTGTTTGTTCGTTCTCAGCATCCACGCGCGCTGAGGTCGTTGTTGTTAGCGTAGGATTTTCTACTTGAGAGGTAGCTTGTCCAGCATCCGCAGAAGCATTCGTATCATCAGATTGTACAGTTTTCACTTCTTCCTGATCCACCTGCGGAGATTCTGAAAACACTTGGCTTTCCGCCATTACCTGAAATGCTGGTGTTACCACCGCAGCACTTAATAAGATTACTAAAGATAGAATAGATTTAAACTTCTTTTTCACAAACTTTCACCTTAACCTTCTTTTTCAAAATTAAAACCTTTTTTTCCAAACTTTTTATACGCTTAAAAATCATTATAATTTATTAATTTTTAATTTACAAACAATTTTTTATTTTGCGTATCATCCATTCCTATCAAAAATTTTTTATGCGGACACATGAAATACCATTGATCGTATGTATTCTTAATTCACTTGTCATCGCATTGCATCACCTCTTCAGAATTTTATAATTCAAGCACCCTTACCTTCAAGCAAATCCAGTGCAAACCAGCGCAAATCTTCTTTGCATCCTTGTTTTATCAATGATTTCATTTTCAAAAAAGCCAATTATTTTTTACTTAATCGTGGCATTCTTTTTTTGAATGATTCGAGCAAGTCTATCTTCTACTCTCAATATGTTCTATCTTTGAACATTTATCAGTTCATATATGACAATTGTTACCTATTACAGGTGAAGGATTCACTGAAAAAAATCGAGCACTTTCAGGAAATTTTTTAGAAATACCCGACATAAGCTCATTTAAATTTAATCTTTTAAGAATAAAGAAAAGAACTTGTGCATTTTTTCTTTAAATCGAGCTTTACAATTGTTTCTTTGAACCGCTTTATGATAGGATATGTCAGAAGGAGCATTGAAATGACTATAGCTGAAAAAATAAAAGAGAGTCGCTTGAAGTTAGGACTCACCCAACAAGAAGTTTCCGAAAAATTATTTGTTACCAGACAAACGATCTCAAATTGGGAAAACAACCGAAGTACCCCAGACATCGATACATTGATCAAATTAAGTGATCTCTATCAAATCGATTTAGAGTCACTACTAAAACCAGAACAATTAGCAGAAGAACCAGAAATAAAGAGTGACGAAAAGAAATCAACCTTTCGCCTTCCTCTATACTTGCTCAATTTAACTGCAGTCGTCGCTTGCGTTTTCACCGACTTCTTAACACCAACAGGAACAATGACCCTATGGACAGCTGCTGCACATTTTTTGTTACTAGTTAACTTTGTCCTTTTATTCGGCTTTTTCCTCACAAAAAAAAGACCCCTCCCTGCAAAAACAATTGTCTTTGCATTAGGAAAAGGTCTGATGGTCTTAGCCATTATATTAGGTTTTACTCTTTGGTCGAATAAAGGAGCTTCCGCAGATGCGTTACATCTGATTGGCCATAATTATGGTCATTTTATCTATTTGACGTTTAAAGCAATTGGGGTGATTTATTTGTTTGATTGGCGGAAGTTTGAGATTTAGCATATTAAATTGATAGTTGTACCAATTTAAAGATCCCTCAAGTAAAAATTTCTAAATATACTTAATCAAAAAGCTTTTTCCTCATAATCTTTAATCTTAAATTTCACTATATAATTAATAAAGTAATTGCTTATTTGTATTTTTAAAATACAATTCTGAATTAGTAACAACAATTTTTAATAATCTTCATAATATTGTACGGATTACTAAAAATGATATTTTAATAAAATTGATTTCTTCTACAAATATTAATCACATAAGCAGTCTTATTTATTCATACCATACCTTACGTTTCACATAATCTGTATAAGAAATAATAATACGTAATACTTTTGCAGATACATTTGGCATTGAATAATCTGATACTTGTCGGAGAGTATCATTTTCTTGTGTTTCTAAAACTTCTAATCCTTCAAGAATTCTGTTTTTCTTCAAGCCAACCATCATCACACTAGCTTCTTCCATAGCTTCTGGTCTTTCATGTGCCTGACGGATATTTAGAGCTTTGAATCCAAGAATCGATGCTTCTTCACTAATCGTACCACTATCACTTAAAACTGCTTTAGCATTCATTTGAAGCTTATTGTAATCATTAAATCCCATAGGTTTCATGGTTTGAATCAAGTCGTGGAATTGAATACCCTCTGATTCTATCATTTTCATTGTCCGAGGATGAGTACTGATAATAATTGGATATTGATATACTTCAGCAATTGAGTTTAGCGAATCCACTAGATCATGAAAATTTTCTTTTGAGCTAATATTTTCTTCCCTATGTGCGGATACTAAAAAGTACTCATTTTGCTTAAGATTTAGTTTTTCCAAAATAGATGAATTCTCAATATCTTCTTTTCTAGAATTTAGTACTTCAAACATCGGACTACCTGTCTTAATAATTCGATCAGCTGGCAATCCTTCTCTTAGTAAATATTCTCTGGCGATATCACTATAAGTTAAATTAATATCAGCTGTATGGTCAACAATTTTTCGATTTGTTTCTTCTGGTACTCTTTGATCAAAACAGCGATTTCCAGCTTCCATATGAAAAATAGGAATGTGTCTTCGCTTCGCGGCAATTGCACATAAACAACTGTTGGTATCTCCCAAGACTAAAAATGCATCTGGTTTTACTTCTTCAAGAATTGGATCTATTTTGATCAGTATATTCCCAACGGTTTCAATGGCTGTACCTGTTGCTGCATTCAAAAAATAATCTGGCTTCTTTAATTTAAAGTCTTCAAAGAAAACTTCATTTAGTTCATAATCATAGTTTTGACCAGTATGTACAAGTACATGGTCAATCGCTTCAGAACACTCTAAACGATTAATAACTGCAGATAAGCGAATGATTTCTGGACGAGTCCCAACGACTGTCATAACTTTTAATTTTTTCAATGCTAGACCTCCACGTAATAAGTATCAGGGTTTTCAGGGTCAAACATTTCGTTTACCCACATAACAGTGACCATGTCAGTATCCCCTAAATTTTCAATATTATGGGTATAGCCAACAGGTATATCGACTACTTCTAAATTCTCACCAGAAACGAAATACTCAATGATTTCTTTAGAATCAATCTTTCTAAAGCGGATGACGCCTTTTCCACTTACTACCAAAAATTTCTCATTTTTGGTATGATGCCAGTGATTTCCTTTAACAATCCCCGGCTTTGAAATATTAATTGAAACTTGTCCGCGATCTTCAGTCCTCAAAAATTCGGTGAATGATCCGCGATCATCGATATTCATCTTTAAAGGATATGAAAACTCATCCTCTGGTAAAAAGCTAAGAAATGTACTATACAGATTTTTTTCTATTCTACGATTCAATTGAGGTACAGATAGATTTATTCTACTTTCTTTAAAAGAAAGAATTATATCTCTCAAAGTGCCCACAGTTACTGTATCCGTTTCTCTTACTGAACAAAAGTCGTCGACAATAAATGGTTTCGCTTGAAGGCAATGCAGCAATTCCTTAACAACATCATCAATATAGCAAAGTTCAATTTCCGCATTTTTATCATTAACGGTTATTTCTTCACCTCGAGCCACTTTATAACAAAAAGTCGCTACTACCGTATTATAATTTGGTTTCGACCATTTTCCATACAAATTAGAAAATCGATAAATGTAGACTTTCGCTCCAGTTTCACTTTGATATTTTCGTAAGAGATCTTCTCCAGCTTTCTTACTGCGACCATAAGCATTGTTAAGAGCAGCTTGAATAGAGGATGATATCATTACCGGACAGGTATTGTTGTATTCTTTTAATTTATCTAGAAGAACTGAGGTGAAACCGAAATTTCCTTCCATGAACTCTTCTTCTTCCTTGGGTCGATTTACGCCCGCTAAATGGAAAACAAAATCTGCTTTTAAGCAATATTCATCTAATAAATGTGCAGGAGTATCTATATCATATTCAAAAACATTTTCATAACCTTCGTTTCGAAGCTCTGCGATTAAATTTTTACCTACAAATCCATTGGCTCCTGTAACTAAAATATTCATCGATTTTTCCACTCTTTCAACTCTTCTTGAACATAATCTAATGCTAATAATTTTTCCTTGATTTGTTCTACGGATAGTCGTTCCGTATTATCAGAATTGTATTCGCCTTCGTGTGTCAACTCGGTACTGCCTTCGCTAAAATATTTCTCGTAATTAAGATCTCTAGTATCGGCTGGTACACGATAGAAGCCGCCCATATCTTTCGCAACGAGATATTCTTCTTTTGTAAGAAGCGTTTCATATCTTTTCTCACCATGACGTGTGCCTATAATTTGAATCTCATTTTCGACTTTAAAAAGTTCTTTCACTGCTTGTGCTAGATCACCGACCGTTGACGCAGGAGATTTTTGAACCATGATGTCTCCTGCTTTTGCATTTTTAAATGCAAAAACAACTAATTCAACTGCTTCTTCTAAACTCATCAAGAATCTAGTCATGCCCGGGTCCGTTACAGTTAACGGTTTTCCTGCTTTTATTTGCTCAATAAATAATGGAATCACAGAACCCCTGGATGCCATGACATTACCATAACGCGTTCCGCAAATCATTGTATTTTCATCTGCCACAGTTTTTGCTTTTGCTACAAAAACCTTCTCCATCATTGCTTTTGAAATCCCCATTGCGTTGATTGGATAAGCTGCTTTATCTGTTGAAAGACAAATAACTTTTTTTACCCCCATCTCAACAGCAGCTGTCACAACATTATCCGTACCCATGACATTTGTTTTAACAGCTTCCATCGGAAAGAATTCACATGAAGGAACTTGTTTTAAAGCAGCGGCGTGAAACACGTAATCTACACCATGCATTGCATTTTTCACACTATTTATATCACGAACATCTCCAATATAAAATTTTAGTTTGTCGCTATTATATTTTTTTCGCATATCATCTTGCTTTTTTTCATCGCGAGAAAATATACGAATTTCTTTTATACTGCTATTAAAAAATTTTTTCATGACGGCATTACCAAATGAGCCAGTTCCACCTGTAATTAAAAGTGTCTTATTATTTTCCATTATTATTCTCCCTTAAAGTAAAGTTATTCGAAATGAAATAAAAAATCACGATAAATAAAAACGACATACTATTACCAAATGTATGAAAGAGTTGATTATTTGCTGGTATCATAAAGCAAAATATAAATAATTGGCCTACTAGAGCAAAAGAATAGGGGTTTTCTCTGAAAATAGCGTTTATCCAAACTTTCTTTAAAATTTTTCCAACTAAATACATGATTACTGGGATAAAATAAAACGTAAAATCGGATGCAATCCATGGAAAAATTGTACTCCATAACTGTAAAGCAGGTCGCCCGTTTGTAAATTCATTCCTCATTAAATAACTATTATTAAAGTAATCTGCGTAGTTAAAATATGGTCCAATTGTTTCTACTAATCCTCTAAAAGTGGTTTGAAAATAGGTAAACTGAAAGGGCATTGTAATCATTTGACTTAATCCCTCATATCCATGAGAAATATAAAAACTAATTCCAATGAACCCTTTTATTATCCAGCTTGTCTCACTTGTTCCAAACTGTGACTCTCTGCTCCCCATAAAAAATAATATCCCTAAAAATCCAAGTGTAATGAATATTAACAACATAAGCTTAACTTTCTTATTATTATTATTATTCCATATAAAATAAAGCAAAGGTAATAGCAAAAAAATTACTACTCCAATATTTATCATCGCACCAATTAAAAATGACTGTATAAGATAAACAAAATAGGTCACGATGGAAATTATTTTGAGCAATTTAGACATATGTTTCCAATAAAGGATTGACATAATAAAAAAGAGAGTTCGAGAAAAACTTAAAATGTTAAGTAATAAACTTATTGTTCTTCCAAAAACTATAGGATTTGGGACTAAATTATTGTTCCGCATATGCTTTACATAATCATAACTCTCTCCAGGTCGAGTAATATATTCCATTATTGTATTAATATTTGGAAAATAAGTTAAAATAGCTTGTATGCTAGTCATTAAAGTCAGAATTAAACAAATCCAAATTATATATTTTTGATTTTGATTCCAATTGAACTTACTTTTCAAGTTTACACTCTTCTGATAAGTTGTGACATAGCCTAAAAGAAGAGCTAAAAAATTTATTAATACATATAATAAAGTAAAAAATCGATCACTAGTTATAGGATAAGAAAAACCAAACATCATAAGAGTGGTTATTAGATAAATTATAATGATTTTTATGGGCCAATTATTTAATTTCGTCATTATTTAGCTCTCTCCTAATATACTTCCTATATTCAATAATTAATAAACCACAATATACTATGCTAGAAATTAATCGAGTCATTGTTAAGCCCCAAATTTTAAAAGTAGGTACTAGACATACTGCTAAAACTATAAGAACAATCCCAGAATAATATGCACAACGTTTTATTCTAACACCCTCTCCATGTGCACTTAGGAAGCTATTAAAATAGTCACCTAATCCATAAAAAGAATATGTTAATAATAACCAAAACAAATACGACAATGCAGGTAAGTATTCTTTATCATATACAAATGGAAAAAGAACGTGTATTGTAATAAAAATGCAAATAAGAAAAAATCCTGTTAACAAAAAAGTTACTTTGATATCTTTTTTTTCTATATATGAAAGTTCAGCATTTTTTTTAAAACTAATCACACCCATGATACTTGGAATCTGAGTTATCATTGTACTTAGACTTACTGCTAGTGAATAAAAAGCATATTCCATACTTCCCACTAATGATCCAACAATTACATTCAGTAAATCACCTGTAAATACAGAAAACAGAGAGCCTTTATAAATCTGAAAACCATTATCTCTTTGTTCCTTTAAAATTAACTTAACATAGTCTAATGAGTCTTTATTAAGTACAGCTTTAATCCTTTTTATTGTTAGCAAATCTGCTAGTAAGTATGATGCTCCGTAAATTAACAAGACAATAAAAAGCGATGTAGTATTGCTATAAAAAATTAACAAGACGAAATAGATTATTACGGCTATGGCATTAGGTGCCAAAGTTTGAAAAGCAATATCTTTTATTTTATTAGTGCCTCTAAGCATATATGTAAAAGTTCTTTGAAAGAATAGAGTAAATAAAAGAACGGCTCCATACATAAATGAATCATTCATAGCATCCCCTAAAAGTAATTTCATTAGGAAAACTAAGATAACGACAGTGACATAGATAAAAAAATTCAGTAATAAAGTCGCACCATAAATTTGACTATTATTTTTTTTAGAAATCAACAATCTTGCGCTTGAATAGTAAATTCCAAAATTAAAAAAGGCTGTAAACATGGAAATAATACTCACAATATATTTATATTCTCCAAATTGCGAAACATTTAAAAGTCTTGTTATAACTAAGTTTAATATAAAAGAAATAGCAATACTGCAAAAATTTGAAAATAATAATAATGAGTACTGCCTTGAAGTTTTATTCTTACATAAGAGATTTATATATTCTATCAATTTTTTCATAAATTACCTTCTGAGAAAATTTATTTTCAATAATGTTTCTGGAATTTTTAGAAAAATATTTGCATAATTTTTTGTTTTCATTTAAAGAATTGATTTTGGCATTGATATCATCCGGATCATTCGGACTAATAAAATATCCATTATAATTTTCTTCGACAACCTCCATATTCCCGCCTACATTTGTCACTACTACTGGAAGTCCGACTGTCATAGCTTCTAAAAGCGCATTAGACAGGTTCTCATGATAAGTTCCAAAAAGAAACACATCTGAAGCACAAAGTAAAGATAAAACATTACTTGTTTTTCCAAAAAACAATAATTTATGATTACTAATTTCTTTAGAATATTCTTCTTGCAATTCTTCTTTTAAGGGACCATCTCCAACTATAAGAAATTTTATATTTTCAACGTTACTCTTTCTAGCTGCCTCACATATGTCCAATATTCCTTTATCTATAACTATTCTACCTACCACAATAACAACAAAATCATCTTCATTATAGCCTAATTTTCTCCTGAATTCTTGCCTATAATTCGTGTATTCTGTACTAGAGTATTTTATTTCTGGAGCTGCATTATGAATAACACCTAAATATTTCTTCTTATTTAGTTTTTTTATCATTTCTTTATTCTCAGATTCCTTAGAAACAACGTAAACCTTTCTTGAAAGTTTCAAAGTTAAAGGTTCAATAATATATTTAAAAACAATTTTTTTTATGAAAGAAACTTGGCTATCATCAAAGGCGAACCCTCTGACAGTTAGTAATATATTTCGATAACCTGCTAGTCTTGACGCTATCACGGCGTGAAATCCAGAAGATTGCATTCCAGATATATGAATTACATCCGGATCAAATTGTTTGATTTGTTTTTTTAAATCCATTATTAGCTTTAAGTTTATTTTACCACCAGCCAATGTGCTCTGAGTCAAAAATTCAAACTTATACTTATCTCTCAAATAGGATTTAGAGATTCTTTCAGCAGCTATATTAGGACCGCTTACTTGATCCGGCATAATTTGATGTAGCATTACTTTTTTCATTAAAAACCTCGTCTATAAATTTTTCTGTTTTATGATAAAAATTTGTATAATTAAAAATTGTATTATCAAAAATCATAGATTTTCTTTTTAAAATTATACTTTCTATTTCCTTTTCTAAGTTACTCTGATTCACATAAAAACCATTATAATTATTTTCAACAAACTCAGTTACTTCCATTTCTTGATTGATTAACACAGGCGTTCTAGCTGTTATACTCTCGGCAAGTTTTGTTGGAAATCCTGCTAGGGTAACCCTGTTAATTGGTCTGATAATAATTGAATAATCGGCTTTAGTTATGTTTTCTATTACTTTAGAATGTTCAATTCTCCCTTTAAACTCAACATGAGCCAAATTATTCGCGTATATTTTTCTTTTATACATTTTAAAATATTCGTTCTTAGTTATTCCAATTATCTTAAGATGAATATTATAGTCGAGACTTACTTTATCCATTACTTCAACTATTAAATCTAGATTTTCTTTTTCTGAGCTGGGTGATCCTGCATAGATAAAACT
The DNA here is from genome assembly GCF_016516865.1 of Enterococcus sp. S53. Lineage (NCBI taxonomy): Bacteria > Bacillati > Bacillota > Bacilli > Lactobacillales > Enterococcaceae > Enterococcus > Enterococcus sp. S53. Next base: position 38,493 of record NZ_JACVUH010000006.1, read on the forward strand.
CACTTTATTCTTGCCATTTTTTAATTTAGAGACTGCCTCCCACTTACTATCATTTAAATCGACCATTGGAGGAAGCTTTACTTTTAGAGATTTGTAATAATAATTCTCTAAAAAATCACTTATAACGATTAAACCATCCAATTTTTTATTCGTATATAACATTCGCAAATTGGAATCAAAACCTTTTATAATTTTTCTTCGTAAGGGTAATCCCTTAGTTCCATACCACTCAGTAATGTCCCCCACAACTTTTATATTTCTTTTTCTACAATACTTAATTAATTTAAGAGTGGCTATCGACGGAAAATTGTAGGCAATAATCAAATTAATCTTCTCTTTTACAATTATTTCTTTTATCATTTTAATATTGGTATATTGGTTCAGTAACTCACGTGAAGAAGTTATTTTCTTTTCTTCATAACATTTAAATCCAAAATATTCAGTTTCAATAAGACTATTATCTTCAGATTCAGATAAATTTTTTCTATTATAAAAAATAACTTCATTGTTTAAATCACGTAAAATTTTACTTATTTGAAGTACTCTTTGAGCTGCAGCATTTCCTTCTGGAAGTTCAAAACCTCCAACATAAAGAATTTTTTTCATAAATAATTACATACCTTCTTCATTATTTTTATACCATTCAATCGTTTTCTTTAGACCTACACTGAAGTCATATGAAGGACTATAATTTAACATTTTAGCTGCTTTTGAAATATCTGCATTAGAATGCTTTATATCGCCTTTTCTTTCATTCCCAAATACAGGTTTAATGTGTTTCTTTGAAAGAATATTTGAAATTTCTTCATACAAATTATTTAATGAGACTCTTCCACCATAAGCAATGTTAAAAGCTTCTCCACTAACGGACGAATCAGAAGATGCTGCTTTCAAATTAGCTTCAATAACATTCTCAATAAAAGTAAAATCCCTAGATTGATTTCCATCTCCATTAATAATTGGTGCCTTGTCATTTAGTAATGAGAGAATAAATCTTGGAATCACAGCAGCATATGCTCCATTCGGGTTTTGCTTATATCCAAAAACATTGAAATACCTTAATCCTATAGTTTCTAATCCATATATATCAGAATATATTTTACCGTATTCTTCTGCAACTTTTTTTGTTAGTGCATAGGGTGAGAGAACGTTTCCTTCTATACCTTCCACTTTAGGCAGGATAGGGCTATCACCATATACAGATGAGCTAGATGCATACACAAATTTCTTGACTTTATTTTTTAGTGCCGCATCCATCATATTTACAGTACCTTTGATATTTACTTCTTCATAAAATACAGGCATTTCAATACTTCTAGGCACACTTCCCCATGCAGCCTGGTGCAAAACATAATCAACATCTTTACATGCATGATTACATACATCATAATCTGTAATAGTACCATTTATGAATTCAAAATTTGTATTATTTATAAACGGTTTGATATTCTCGTAAAAGCCATTCGACAAGTTGTCTAAACACCTTACTTGATACCCCATATTTAACAATGCTTCACACAAATTGCTACCGATAAAACCAGCACCACCTGTAACTAAAAATCGACTGTTTTCTGGAAAAATAACTTCGCTATAACTCAATTTTATAACCTCCAATATGCAACATCTAATGATTCTACTTCGTCTTTATTCAACATACCTTTCAGATCCATAATAACTTTTTTATTATTAATTCTATCAAACCAATAATTTATGTTTTGATTAACAAAGGTATCATGATTGACAGCAATAATCATTAAATCTAATTCATTCATCTCATCTTCTTTTGCAAATTCCAATCCGTAAATTTGTTTAGCTTCTTCAGCATCTGCCTCTGGATCAAATACAAGAGGTTCAATATTAAATTCTCTCAACTCATTCACGATATCAATAACTTTTGTATTTCTAGTATCAGGACAGTTCTCTTTGAAGGTAAATCCAAAGATGCCTACTTTTGCATTTGTAACATCTTTTTTATTCTTAATCATTAGTTTTATAGCACTTTCAGCAACTACTCTCCCCATATCATCATTAATCTGTCTTCCAGCTAAGATAATCTGTGAATGATATCCTAACTGCTCCGCTTTATGAGTTAGATAATATGGATCTACTCCTATACAATGCCCTCCAACAAGTCCTGGTGAGAATTTAAGAAAATTCCATTTTGTACCGGCAGCTTCTAAAACTTCTTTTGTATCGATTCCCATCTTATGAAAAATTAGAGAAAGTTCGTTCATAAAAGCGATATTTATGTCTCTTTGCGAATTTTCAATAACTTTTGCTGCTTCAGCAACTTTAATACTGGCAGCTCTATACACCCCAACTTCAACAACAAGTTCATATGTTTTTGCGATAATCTCCAAAGACTCTTGATCCATTCCTGAAACAACTTTTACGATTGTCTCAAGTCGATGGACTTTATCTCCTGGATTAATTCTTTCTGGAGAATAACCTACTTTAAAGTCTTTCCCACAAATCAAACCTGACTCTTTTTCTAAAATAGGTATACAAATTTCTTCTGTAACTCCTGGATAAACAGTAGATTCAAAAACCACAATAGAACCTTTAGTCAAATTTTGACCAACAATTTTACTTGCTGATTCTACTGGTGTTAAATCAGGTGTGTGGTCTTCATTAACTGGTGTAGGAACAGCTACAATATGAAATTTCGCATTTTTTAAGTCAATAGCTTCAGAAGTGAATTCTACCTTAGTATTTTTAATAACATCGTCACCAACCTCCTTAGTTGGATCAATGCCATTTTTGTATAGCTTTACTTTCTCTTTATTTAAATCAAAACCTATTACCTGAGCTTTTTTAGCAAAAGCTACAGCAATTGGCATACCAACATATCCTAGACCTATCACAGAAATTTTTTCTTTTTTGCTTACTATTGCATCATATAAATTATCCATTACAAATCTCCTCAATTCTTTCAACATATTTATTGACAACAATTTGACGATCAAAATATTGTGAAACTTTTTCTCTTGATGCAAGACCCATTTTTTTACGGATTTCATAATTTAATGTTAAATACTTTTCAACTGATTTAAATAAACTATCTTCATCTTTTGGTTTACAAAGAAAACCGGTAACGCCATCCTCAATTATTTCTTTACAGCCCGGAATATTGGAAGCAATTGAAACTCTCCCAGACGCACTAGCTTCTAAAAGTACGTTTGACATCCCTTCATGATAACTAGGTAAAATTACACAATCTATCTCTTTTAACAACTCTTGAATATTTTCAACCATACCATGATAAGTTATAATGCCCTGTGATTCTTTTTCACTAATTATCTTATGGTAATCACCATCAATAAAACCAGCAATATGGAATTCTACATTTTGGTAGCTTTGCAAAATTTTTTCTGCTACAAGAATAAACTCATCAATACCTTTTTCTTTCATCACTCTCGAAATAAAAACAAACTTGATTATATTGTCATATTTGTATTCCAGGTACTTAAAATGCTCAAGATTGATTCCTGATCCTGGTAATAAAATACTGTTATTTATTTTTATCTTATTAAGATAGAAAAATTTTTTATTTTCTTCATTTTGAAATACAACTGTATTGATTTTTTTGAAAGTTAAACGATACATTCTTATTAGAATTTTTTTTAGTAAACCATCATTTTGAAACGGGGACCCTAACCCAGTAACATTTGCAATGCTTGGGATATTCCTTTTACTTGCTTCAATACCAGCATAAACATTAGGTTTTATTGTATACAACAAAACAATATCAGGCGTAAAGGAGTCCATTACTTTACCGTATTCTTTTTTTAATTTAAGTTCAGTGAAAATATTTTTTCCATGTCTGTCTAATTTACTGTTAAAAAATATACATCCTAAACTAATAAAATAATCTACTTCTTTTCCGTAGGGACAACAGATTCCTACAGAATAATCTTTTTTAATTAGTTCTTCTATCAATTCTCTTCTAAGGTTATATACATATTTTGGATGATTTGCAATAAGCAACACTTTAGTCATAATAATTCTCCTGATTTTCTGTAAGTTTTATGCTAGTATCAAAATTTATATAGGAATAATCCATTTTGATTCCATCAACATAAGAACCTGGTGAACCTAAAAGCGAATGATCATAAAATAAATCACCGAAAACTTTGGAGAATAATGTAATATTTTTCGCACATAATTTTATAAGCGGTGAAAATCCTTTAATAACAAAAATATTAGACTTATTTATTGCAGCTATTAATGATACCATTTCTGTTGTATTAACATATTTTGAATTTTGAGGATGTAATATTCCTACTAGCTTGTAATCAATAATGGTTTTTAAAAAAAAATTCATATTATTTATAAACAGCATACTTCTTTTGTTGTTTACTTTAGGAAATACAATAATTTTTTTTGCCACATTTGATAATCTTTGGTAATTTCCAACACATTGCGGACCGTAAATCATAGGAGGTCTGATTATCGCTACATTGAAAGAATCAGTTGCTAACCTTTCGATCTGTATCTCAGCTTCTCTCTTAGATTTACCATACGGTGTTTTAGGATTTATTTTAGTCTTTGCAGAAATAGCTCCGCTTTCTACTCCAAAAACAGACATCGTGCTAAAAAAAATAAAATGCTGTACATGTTCTTTCTTTGCTTTTTCTGCTACTTTAATAGCTAAATCACGATTTACTTTGTAATACAATTCTTCATTTGTTTCTTTGACGTGAACAATAGCTGCAAGATGAATCAAAACATCATATACAGAAAAATCAACATCTTTCCAAGTACTCTCCCTAACACTAATCGTTTCAATTTGATAATAATCTTTATATTGCTCTATCCATGTTTTAAATGATGTACCAATATAGCTATTTTCTCCTGTGATGAGGATACGCTTCATTGCCCATCCTCCTTCTTAATACTACTTGTTCCGCCTTCTATAACACCCTCACTTTTAAAAACAGAAACAATCGTTCCAAGAAAACACTTCAGATCCATAGATGGTGAAATGCTTTCAGTATATTTCCCATCTAAAAGAGCTTTTTGTTTAATTTCCAACTCATCTCTACCACTAATCTGAGCCAACCCAGTCAATCCTGGTCGAATATCATTTGCCCCATACTTATCACGTTCTTCGATCAAATCATATTGATTCCATAGCGCTGGACGAGGCCCAATGACAGCCATATCGCCTTTAATAATATTGAATAATTGAGGCAGCTCATCCAAACTGGTTTTTCTTAAAAATTTCCCGACCTTGGTGATATAAAAATCAGGGTCTGCTAATAGATGTGTCGGCATTTCTTTCGGTGTATCAATCTTCATTGTCCGAAATTTATAAATGTTAAAATGGGTTTTATTTTTACCAACCCGTTTTTGCTTGAAAATAATTGGCCCCTTAGAATCTAGTTTTATTGCTAAACATAAAAGTAATAAAACTGGTGATAACACAACGATCCCCATTAACGATAAAATAAAATCAATGATTCGTTTCAATCCATCCTTATACAACAAAATCCACTCCTATTTGTTTGAAGCATTTGCAAATTTCACGATTTCATTAGCCAATGTAGCACTCTCTTTAGGAAGTGCTTCTACAAAATAAAGTACCTCTTCCAATGAATATCCTTTGATATTACCAACAAAAATTTTCTCAAAGACTGCTTCATCATTCCGTTCTTTATCTAGTAATAATTCTTCGTATAATTTTTCACCAGGCCGAATCCCTGTTTCAATAATCTCAATCTCTTCTTCGCTATAACCACTTAGACGAATCATATTCTTCGCAAGATCAACGATTTTCACCGGTTCGCCCATATCTAATATGAAGATCTCGCCACCTTGAGCAAGTGCACCTGACTGAATAACCAAGCGGCTAGCTTCTGGAATCGTCATGAAATAGCGTGTCATGCGAAAATCAGTCACTGTGATTGGTCCGCCTTTTGCTATTTGTTCACGGAATACTGGAATCACACTACCTCTTGAACCTAAGACATTGCCAAAACGAACAGCAGAAAATTTCGTGCAACCTTTTTCATTTAAGCCAGTAACAATCATCTCAGAGATGCGTTTTGTCGCTCCCATGACGTTTGGTGGATTATTAGCTTTATCCGTAGAGACCATAACGAAGTTCTTCACTTTCGCGGCTTTAGCAGCTTCAGCGGTATTCTTGGTTCCGTAAATATTGTTTTTGACTGCCTCTTTAGGATTGTATTCCATCAACGGCACGTGTTTATGAGCTGCCGCATGATAAACGATATCCGGTTTGACTTCATTCATGATTTCAAACATCTTTTCACGATCTTGTATATCGGCTATAACAGGAACGATTTCGGTAATATTGTCTTTAAAATTGATTTTCAACTCACGGTCAATTAAATAAATCGAGTTTTCTCCGTGTCCTAACAAAACAAGTTTTTTAGGATTGAACTGAATCACTTGGCGACAGATTTCGGAACCGATTGATCCGCCAGCGCCAGTAACCAGTATGGTCTTCCCCGTAATTTGATCTTTGATGGAGTCGATATCCAATTTGACTTCGTCTCTCCCTAACAAATCAACAACATCGATTTTTTTCAAACGTGTAGTGCTGATTTTACCTGATGCAATTTCTTCCATTGAAGGCATTGTATTGACTTTGACATGTAAAGGCTCAATAAGTTTGAATATATTTCTTAATTTCTTTCTTGATAAAGAGGGAATAGCAATTGTAATCATCTTGATTTCATACTTTTGAATCAATTCTGGCAAATCACTGATGCATCCTAAAACTTTTTTTCCTGAAAGATACGTATTTCGTTTGTTAGGGTCATCATCAACAAATCCTATAACGTTGATATCACTTGCCGTTTTAGATCCTAAAAAACTATTATAGAGAATACGGCCTCCCTCTCCAGCACCTACAATGATGGTGTTTTTAACCGGTGTTGTATTTGTAAATTTCATATTTTTTCTTTCAATGTATATTCGCCAAATCAATCTACTAGCAATGATCAGAAACAAGGAAAGAAAGTAAGTAAATGTGACAAGTCTAATACTATACGTTTCTTCACCAAAGAACATGACAACGTTACAAGATAGAGCACTCAACGATAGTGCAAAAAAGATAGCAATCATTTCTTTTAAATTTGTGTACCGATTGATACGAGAAAATACTCGGAAAAACCATCCGTAAATAAGGTAAAAACCAATAGACAAAATAATAGATACTTGCGTAAATTCATGCGGAATTGAAACAAATGGTTTCATAAATAAAGCCGCAACTAAATTTGCTCCAACAATCAACATACAGTCCACTAAAATCAAAATCACAATTTTTCTTCTTCTCGTTAAATCAAACAACCCAGTCTCCCCCTAAAATAACCCGAATTTCTTTTTTTTCACTTCTATATAACTTGGAAAACTGATTTGATCCCCGTTTATCAAATCTTTTGCTACTTGTTTCATCAATGTTATTTTCTGCAAACCAAAATCTTCTCCAATTTGCTCATAAGCTTCTTTCAAATTAAAGGTGCGTTTTGTGACGCCATGGGCATCAGAAGCGACCATCTGAACAAGATTATGTTCAACCATTGTTTTTGCTGTTTTTTGGATCTCTTTTCCAAATACGCCGACATAACTTGGCGCAGTTAACTGAGCTAAACAGCCCATATCTAAAAAAGGGATGAGATTATTAGGGTCTTTTCTAAAATGAGCATTCCGCTCGGGGTGGACAATGACTGGAATCTTTCCCAGCTGTAGTAAATCGAAGAATATTTGTTCTGTATACGTAGGTACTTCAATCGTAGGAAATTCTATCAAGATATACGTATCATCAAGATCTGTAAAAAGGATGTCATTTTTCTGTATATCCTCAATTAAATCTCCTGTTATTCTCACCTCTTGTCCCTCAAGTACTGTCAAGGACAAGTTCCGTGCATCCAATTCTTCTTGTAAAGAAGTAACGAGAGAAATGACCTCTGACTTCGGATTGCGGTATTTTCCATTGTTATGATGTGGGGTACAAAGGATATGCGTAATTCCTTGGCTAATTGCTTTTTCAGCCATTGCGATGCTCGCATTGATGTCTTCTGCACCATCATCAATTCCGGGTAAAATGTGGCAATGTAAATCAATCATTTCTCTCGTCTCCTTCAAATTAATTAATTTCCATAATAATAGTAGTAACCTGAATCTTTCGAGTGTTCAGCACCGTTATAAACCACACCAATGATTCTTGCTTGAACCATATTCAAAAGATCTCTTGCTTTCGTTAAGGATTCTTTACGTGCAACATTTTCTCGAACCACTAAAATCGTCCCATCTGCTTTAGATGCCATAATTTGCGCATCGGTCACAGCTACAACAGGTGGCATATCAAAAATAACTACGTCGTAAAGGTTTTTCGCTTCTTCCATCACTTGGTTCATTCGGGCTGATCCAAGAAGCTCAGATGGATTTGGTGGTTTTGGTCCACTTGTTAAGACAGATAAATTATCAATCACCGTTTTTTGGGCTGCTTCAAGGACGCTCGTTGAGGTACTTAATACTGTACTCAATCCACTTGCATTGTTTAGACTGAATGTTTTGTATACAGTAGGCTTTCGCATATCGGCATCAACCAACAATACCCGTTGTCCTGATTTAGCAAAAACAACTGCTAAATTGGCTGAAGTTGTCGATTTCCCTTCCCCTGGACCAGAAGAAGTAACAACAATGGTCTTAATTTGTTTATCTGCGGAAGACGCAAATTGAATATTTGTACGGATCGTACGATATTGCTCTGAGATTGGTGAAGAAGGATCAATTAGCGTGATCAAACTTACTGCATGTGTCTGCGTCCCAGTACGTTCTTGTTTTTTTGCCATCATTGTTCCCTCCTAGACCCGACTACGACTGCGACGTGATTCTGCCGATTTGTCGCCTTGCGGTTTCTTAATAAATGGTGCACTTGGTTTTTTCTGAATCGTTGCAGCCAATTCTTTTGGTGACATCTGCGGAACGGTACCTAATACGGTGAAGCCTAATGTTTCAGTTACAAATTTATCATCTTTGACAGTTCGATCTAGCAGCTCCAATAAAAAGGCTAAGCCAACACCTACCATGATGCCTAATACTAGACCAATGGCTAAGTTTAATTTGTTGTTAGGTGAAACTGGTGTAGTACTAGCTACCGCACTTGAAATGATTGAGATTTTATCAACATTCATAACATCTTGAGCATTTTCTTGAAAGACCAATGCGGTCGTGTTAGCAATATTTTGCGCTGACACTGCATTTGTACTAGTTGCCTGAATGGAAAACATTTGTGAGTTTTGCGATTGATTGATTGAAATAGAGTCTTTCAATTGTTGTACAGTCATGTCCAGATTATTTTCAGACTCCAGACGATCCTTTACTTGTGTCATAACTAAATCACTGACGATCATATCCTTATACGTATTGATCATTTGCAAATTTGTATTCACATCGTTGGCATTAGTAGTTTCTGATTGAGGCAATGTCACAATCAATTGGGCTTGTGAACTGTATTTGGGTGTAATGACAAAGAAGGTGAATATCCCTGCTAAAGCTAAACCAGCAAACATTGAAATAAAAATAGCAGCTAAGTGTTTCCGTAGAATTGCGAATATTTCTTTTAAGCTAATTGTTTCTTCCATCTTTTCTCCACTTTCCTATTCATTCTCTAGATTTAGTTGTGCTTTCAACTCTTTTTGAACTCTTGCTAGTTCTTCATCACTTACACGCTGATATGAGATGCCGTCTTGCATGAATCCTTCCCCTTGCAACTGATCTTGTTTGATCGTTTGAAAGGCACTACGATAGTTAAATGCTAAGGTTCGCATGTCATCGAAACTCATATCTGTCTTCATGTTTTGCTCAACGGCATTTAAGATCGTTTGATATTGGGTGATTCCATCAAGACTCAAGACTTTCTTAACGATTCCTTCCACGATTTTCCGTTGGCGTTCTTGACGTCCATAATCTCCGTTTGGATCTTCATAACGCATTCTTGAATAGGCAAGGGCTTGTTCGCCATTTAATGACGTTCGTCCGATAGCAAAATCAAAGCCATCTTGCGAAAAGGTGATCTCATTATCAACTTCAATGCCGCCAACTGCATCGACTAAATCTTTTAACCCAGCCATATTGATTGATATATAATGATCGATCGGAATATCCAAGAATTTTTCTACAGTGTTCATTGCCATCGCTGGTCCACCAAAAGCATAGGCATGGTTGATTTTATCTGTCGTCCCGTGTCCAACGATATCGACATAGGAATCTCGTCCAATACTCACCACCGTCGTCTGATTGTCTTGTGGGCTGATGGTCGCAACCATCATTGTATCAGAACGGCCTTGTTCGACTCTCCCTAAATCACCAGTATCGATCCCCATCAGTAAAACCGAGAAGGACTCTTGTTGGGATAGATCGACATCATTTTCACGTAGGCGATCTTCTCGATCACGCTCAACTGATTGATAGGTTTCGTTAATTGAGTTTGACACATCAAAATATAGTTTGGCAGCGACACCGATCAATCCGATGACTAACACTGCGACGATTGAAAAAATAATTAAAAAGATTTTTTTTCCTTTTGACATTTGCTTTCCTCCAGTTATCTCTATTTTCTTTGATACATGTATCCATTAGTAGACAACGTCTGAACTTTACTCTGTCCAGGTGCCCTCTCCTGCGGATGTATCCTCTGAATAACTTTCTGTTGAAGCGGGGAGGGTATACGTGCTGTATCCTGTGTACCCCATTTGGGTAGCGACTTTATCTGCTAATTCGGTGTATTTCTCTTTCAATTCTTCATTGCGAACTTTGCTAATATTGTCGACTGCACTCAGATATTTTTCTAAGGTGACTTCACTGGTCACCTCATCCCCATCAAGCATTTCATCAAAAGTTTCTTGTAACTTTGCAATGCGGTCCAATTGAGTATCCGCATATTCTAAATAGGAAACAACTAACTCTTTCCATTTACTATCCTCAAAAAAACTCAGATTTTCACGGACATTCCCAACATCCGTTTCTTTTAGATCGGCTCTAATGATGACATCATTTTCAGCACTTTGCCAATTTGAAACGCCTTCAGTAAATAAGGCTTCCGTATCCGCTTGTACTTTTAATTTTGCCTCGATGTCTTTTAGCTGATCATCAAGGGCGGTTTTTTCTTGTTGGATCTCCACTGACTCACTTGGCAGTGCATCATCATCGATCCCATAATCGTCTGCTGATACTTTTACTGCAGAAAGTTTTGCGACTGTTTTAAGAACGTCTTCTTCTTTAAGATCTTTTCTCAAAAACGTTTGATCTTCGTTGCTGTAAAATTCAGCAATTTCATTAGACAACTCATTGATGCGATCTTTTTCGCTGGCAATCGCTGTCTGTGCGTATTCCACTCGTTGCTGATATTGCCTTTGGTTATTTTGTCGGTAACCAATGAAACATATTGCAACTGCGCCAATACCAACGGCTAAAACAGTCAAAGTCTTTACTAACGGCTTTCCCATGAACACACTCCCTAATTCAATTGTGCTTGTTTAAGCATTCTGCCTTCGTCTCACATAATAAAGGCAATTCTAGTTTATTATAAGAGAAATGTATCATTAAATAAAGGAAATTCCTGTTTTTTCTTTTTAAAGGTATATTTTTCATCAACAAAAGACTTATATAATGGCAAATATCAGTTATTTTAAATATACATAAATAACGTGTAGCATACTTGACAGTTTTTTTAAACCCTCATTTTAAATAATAAATAATTCAGTGATAATCGTTAATCTCATCGTCTTTGAGAGTTGTCACATCATAGAAAAATAACCTCGAGTGATTATATTCATTCATTTTCTCAACATCTTTTCATTATAAATAGAAAATATAAGAATTTCAGAAAGAAAAGTTAAATGCTTTTGTTGTTATTATAAATCGGTTGGGCAAAACTGGATAATTTTCTTGGGGCAATTAGGGTTTCCTTCGCGGTTACTATTTATTTACACCAATCGTTCCTGTAAAAATTATAAGTTATCTTCCGTAAAGTGACTTTCCTCTTCACTTCCGTCCCCTTTCATCTTCTATTGGTTCCCCCGAAACATAATTAATCATTCAACTTTTATTTCTACGCCAAAAAGTTATTTCCTTGACACCTCTTTTGCTATTTATTTTCAATTTATTTTATTTGAGATGCTGAAAAAACGTGTTTCTACCTATATATATGCCGAACGACAGTTGATTTATAGAAAATGCACAAAATCTTGCACAGGAACAGGTATAGATTTCACCAACCGATGAAATACGTGATTTGTTTTTTCTTCCCTATCTTCATTAAGATGAATAAGTAAGATTTGCGATTTTATTCATGAAAGGAGCCACGTCTTGAGAAATTTTCAAATTAATTTTATTACCAACACTGCAACGATTCGATGGCTGAAAATTTTGATGGCATTCGAGAAAAATTATCAATGTTCGACTCAAGGTTTGGCAAAGATTTCAGGAAGTACCACGCGAACAATCGTTACGGACGTGACGGATCTAAAAGAGTATTTTGGCGACTGTTTATCGATCGACTCTTCTCACAAGGGGTATATTTTTTCAATCAAACATTCCGCTGTGTATTTAACGAAAAAACGTGCGCTGATTGCCGATGAGATTTTGTTCCATATCATCGAAAGTATTTTCCACAATGATCTTTATAGCTCATCAGAATGGGCCGAGAAATACCATATATCAGAAAGCACTGTTCTTCGCTATTTGCGGAAAGTACAACCTATTTTTTCTTTCTATCGTTTGGAGATTCAAACCAATCCTATTTGCTTTCTCGGTGAGGAGATCAATATTCGCAAGTTTTTCCATGATTTCTATTATGAATCAGAAATTACTGCCCATACGATCTTTCCGCCGATCGCCATCCAAAATATCACTGCTAGTGCTTTTTCAAGATGTTATCAACTCGACCAACATGCTTGTTCATTTGGTGAATTCAATTATTACTTGTATATCACCTTTGAGCGCCATTGTGCAGGTCAACGTATCGAGTTGCCTAAGCAAATAAAAAAAATATTCGAGCAGTATAATGATTTTCGGCTATTTTCTGAAATCAACGAGGCAATGAGTGAACAATACCAAAAAGAACTTCCCTATGAGGAAGTCCTTTATTTGTTCTTACTAGTGAAAACCCGTCGCTCAATCAGCAATTTAGCGATCGAACAAACCTTTTGCAGAGAGTATAATCATTGGCCTGAAATCAAGCAGCTTGCGGCAGCCTTTGTCAAAGATTGTTTGCCGGATACACAAGATAGCGCTCGTGACCGGCTCTTAGTGGAGTCCTTTTTTACGGTAGCAAAAATCAAGCAATTATTATCCCCCTTATTAAATCATATGATTTCTGATACCGTTCAATTTGTCGAAGAGGCATATACGGATGATTACCATCTATTTAAAAACTATCTGTTGACGCAACCATTAGCCAGAGAAATTTGGGACAGTAACACACTGGAACACTTAGGAACGAGTCTTACGATGTATGTTACTTCTATTAAATCTTTGTACTGGCAAGCAAAGAAAAATATCGCTTTTTTATTCGAAGGCCCCTTTTATTTATGCCAATTATTAAAATGCAAATCTGTTCGTTATTTGCGCAGCTCTCGGACCTTTTATTTTCCGGACTCCAATGAATTGTCTGCAGGCTATTTGGAAAAAAATCGAATTGATTTGATCGTTACCAACTATACGGAATATATTACCGAATATGCCCAAGACATTGATTATTTGCTATTCAAAACCTTTCCCGATGAGCACGATTGGGAAGCATTAGAAGAGAAATTGAATGCCAATTTCAATCCTCGATAATCGTGCACCCTCTGTTCTTCTCCTTCTGACCAGGTTGTTCAAAAAATGCTCCTGAAAACGATCGTAAGAGCTTGTGAGCAGTTTAACAATAAATCCAGAGCGGTATCGTTCGTGTCAGCACTGACGCAGCGATACGCTCTCTTCTTATGCCTTCCTACATTAAAAGTAAAAAAAGAAGCAGCCACTTCATTCAGTGAGCTGCTTCTTGCTAGTTGATTGATTAATCGAGGATCGTTACTTTTACTTGACGACGGCCCCATTGGATACATTGTGCGACGTTATCAAAGTGAACATCAATGATGTTTCCTTTGATCGCGCCACCAGTATCAAGCGCTAATGCTACGCCATAGCCTTCAACATTGACTAAGGTGCCTAACGGAATCACGCTTGGATCAACGGCAACTGCCATTGGATTTTTACGTAAGTCTGTCCCACTTGCTGTAAAGAAACTAGAGCCAGCTTCTTTATACGAGTAAGCAGTTGATTCCATCATCAATGTTCGACCACTACTAGTATTGCTGTTGTTGCTATTGTTATTACTGTTGTTAGTTGTATTGCTTGAGCTGTTAGTTGAGCTATTGTTGTTGCTTGAAGAGCTGCTCGATGATGAGCTGCTGCTTTCAGTCGTATTGCTGCTCGATGAAGCAGACGCTTGGGATTCAGAAGCGCTTGAACGTTCGGCAGCCTGGGCTGCTTCTTTTTCAGCTTTTTCTTTCGCTGCTTGTTCCGCCGCTTCTTTGGCTGCTCGTTCTTCTGCTGCTTTTTCAGCAGCTAAGCGAGCTGTTTCAGCTTCTTTGCTGGAAGCAATTTGTGCCAAAGTTGCTTCGTTTTCTTTCAATTGGGCTTGTAGATTCGCAATTTTTGAATCCAGTGTTTTGGCTTCTGATTCTAATGCGGTTTGATTTTCTTTCAATGATTGCTGTGTTGACTGTGCTTTTTCTTCTAAAGCTTCCAGCTTTTCTTTTTCTGCTGTCAATGAATCGATCTTTTCTTTTTCCAAGTTTTGTAACATCGTCATTGCATAGGCACGATTGATAAAATCTTGGATGTTGGATGATTCCAACAGTACCGTCCAGTCTCTGGTTGCCCCGCCATTGACTTGGATGTCTTTCATACGTTCCGCAACGACTGCTTCACGCTTTTCAATTGTTTCTTGTGCAGTTTTGATTTCTGCTTTGGTTGTTGCTAATGATTCTTCATTTTCAGCGATTTGAGCTTTTAGCTCTTCTACCTCACTGTATTTCGCATTCACATCAGTCAATGCAATCTGTACTTCCGTACTGATTTCCTGACTTTGCTGCATGACGGCACTTTCTTGCTCTTGCAATGATTCAAGTGACTCAGCCTGCGCAAAGATTGGAGAAACGATTCCTGCCGCAAAGACAGCGACAACGATTGTTCGTAGTTTCTTTGCCTTCAAAAAATTCCCTCACTTCTCACTATGGTTTCCAACATATCCTATTATACAAATTCTTAAGAAGAATTTTATTGCAGGACCTTTACAATTTATTACAAATTATCGTAAAAGTGGGTGTTTTCATCGTCTTTTCCGACTGAAATTAGTCAGAAGTGGGAAGAATCAGCATTGATAAGGGTTTATTATTTGTAATCTAACCGTAACAAACCTATTTTTTCTTACGAATGGCTTCAATAAATCGAGACAATTCCTGACTGCTTTTTATCTGATTGATTTCTAACTTTTGAAAGTTTTTTAAGAGTCTTCTTTGATGGAAATTCAATCTCGGTAGATTTTGTTTTAAAACGCGCCATTCTTCTGGAAACGCTGCGAAGCGCCCTTGCCAATCGTTTTTATATTGCTCAATATTTTCAGCCAATTCTTTTTTGTGCTGTTCAAAGGCTTGATTGACCTGTTGCACCGCTTTCTGAAAGGCAACCAAGTTAGCAAGGGTATAGCCCATATCAAAAGAGAGAACCATTAATAAGAAAACGGGCAATAAGAATCCGACCCGAGCACTCAAGGTTTGCACGACCTCCAGCATTTGTGGATGAACAAATCGAACAATCAGCACACAACACACGCCCCAAAAAAGAGAAATCGGCAATGCCACCCGTCCATTGATATTCAGTGGTACTTCTTTGTAATCCCACCATGAGGCATGAAAAAACCGCTCAAGTAAATAGCTTGTCACATATTCAAGCACGGTGACCAACAACGCTGCCGCAAAGAACAGTGGAATCACTTGCTCATGCAATGGCCGTAACAAATAGACAACGCCAAGAATACCAAAGCCGTAGATGGGTGTGATCGGACCAATAAGGAACCCCCGATACACAAAGTGCTTGGCTTTTAGTGAGCAATAAATGGTTTCCCAAAGCCATCCGATAAATGAGTACAAGAAAAACAATAAAATGATCCGTTCAAATTGAACCATACTTCTCCGCTCCTTTTCAAACTATCACAATGATTTGTGCAATCGTACTTGTCATCACAATCATACCACAAATCAATCGGTCTTATTTTGAATCAGTGCAGGAGCTTATTCCTCGTTTGAACGTTCTTTTTTTCGTTGCTTATTGATCACCAAAAATAATTGATGGATGCACTTGTTCTTTCAAACTATAGCCACACAGTTCTTTGTTAAAGGTAAAATGATCTTGTTCCACATTGGCAATGATCTCATCTTCGGAAAATCCATGAAAATCGTAGTCATTGATGTAACTTCGAAGTAATACTAATTTTGCATCGATCAAGAGAACTCTTTGGATATCCATCCAAAAAGCCATGTCTTTGTTTTTCAATATTTTTTTCAATTCTGCTTCCTGTGCTAACCAGTACGCATAGACTGATGGCATTTCATCTTTAATGGTTTCAGCAGATAATCCTTCTCTCATTTTTACTAGATACTCATTTACTGATTGATAAAACAATTTCCTTCCCCCTAGTTCCATTATTTTTAAACGTTGATCCTATGTTTCTTCTATTTCTTCGCCACTTTAAGCTATCTTTCTCTATCCAACTGTCACTGATGTCGCCTTTTTTGTATCGAAAGAAGCCATAGTATTTCGCAACAAAATTCTGACAATTATTCAAAACAAATAGGTACATAAAAAACACACTATTATTTTATAGATATAACCGACACAATTTTTAACTTCACTATTCTTTTAATGCTTCCTTTCTTTTCTAAAGCATAGCAAAAGTCGCCCCGTATTTATAATCAACTTTTGCATCAATCTAAGAAAAAAGTGAAAATAAGCGGTAACAGTCCGTTATTTCCGCTTTATTTTTTTAAATTTACTATTTAGCAACCCTTTATTTTTTTCGATTCATGCAATAACTGAGAATATTTTATTGCGTTATTTCCTTTCCTATTATACGATTAACTAAATAATGTTGGTTATTTGAAAATAAAAAACAAAGGGGAACGTGAGAATAATGAAAAAAAGTGTTGTTTTTAGTTTATTGGGGTTCACACTTCTTTTTGCTGGCTGCACGCCAAAAGAGGAGAAACCAGCTTCAGAAAGTACGGAAAACGCAAGCGCTACAAGCTTATCTATGACATCGTCAACCGAAGTCGCCCAAGAATCGACGGTCTCTTCTAGCGAAGCGGCTTTACCAAGTTCGGAACAGACCATCACAGGCGTGAGTGGAACAAACTATACCATCGATTTGCCTGGCAATTGGCAAGAGGTACCTGATTTCACTTCATTGAACCCTGACAATGATTTCATGTTGTCCGATGCGTTAGAAACGAAATATTTAGCTGCAGTCGTTGAATCGAAACAGGATTTTGCCGATTTAGAAACTTACCTCGGATTGGTTCAAGAAAATTTGGCAACAAGCTTCGATACGACTGCCACCTTTTTACCAATTCCTGACACAAAGTCCTATTTCGTTGATTTCCCAGCGACAGTTGAAGGGCTAAATATCCACTATATTTATTATGTACTTGAAACCGAAAATAATTACGTTCAGTTGTATGGGTGGACGTTAGAAAGCTTATACGACTCTTCAAAAGAGGAATTAACAGCGATCATGAACAGCTTTAAAGAAGAATAAACAAAACATCTGTACCCAGTTTGGCTAATCGCCACAAACATGGGTACAGATGTTTTTTCTTTTTATCTACGGACTACAAGACGTTGCCCTACCAGAATCAATGAGCCAGAAAGGTTATTCCATTGCATCAACTGATTCACAGTCACACCGTAGCGTCGCGAAATCCCCCATAAAGTGTCTCCCGAACGTACAGTATAGGTGGTGCTGTTTGATGAGGAAGCGTTCGTTTCTTGAACGTACGCTGCACTTACCCAGCCACGCCCTTCAATTCGATACCAGACATTGTTGCCATTGACACTGGTTCCGGTCTTTTGCGCAACTGCGCGAAAAGAGGAATTGTTCACCAATAAACCGACAATTCTTGCACTGGTAGACGCATCGGAGCGAATGTTCAGAGCTGCCGTTGTACGGAACTCTTTGTTGATACTTTGTTCAGAGCTATTACTTCCAGCGTTGACTTCTATTACGTACGCAGCACTCACCCAGCCGCGTCCTTGGATTCGATACCACACATTGTTGCCATTGACACTCGTTCCCGTCTTTTGAGCGACTGCTCGAAATGTTGCATTGCTTGCCAAGGAGCCGACGACAGAAGCGCTAGTCGATGCGTCGGAACGGATGTTCAAGGCAGCGGTGGTGCGAAACTCTTTGTTGATGCTTTGTTCGGCACTATTGTTGCCGTTGCCGTTGCTGTTATCATTGTTATTATCATTGTTATTATCATTGTTACCATTATTGTTGTTATCATCCCCACCCGTATTCGATGAGATCTCCGTCACGTGAGCGGCACTTACCCAGCCACGTCCTTGAATTCGGTACCACGTCGTATTGCCGTTCACACTGGTGCCGCTTTTTTGCGCTACTGCTTCAAATGTTGCATTGGCAGCCAATGAACCCACGATCGAGGCGCTGGTGGAAGCATCCGAACGGATATTGAGTGCTGCATTTGTTCTGAATTGCTTATTGATCGCCTGTTCAGAATTGTTATTGTTGTTACTGTTGTTATTGTTATTATCATTTGAACCGCCACCACTTGATGTATCGTACTGGGTCAAATTGTGCGTTTCAATCAAGTTGTTTAGCTTACTTGCATAAGCCGTGTCGGTGGCATAACGTCCTTGCAGCCATTGTGTCGCGTCACGATAAGAATTCGTATTAGACTTCCATGCCCCATGGTAGAAGAAAACACCTGGCGAAAATGAGGTGGTTCTCAAAACGTGCGCATTGTCTTGAAAAGATTCTTTTAATGAGGGGTATTTACGAAACTTCGCAATAATCGGATAGAGATTGCCATTCCCGTCATCTTCCATGGTTTGCATCTCTACAAACTGTCCATTGTAAGATCCCTTGATACCAAACATATTATTGGCAAGAGTGGTCAGTGTGGATTGCCCCCAACCTGATTCTAAGATTGCTTGCGCAATCATGACCGAAGCGTAGAGGTCATTTGCCCCCGCCACTTCTTGTGCCATTGGTCCTACTTGCTGAATAAATGCTTGCTGATTATTGGATCGTGCCATTGGATTGTTGTAGTTGGGCATGACCTTCGTTTCAATGGCGATCCGCTCTTCTTCTGACAGAACAGGAATGTCACGATCGCTTTCTGCTTCATTCTGTTCGGAAGCATCATCTGCTGGTTCATTTTCGGGTACGTCTTGACTTTCTACTACATCCGAACTTTCAGTTTCTGATGGATCGGTACTATCTTGCGTTGCTGGTGATCCCTCGTTCACTTCTTGATCTTCTACAATGCTCACTGAATCATGCGTCGATGTGTCTTGGGTTGACTCTGCTGTTTCAACTACTTGAACACCATTTTGGGTTTCTGCTGACTCAAGTGTATCTGCTAAAACATTCATCGGCAAAATATTCACCGTACTAACAAGTGCAGCGGTTGCCGCCGCACTTTTACGGTAAAGAAGCCCTCTTTTTTGTTTCTTCGCACGATAACGAAGCTGTTTTCTTTCTTCCATTTGTCTCTCCTTAAAACTACAGCTAGCTACTTCTTACATTCTTACTGCAAAGCTAGGTGTAAAATGAGCGGTACTGCCAACAGAAACATTTTGTCCTGGGCGTGGTGCATGAATGTATTGTCCGCCACCTAAAGCAATGGCTACATGATAGGTGCTGCCTGATGAACCCCAGAATAATAGATCTCCTGGTTGTGCTTGGCTAACGGAAATCACTGTACCCGCTGTTTCTTGTGGTACCGTCCATCCACCAATATCTCTCCCTGTTACTTGTAAAAAGACATAGCGAGTAAACCCAGAACAGTCAAAGCTGTCCGGTCCTTTGGCACCCCAAACATAGGGTTTTCCGATATGCTTATAAGCTTCTGCCACGATTGCAGCACCATTTGTTGATGCTGGTGCAGAAGGTGCTGGCGGCGTCACGATCGGTGCAGGTGACGGAGCAGGCGTTGGTGCCGGTGTTGGTGTAACTGGCGTTGGTGCAGGAACTGCAGGTGCACTGTCCGCTGGCGTCTCTGGTGCTGCTGTCACTGGTGTTTCTGGCTCTTGAATTTCTGGTGTATCTACTGGTGCTTCTTCTGGAGCCTCTGGTGTTTCAACTGGTTCAGATTCTTGCGTTTCCTCTGGCTGCGTTTCTGCTGGCGCTTCTGGCTCTTCCACTGGCGCTGGGCTCTCTGCTTCTGCGTCAGATTCGGTGCCCTCTGCTTGAGCAGCCGCTTCATTCAAGGCTGCTTCTTCCGCTGCAGCTTGTTCTGCCTGCTGTTGCGCCGCTTGTTCCGCTTGGGCTTGTAAAGCAGCAACACGGGCAGCTTCTTCACGGATTCTTGCTTGCTCCGCTTCATAGGCTTCTTTTTCCGCCCGCAGCTGTTCTTTTTCTTCTTCTTTCGTTGCTTCTTCGTAGGCTAACTGACTAACCAAGACATTTAATTCTGCTTGGCTTGCTTCTAAGACACCTTTTTGTGCTTCCAGATGGCTCTGTGCTGCTTGCAATTCTGCCACTTTTTCTTGTGATTCCGCACGCTTTTGTTCCACTGCTTGTTGGTCGGCTTTTTGTTGTTCGATCACTTCATTATTCGCTCGAATGATCGTCGTCATGGCATGGACCCGACCCACTAGATCACTGACAGAATCAGCTTCTAGTACGGCTGTTAGAAAATTGTCGCCTTTTCCATTGACTTGTGTTTCTCTGGCTTGCTTTTCGATGTTTTCTGAGCGTTTGGCAATCCGCTCTTCTAACTGACTGATTTCCTGATCCAATCCTTCGATCGCTTGCAACAAATCACTTTGCTGCGCTAAAATGATTGCTGCTTCTTGATTTAATGAATCAATTTCTGCAGACAATCCATCAATTTCCCCTTGTACGCTTTGACGTTGCTGTCTCAACTGATCAATCTCGTTATTTTTTTGTTCGATCAATTGATCGTGATTCGTAGCAAAAACGGTCACAGGTCCGCCGAATGATGACAATACAATGCCACACATACACACTGTTGCAAAGATTTTCTTCTTCATCTGATCCTCCAAATTCAATTTTAAAACTTTTTTTTCATTTATTTGACCATTTTCATTTTACCATAGTTCAGCAGCAAACCCAATCCGTAAGCGATTTACATTTTAGTTACACAAATAAACTCTGTTTTTTTATTGCATGTTCCCCACTCCTCTGCGATCGACACCCCTAGTGAATCCCTATTTATCAACTGTTCAAGAAAACTTCATAGAAAAAGTCCTTTTTCTTAAGAAAAAATAAATAATGTTGTAGATTTCACTTTGATTACATTAATTTTCTGCAAAATATGCTTGATTCACAAAATATTTACAGACGAAAAAAGCTCCTTCCTAGTGTTTTCTAGAAAAGAGCGAGTTTTTTTGTCTTAGTTATTCGCGATAAGGGAGTAGTTGTCTCATTACAGCGATTTGGTCATCAATAGTCTGTTCTGTGATGTGACCGGTCAGAGCCAAAATCCCCAATCCTTCAATCACGAACATATAGTTTTCTGCAATCACTGCCAAGTTTTCATCTTTTAACACGCCTTGCTGAACGCCGACTTGAAAGATCTCATGGATCGTCCGTTTCGTCTCAGAAAGTTGTGCTTGCTGCAGGGAACTGGAGGCTTCGGTTTTATGCGTATAGTAATACTCGTAGACGGCTCGCAGCATACCGTCAGAAATGCTGTGGAGTAGACGCTTGCGATGGTCGGAAAAATATTTGTTTAAAATCGTTTCAAAGGGCACTTGCTCCATGATCATCTCTCGTACATCATCAAATTTTCGTTTGGAGCGCTGCTCTAACACTGCCAAAAAAATCTCATCCACCGAACGAAAATATAAATAAATGCCACCACGACTAATGCCGCACTCTTCGATAATGTCCTTCATTGTCGCATCGATCAAGCCTTTCTTACTAAAGACGACTTTGGCACTTTCAAGAATCAAATCACGCTTTTGTTGTTTTTTCTTTTCCGCTGTAGTCAATTCGCTCTGTTGCTTCTTTGCCATTTTTTTGGCTCCTTTCATCACATTATTAATGACACTCGTGTCATTTTGTTGTATAATCAACCTAACTTAAAAATGACACGAGTGTCATTATAAAAAAGGAGTTTTTACAATGAATACAAAAAGCAAAACCTATCGCCTTGTCATTCGTGCCATTTTGACTGCTATTATTATTTTACAGACGATGGTGCCTTTCCTTGGATTTATTCCGATCGGTATCACTAGTTTAACGATCATCCATATCACGGTGATCGTCGCTGCCATCGTTTTAGGGATAAAAGACGGGATGTTCATCGGCTTAGTCTGGGGGATTTTTACCATGATCCGTGCGTTTACCTCTCCGACAACACCCTTAGACATTGCCGTTTTCACCAACCCAATCATCTCGGTGGTTCCCCGTGTGTTGGTTGGCTTAGTGGCTGGTCTGTTGTTTACGATCATTTACAAAAAGACCAAAAAGGTCGTCGCTGCTTCGATTGTTGCCGCAATCTTTGGGACCATCACCAATACAGTTTTGGTCTTAACGTTAATGGGAACCTTGTATACTGGCTTAGTTGCCACTACCTATGGTGTCGATGCTTCGGCTTTATTCGTGACCCTCGGTGGAATTGCTGTAACGAATGGAATCTCTGAGGTGATCACAGCTGCGATCTTAACACCCATTCTAGTAAAAGCCTTATTTGCAGCAACCAGCTTACGTCCAGAAAATCGTTAGTCCCTTCTCTTATCCTATCATTTTTTTCACGTTCTGAGTACTCTTTGCCCAAACATTAAAAGCCCCCGATCGAAGAAAGCTTCTATTGTATAGAAATGCTTTCTTCGATCGGGGGACTTCTTCTTTTATTGGTTAAAAAAAGGTGGATAGCAAGGCAAGGATCGCTAGACCGCCTTGGGTCAAAATAATTTTCTTGTCGCTAGTCACACTGCCATATGCAGCCACTAAGATAATGTAGATCAACAGCAAGCGACTGATTTCCAATGGCGCTGAAGCAAAGGTAATACTATACAGTAACCCCAAACCAATCAGCCCATTGTAAACGCCTTGGTTTTTGAACAAGGTCACAACGATCGGTCGTTCAAGTTCTGCTTTCGTCACGTTGAAGACCCGCGCTGTTGCTTTGGATGTAGTGGCAAATGTTTCTAAATAGAGAATATAGAAAAATTCTAAGGCAACCAGTACAATCAAAATCGTCGATAAAATCGTCATCTTTATTCTCCTTGATGAGCGACAACGATCTCGCTCGGTTTGGCTGCAAAGTCAGGCATTTGTTGGAATAATTGTTGCAGCAGCGGGTTTTGATTGTGGGCGGTAATTGCTTCTTGATTCGCCCATTTTTCGACCATGACAAACCGATTGTTCTCTTCCAATGATTCATAGAGATGATAGCCGTGGCAGCCTTCCTCAGCTCTCGCCGATGCTAATAATGGCGTAACAGCTGCTAAAAAATCTGCCCGCTTTTCTTCTTTGATGTAAAACGTTGCATTGATGATTTCCATCGTTTTCCCTCCTCTTATAGAAATGTCGTAATTTGTTCTGCGTCTAACCGAACGGATTCATAGCCTAATTCTTTGGCTTTTCCGACTGAAAGGATCATGACAGGAACATAACGCTCTTTGTCTAAGCCAAAAGCTTCGGCTAATTGATCTGCTTCAAAGCCGCCGATTGGGTTGGTTTCATAGCCATGCGCCCGCGCAACTAACATAAATTGCATGGCAGCTAAACTAGCGTCGATCTTCACCACATCATTCATTTGTTCTTTTGTAAGATTTTCGTAATGAGGAATGATCGCTGCTAATTGTTGGTCACGTACTTCTGCTGGCATTTTGCCTTCTGCTACTGCTTTGTTATAAATTTCTTCCCCAAGTTCATGACAAAGCATATCGCCAAAAATCAAGACCATTGCAGAAGAGGTATCATTTTGACGGACGTTGAAACGAATCAACGGTTTCAATTTTGCTTTTTGCTCATCGCTTTCCACAACGACAAAGCGCCAAGGCTGCATATTGACTGAGGAAGGTGCTGTCGTTGACTCTTGGATCATGGTCAACATTTCTTCATGGGGGATTTTGTATGTTTCATCATAGACACGAACCGATTTTCGGCCAAAGGTGATCTCTGAAAAATTGTTATTGCTGTATTCTGTCATGGGTTTGCCTTCTTTCATGGAACTAATTTCATAAGTAATGTTAGAAGCTGTGCTTCTTCTTTTTCGGTCAAATTGATGCCTAACGACTCCTCAGAGCTGGCATGCTTTGAAGCACAACTAGCCAAATCGGTTTGTGCTTTGGGTGTCAAAGAAACAAAAATCTCGCGGTTATTGTCTTTGTTTCGTTCCCGTGTCACAAATTGTTTTTCTTCGAGAATCTTCAAATGCCGAGTGACCGCTGCACTATCGATCTTCAATTCATTCTGTACTTGATTTTGGGTACAGCGTCCTTGCTCATTCAAAAACTGCAGCAACTGATAACGGGTCAGACTAAAGCCAGTCTCTTTTTCAAAGATCGCCGTTAATTCTTGATTTACGATTTTCATCCGATACAGCAATCCGCTTAGCTCACGTAAATTCATTGCATAAACCGCTCCTTTCATCGTTGACTTATCAACTGTTGACTAGTCAAGTATAAATCATTTTCTTTTGCTTGTAAAGAGTAAGCAAAAAAGACCCGCAGCTAGGCGAACCTCATCAAGAATCGAATCAGAAAGTCTTTGATAAAGGTACACCATCAGGCTGCGAGTCTTCGTGACTCCAGTATCGAAAAAAATACGGTAGAATTTATTTTATTTTAATTGGAAGAGTTTCTTCAAGCCCATCACGATCAATGTAGAGATCGCTGCAGCAGCGAAGATAATGCCCCACGTGCCAGCTTGAATCGGCATCGTATCCAATAGCTCATTCATAAACGGTACATAGACCGCTGAAAGCTGTAAGCCGACGGAAAGGAGCAATGCCCCCATCAATGGTTTGTTTTTCAAGAGGGTTTTGTCTAAACCAAAGCCGCTGCTCTTACGAACGTTGAAAATATGCATTAATTGCGCCACTGCCATAAAGGTAAAGGTTGCTGTTTGTGCATAAAGCAACTCGTGATCCGTCAGCATCAGGAAGTTGAAGAAGCCAAACGCCACCAAACCAATCACGACCCCACTTAAAATAATGCGCCCTAAGAAACGCTTGTTAACGAGGCCATCCGCTTTTGTGCGGGGCTGGCGCTTCATAATGTCGTCTTCAGCTGGTTCAAAGGCTAATGCCATGGCTGGAGCAATATCGATGACTAGATTCAAGAAAAGGATATGCAGCGGTTGGATCGGCATGGGCATCAAGAAAATGACACTTAGAAAGATCGTCACGATCTCAACCATATTACAAGAGAACAGGAAGGAAACATATTTTTTGATGTTGTCAAAAATGATGCGTCCTTCTTTGATAGCATCGACGATCGTTCCAAAACGGTCATCCGTCAAAATCATATCGGAAGATTCTTTGGCTACTTCTGTCCCCCGAATCCCCATGGCGATCCCGATATCGGCGCCGTTGAGTGCTGGCGCATCGTTGACCCCATCGCCAGTCATTGAAACGATATCGCCTTCTTCACGCAACGCTTCCACAAGCTGTAATTTATTTTTTGGTGAAACTCGAGCAAAGACAGCGACTTCTTCGATTTTTTCGTTAAAGCCTTCTTGCCCTGCCAATTCATCGATCTCACGACCCGTCATGGTTTTTTCATGGTCTTTTAAGCCAATTTCTTTGGCGATCATGGACGCCGTCTTCGGATGGTCCCCCGTGATCATTTTCACTCGGATCCCCGCTTCTTG
Source organism: Enterococcus sp. S53 (assembly GCF_016516865.1). Taxonomy (NCBI): domain Bacteria; kingdom Bacillati; phylum Bacillota; class Bacilli; order Lactobacillales; family Enterococcaceae; genus Enterococcus; species Enterococcus sp. S53. Next base: position 64,603 of record NZ_JACVUH010000006.1, read on the forward strand.
TGCGACCTTTACTGCTTCTTTGACATCTGTTCGCGGCGGGTCGACGATGCCCGCAAAGCCTTGGATCTTGATTTCCTGCAGTGCTGCTTTCAGCTCTGCTTCGTCCGTTCCACCTTGATAATCCTTGATGCAACCGACAGCGATCACCCGCTGCCCATGACTGGCTAACGTGTCATTGTATTCATGAAGCTGTTCTTTTTCTTGGGCATCAGCATCGGCTAAATCAATCAAGACATCTGGTGCCCCTTTGATGATCAATGTCCTGTGCTTTCCTTCATACACGGTCACCATGTATTTGTTGTCGGAATCAAAAGGCATTTCTGCGATTTTCTTCAGCCCGCTGTCCTGCTCTTTTTGGCGATCGATGCCGATTTTTTGACCTAAAACGACGAACGCCCCATCTGTTGGATCACCGAGGATCTCGTATTGCCCTTCGTTTTCACGTAAAGTGGCGGTGGTACATAAAGCACCATTTTCGATCATCCCTTGCAGCGCATCATGATTGGCTGCATCGATCTCGGTTTCATCCTTCGAGTCTGCCTTGTAAAATTTCCCGTTGGGTTCATACCCATTTCCTGTTACTTTGAACATTTCTCCTGAACCTAAAATGATCTCAGCAACCGTCATTTGGTTTTCTGTCAGCGTCCCCGTTTTGTCACTGGCAATGATACTGGTGGCGCCCAGGGTCTCAACAGCTGATAACGATTTGACCAGTGCTTTGTGCTCGGCCATCGTCCGCATGCCTCGGGACAATGTGATCGTCGAAACGGCTGGCATTGCCTCAGGTATCGCTGCGACCGCCAAAATAATCGAGATATGGATCATTTCGACAAATGGTTGATTCGTCAAGACCCCAGCGATCAAAACTGCCACCGCAGCAAAAAGCGCGGCAATAATGATTGCTTTTCCTAGCTTGTCCAATTCGATATCTAACGGCGTTTGACGCTTTTTGTCACCCGTCAGCATGTCACTGATTTTTCCGACCTCAGTCTTCATACCGGTTTCTGTCACTACAGCATAGGCATTTCCCCGAGTTGCCGCAGTTCCTGCGAAAACGACATTGCGGCGATCACCTAGTGGAACATCTTCTTCATAGGTTTCTCGTGCATCTTTTTCAACAGCTTCTGATTCACCGGTCAGCGCTGATTCGATGCAGGCAAAGTTGCTCGTTTCAAGTAAGCGGGCATCAGCCGCAATGGCATCCCCTTCTTCCAGAACGAGAATATCGCCTGGAACGATTTTTGCCGACTCGATCTCCATTACTTCTCCATCACGAATCACTTTTGCGGTAGTGTAAATCATGCTTTGAAGAGAATCAATTGATTTTTGTGCTCGTAACTCTGTGATAAAACCTGTCATTACAGCAATCACCACGGCAATCAATACTGCAATTCCTTCAATCGTTTCCCCCATCGCAAAAGAGAGTAACGCAGCTGCTAGCAATAAATAAACAATCAAGTTGTTCAAGTTATGCCACAGCAATTCCCATACAGAAAGGGATTCTTGTTGCTGGATCGTGTTTTCTCCGTATTTTTCTAAGCGTTTGTCGGCTTCTTTCCCGCTTAGGCCTTGCTTGCGGTCACTTTCAAAATGTTTCAAGGTCTCTTCAGTCTTTTGCTGGTAAAATTTTTCCATCAAATTCCTCCTTTAAATTATAAACTTCTTGCCGAGGGTTTCCACGTTTCTGAAGGGATAAATCGGTACAGATACCTTGCACAGTCATTTTTTGATTTGAATCGGTTCAGGCAATTGCTGAGTGAAGGGAATATAACCAATAAGAAAAGCAAGCGCAGGTTGACTGGCTGAGGGAATAGGTATGTGTGTTGAGCATCGATCATTTTGCGAGCAATGAAGCAGCTGCTTTTAATCGTCGCAAGTGATCTTTCTATGTACGTACTTTGTGAAAAAACCATCCGGCCTACTTCTAACCTATCATGGATGAAGATGTTCGCAAAGGATTTTGCTTCACAAGTGGTGTAAAAAAACAGTCGTAACAAAATTAGCACCACCGCTTTTGGTGACGATTGGGCAGCATGTCAGTAATGCCAAACAGGTACTCGTTTCGGTGTTTTCTTAATAAACTAAGCTTTTGCTATGTTGTGATTTACAATGTTACAACTCTAGCAAAAAAATAACTTTAAAAAGAGAACGCTTGCTGTCCTTACTTTATTTTAACAAAAACAACAAACTTTTGAACAAAAAAAATTGTTTATTGCTAAAAAAACAATTGAATTGCGACCTCTCGCTGACATTCTCCTTGCTGATCATCTGAAAAGGTTGAAGCAAAACAAGTCATGATCCATTGTGTTCATATAAAACAAGCACGCCAATACCCCAAAAAAGCATTCCTCGTTTGAATGATAAATCACCAACCGAAGAATACTTCGTATCTATTCTAATTTAAGAGGGAACTTCCTCACTCTCGATGTAGCAATAGACTCGCAGATCAGGCAAAGCCTGTTTGATCCGCTGTTCGATCGTATCGATAAATACGCTTGGTTCTTCGGGTCCTAGCTTCAAGGTAAGGTCGGCGACGATCAAAAGTTCTTCTGGGCTTAGATGGAGGGTTCGCAAATCTTTGATTTGAATGATGGCAGGGTCGGCTAAAATTTGTTTGATCGTCATTAAATCAGAAGCAGAGGCGCCTTCTCCAATCAAGAGGCTATAAAATTCTTTGGCTAAAAAGACAGCAGCAGCAATCAACAACAATCCACCTAAAATGCCGCCGAGGGAATCAAATATCGGATTATCCGTCAATGCGGTCAATAAGATTCCTACGATGGCGATCGTCACGCTACCTAGGGCAAATAAATTTTCCGTGAAACCTAAAAGCAGATCGGAATCGCGGCTTTCTTTTAGGAAACGGACGAGGGGCTGGTTTTGCTTGTTTTGTTCTTTGACTTCTTGCCACCCCTCTTGAACGGCGGTCACTTCAATAAACAAACTGACAAATAAGATCGCTGCCACCAGCTGGAGCTGTTCCACTTCGTGGGTGGGGTCTAGCAGATCACGGCTGGCTTCAACAACCGCTAAAATCCCACCACCTAAAAAAACTGTCATGGCAACTACAGTACTAAAAAAATAGGTCGCTCGTCCTTCACCAAACTGATGCAGTTCGCTGCGTCCTCGCTGTGCTCGGTTTTCACCGATGGCTAGAAGTCCTTGATTGATGCAATCGATCAGACTATGGATACTTTCATTCATCAAGACTGCACTGCCGCTAAAGAAGTAGCCGATGGCTTTCATGATCAACCCTAAGACATGGGTCAGCAAAACGATTCTACGGGCTTTTTGCTCTTGCTGTTTTTCCATCATACTTCCTCCTTCGGTGTCGGACTCGCTGTAACAATCTGTCTCTTTTCTTAAGCATAGCACTGCACTTCCTAGATGAAAACGAAAGTGGCTTGCGGGTCTGACCTTGTCTTCACTGGGGTTTAAAAAGGACTGAGGGCACAAAAAAAGTCAGGATCGCTCCTGACTTTTTTCTCTTGATTAGTAGCCGGTTCCGTCATCAACGACTTCCGAGCCGTATCCGTCGCCAGTTCCTGCACCGGTTTCGGTTCCTGTATCGGTACCTACGCCGGTTTGGGCTTCTGTATTCGCATCTGCTTGTGTATCTGCGGGTGCTTGACCTAATGCTTTCAACATATCGTTACGAATTTCATTGTAAGAATAATCTTGAATATATACGATCGATTGTCCATCATAAGATTCCCCATCGTACCATTCAAAGGTATGTTTTTGAATATCGAATCCAGACAACATATTGCCTGCTAAAGATACTAAGTCTTCAAACTTGAAGTTTGTATTCACGTCTTCGCTGACTGAGTCTAAAATTTCTTGGTACTTGGTGACATTATTGATTTTCAAAGCTTGATGGATCGCTGCTTCAATAACTTCTTGCTGACGATTTCCTCGATCCACATCGGTATCCATTTTACGGATGCGGGCAAAAATCAAGGCTTGTTCACCGTTCAACAATTGACGACCTTCTGGAATCAATGTTTCTCCCGTGTTGTCTGAAGTATATTTCTTGTTGATGTCGTAAGGCACATCAACAGTGATCCCTCCGATGGCATCGATGATTTTCTCAAAACTGGTAAAATTGATGTTTACGTAATAGTCAATTGGCAATTGCAGGTAGTTTTGGACTGTTTCAATCGTTGCGTCTTCCTCACCAATCGTGAATGCACTATTGATCTTGGCGGTAGCAGCAATCGTCCCGGTTCCTGTTCCATCATAAATGTTGGTCCAAATGTCTCGAGGGAGACTGACCATATCGATTTTCTTGTTTTCGCCATCGTACACCATGTAAATCAAACTGTCGGTACGGGCACTGTCCAAATGTTCTGTCTTTTCACGTTCCGCATCATTATCAACACCCATTAACAAGATCCCAAACTTTGAATTCACGTCAGAAGCTTTTAATGAGTTGTCCTGTTTACTTTTATTAGAGCTGATCACAGCGGATTCTTTAAACATTTTATCCACTGAATTTTTTGCTGCATAATACGTATAGCCGGCAAATAAAACGATACCTGCAATGGCGAAAAGAAAGATTCCTCCAATTATCACGCGTTTGTTGCGCGCTTTGTGGGCTCTTTGCTGTTTATATCTCGTCTTTCTATCCATAGTGCCTCCTTCATTTCTCCTGAATTGCTCTCCCCGATTGTACCAGAATTTTTACGATCCGCCTATTTTTTTAAGAAGTTTTATTCTTTTTCTGTGAAGTCCTTTAAACATTCCTTAAAAATAATTCTGGGATTAAAAGAAACTTGGATAATTAGTCAACTTCTATGGATATTTTATTAAAAAACGAGTTTTTTCATTCACCCTTTTTGGAGGGATCAACTTCTTTTTCGACAGTCAGCTGAATAATTACACCAAAGGGATCGCGAACACTTGCATAAAAAAACGCAAAAGCATTCTCACTTGGTGCTTGGATCGTCTGACTGCCTTTTTGCCTCAATCGTTGATAAAGCTTCTGAGCTATTTGGCTCTCCGCTAGCGTCAAACTCAGTGACAAGTGATTGCCTCGCTGAATCGTCTCTCCTTCAACTAATGGATTGTCTGCCAGCTGCAACTGAAAATCTCCGATCTGTAGGATGGAGTGAGAAAGATACTGTTCTTGTCCCGCAAGAATCTCCAGCGTTGGATCAAGTCTCTCACGATACTCCTGGTTGGTGATGGTAAATAAGAGGGTTGCGTCTAATGTTTCTTGATAAAATTGAATGGCTTCTTGGGCTTTGCCGTCTAACGTTAAAAACAAAGCGATTTTTGGTTCGATCATTTGTTGGTTCCTCCTTTTCTTGTTACCATAAGTGTAACTGTGAATATTGCCAAAACTTGGCACCATTGGAGAAAGAAATGAAAAAATCAGAACGCTTAACTCAGGAACTATTGTATTTACAAGGAAAAACCACTTTTCATCTAGCCGATTTGATGGAAACCTTCGCAATCTCAAAACGTACAGCCGTCCGTGATGTCCAATCATTGGAAGAGCTGGGCTTGCCTCTCGTGGTAGAAGCCGGTCGTTATGGCGGCTATCAGATTTTGAAAAATCAACTGACCCCGTTGTACTTTGACAAAAATGAACGGTATACTCTTTTTTTTGCTTTGCAGCTCTTACAAAAATTAACCGATTCTCCTTTTGATCGGAGCTATCAAGGGCTACGGCGAAAACTGTTGCAGTCTTTTTATCAAGGAGACACCGAGTGGTTAGAAAAAATGGAGACGGCGGTTTCGTTTCAAGGGGTGCCTCAATTGACGAGTACACCGATCCTCTCAGCGCTTTTTTCAGCGATCGTACAAGAACAGGTCATCCAATTTAGCTATCAGCGTTATCAAAAAACGAACAAGACCGTACAACCCTATCAGCTGGATTTTCGTGCTGGTTACTGGTATTGTTTGGCCTATGACTGTCAAAAGCAGGCTTTTCGCCGCTATCGCTGTGATGCAATGCAGGGACTTGCTCCGACTGAAAAAACAGGCTATACCTTGCAGCAGTTAGCTGAAAAACAGCTGCAGCAACAAGTGTTGACACAAACACTGGGCTATCACATCCGCTTTGATCTATCGGCAAAGGAACGCTTGTGGCAAGAAAAATATCCTGACATGGCAGTGGTGGAACGTCCTAGCGAGCTTTGCTTAGAGGGGCACATTGCCGACAATGAGCTGGGTTTTCTGGCTGATTTTCTCTTACAATTTGGTCCAACTATTAAAGAAATCCACCCGTTAGTCCTCAAACAAGCGTATACTGAAAACGTTCGGCAAATGCTGCAGCCATTTGCAACGGACTGACCGCTTTCCTGCATTGATTACTGATTGCTTGCTTGCGGCGAAACTGATTCTAACTGATAAGGAGTTTTCTACCTATGTTTCTTTTAAATAAAAAAACCTTCCAATCATTGGCAGCCCCCTATAGGACAGAAGGGGCTACCATCGGCTATGCAAAATGGCAGTCCTTCAACGCCATCACCAGCCGTAGCCTGCTCGTTCTAGATAATCAGCATTTGACGATTTTGGCGTTGAATCTTTTCTCGACAAAAGTCGTGCAACACAAAAGCATACCGCTTGCTGAGCTGAAAAAACAGCACAAAGATCCTGTTGTAGGGATGCTCGTCCCGATTCGCTTTACTTATAAAGGGGAAACCTACCGTTTTCAAATGCAGCGAGTGATCTTGCCCTTGGGAGATTGGCAAAAAACCTTTCTTGCTCGCTGGCAGTCGTGGTAAATGAGCAGCAACTGGCAAGGTTCGTTTTCCTAGAAAAAGACTTTTCAAGTGATTTACATTTTTTTGCAAGAAAATGAATAGATTTTTCAGGGGATGTTTTCGGCTATTTCGTTCTATGGTAAGATGTCCCTAAAGAATTGGAGGCTGTTATGGGTTTTATTGCAAGTGAACGTTTACTGCTCCGTCCGTTTGAAGAAAGTGATTTTGCCGATACCTTTGCTATTTATCAGCAAGCGGAAGTCTGCCGTTTCTTACTTCATGAGCCTTGGCAGAAAGAAACGGCAGCTGCGGCTTTTGCCAAAAAGTGTCAACAGCACCCTTGGCGGACCAAGCAGGTCTTTCTTTGGCAGTACTACACGACCAAACGGTCATCGGCGATTTGTCGGTGTGGTCTACTGGTCAACCGTCTTCCGTTGAAATCGGCTATGCCTTCCATCCGTCATTTGGCGGACAAGGGTTTGCTCAAGAAGCATTGAATGAATTGTTGGGCTGGTTGTTTGCCAGTCAGAAGATCCATCGGGTCCAAGCGACGCTAGACGCCCGCAATCAGGCCTCAGCTAAGCTTTGCCAACGCATTGGATTACGCCAAGAAGCACATTTTATCCAAGACTGGTGGAACAAGGGGGAATGGACCGATAGTTTGGTTTTTGCCTGTTTGGCCAGTGAACATCCTGCTCATCCGAAATAATTTAGGAGGTTTTTTATGATTAGCTTGTTACGCTATGCCAAGGATTATCGCAAGCAGATTATTCTTGGTCCGTTTTTCAAATTTTTAGAAGCGGTGTTTGAATTGGTCCTGCCTTTGCAGATGGCCGCTTTAGTCGATGAGGGGCTACGGCAAAACAATTGGTCGAAGGTCGTTGAAATGACGATCTGGATGATCGTGATGTCCGTGGTAGGCATGGTCTGTGCCGTCATCTGCCAGTATTATGCTTCCGTCGCTTCTCAAGGCTTCGGTACGGAACTACGCAATCGCTTGATGAAAAAAATCAACACCCTTTCCCATAGCGAACTAAACTTATTCGGGACGGATACCTTGATCACCCGAATGACCAACGACATCAATCAGATGCAGATTGCTTTGGCGATGCTGATTCGGCTGGTGGTCCGTGCGCCCTTTTTAAGTATCGGTTCGGTGATTATGGCCTTTGTCATTGATTGGCAAGCTGGCTTGATTTTCCTACTCGTCTTACCGCTCTTTTGTATCGTCTTATTCTGGATCATCGCCAAAACCGTGCCATTATATAAGAAAGTTCAAATTCATCTCGACGAATTGAACGAACTAGTGAGTCAAAATTTAAGCGGGATTCGGGTGATTCGTGCTTTTGCCCGCACAAAAACGGAAACGAAACGTTTTGATAAAGCAACTGATGATTTAAGTGACGTCTATTTACGGGTCACAAATCTCTCTGCTTTATTGACGCCTGCCACCACCTTGATCATGAATGTCGGCATTATCGCGTTGTTTTATATCGGTGGATTCAAGGTCAATATTGGCAATTTGCAGCAAGGACAAGTATTGGCACTGGTCAATTACATGAATCAAATGCTCTTAGCGTTGATCGTGGTTTCCAACTTAGTGATCATCTTTACCCGTGCGGCAGCATCTGGTTCACGGATCAACGAAGTGTTAGCCACTGAGCCGTCGATCGGCGATGAGCTTTCAGAAGTCTTCATGGATCAGCCGAAAAACAACGTCGGAGCGATTCGCTTTGAGCACGTTGATTTCCGCTTTTCAAAAGAATACGGATTAGCCTTGAAAAACATTGATTTCCAAGTCGCGCCGGGGTCTATTTTAGGTATCACTGGACCAACCGGGAGTGGGAAATCTGCCTTGACCCAATTGATCCCCCGCTTCTACGATGTGGCAGATGGCAAAGTGATCGTTGACGGACACGATGTGCGGAAATGGCCTTTACAGCAATTACGCCAAAAAATCGCCATGGTGCCTCAAACCGCCGTGCTGTTTACGGGAACGATTCGAGAAAACTTGCAATGGGGCAAAAAAGATGCCACCGATGAAGAGTGCTGGCGTGCACTAGAAATCGCTCAAAGCCGCGACTTCGTTGAAGCCTTGCCGCAGCAATTGGATACCCCGATTTTTGAAGGCGGCAAGAACTTTTCTGGAGGACAAAAGCAACGGTTAACGATTGCCAGAGCATTGATCGCTAAACCAGATATCTTGATTTTGGATGATTCTCTAAGTGCCCTTGACTATCAAACCGATCTTGATTTGCGGATGGCTTTAAAAGAAAGCATTCGTGGTACGGTCATCATCATCTCCCAACGGGTTCGCTCCATCCAAGATGCGCAGCAGATCTTAGTCTTAGACCAAGGGAATTTGGTAGGCAAAGGGACCCATGAAGAACTGCTGGCAACGTCAAAAGAATACCAAGAAATCGTGGCATCACAGGCAGAGGAGGAAGAAGCATGAAAAAGAAATCATTCGATTGGTCGGCCTTTCGTCGCTACCTCCCTTATTTGACTGCCTACGCGAAGGAAACTTGGGCAGCAGTTGTCCTCGGGATCGCTGCTGGTGTTTCCTCGGTTTATATGACGTATCAGATCGGTCAAGCCGTCGATCAGCTGATAGGTGCCGATCAAGTGCAGTTCAGCGCCCTCTATCGCATTTTGCTCTTGTTTGCCGGAGTGGTTTTAGTGACTGTGGTCAGTCAATGGTTGATCCAGCGACTAGGCAACCGCGTGGCGTATTTATCCGTCGCCGACTTACGTAAAAAAGGCTTTGCCCATCTCAATACATTGCCGTTGCGCTATTATGACCAAAACTCCCACGGCAACATCGTCAGTCGCTTTACCAACGACATGGACAATATTTCCATTGCCGTCGCTGCAGTCTTTAACCAGTTGTTCTCTGGTATTTCGGTCGTCTTGATCGCCTTAGTCGTCATGCTGCAAATGAGTGTGCCCTTAACGTTGGTCGTATTGGTTTCGACCCCGATCATCTTTTTGGTCAACTGGATCGTGGCACGAACGTCTCAATCGCATTTTGCTCGCCAACAAGAAATCGTCGGCGAAATATCTGGCTTTGTTACGGAAATGATCGGCAATCAAAAAATCGTCAAAGCCTTTGATCGAGAAACCATCAACCAAAACCGTTTTGAAACGATCAACCAAGAATTGAATGTCCGGGGGCAAAAAGCACAGTTTTCTTCTTCTTTGACCAATCCCCTTTCACGATTCGTCGATCACTTGGCGTATCTGTCAGTCGGCTTTGTCGGCGGTCTGCTTTACTTTTCTGGTTCAGGGGCTGTCACGGTTGGGGTGATCTCCAGCTTTACGATCTACTCCAGTCAGTTTTCGAAACCATTCATTGAATTGTCGGGAATTACCACCCAGATCCAAACGGCATTAGTTGGACTTTCCAGAACCTTTGAGCTATTGGATCAAGAGCCAGAAACAGCCGATGACCAAGAATCTCAATCACTGGGTGAGATCAAAGGCGAGATTGCCTTTGAGGAGGTTTCTTTTGCTTATGATCCTGGTCAAAAATTGATTGAAGATTTCACTTTTACCGCAAAACCTGGAGAAACCGTCGCGATCGTCGGAAAAACTGGTGCTGGTAAATCGACGCTGGTCAATTTACTGATGCGTTTCTATGATGTCGATAAAGGGGCAATCAAGATCGATGGCACCGATATTCGTCAGTTGAAACGAGAAGAATTACGGCAAAGCTTCGGAATGGTCTTGCAGGATACGTGGCTCTTTGATGCCTCTTTACGAGAAAACCTGCAATACGGCAATGACACTGCCACAGATGAAGAAATCTACGAGGCCTTAAAGCATGCCTATATGTATGAGTATGTGATGCGCCTACCAGAAACACTAGATACACCGATCGGTCATCAAGGGATCAAGATCTCTGACGGGCAACGGCAACTATTAACGATCGCCCGTACGATGATCAGCAACCCACCCATGCTGATTTTGGATGAGGCAACCAGTTCGGTTGATACTCTGACTGAGAAAAAAATCCAAGATGCTTTCTTGAAAATGATGGAAGGCAAAACCAGCTTTGTGATCGCCCATCGCTTATCAACGATTCGAGCAGCAGACAAGATCCTGGTGATGGATGCCGGTCAAATCGTGGAGCAAGGAACCCATGAAGAATTACTGGCAGAACAAGGCTATTACTATCGCCTGTACCATGCTCAATTCCAACATTGAGCAGCCATACCACAAACCCCCGTCAGCTCAAAGGTACCTGCTTGAGCTGACGGGGGTCTTTTTTATTTATTGGTTCCAAACATCAGCATATTCTGGCTTGCGTTCAAATTCTTTTTTGGCAAAAGGACACAATGGAATGATTTTCTTTTGTTCTTTGCGGGCTTTTTCCACCCCTTTTGCCACTAATTTTTCGGCCAGACCTTGGCCCCGATAAGCGGGATCGACAAAGGTATGGTCAATGATCAAGCGCGTTTCGCCCGCTTCCGACCACGTCATTTCACCGATTTCTTTGTCGCCGTCTTTTAACACAAATCGAGTGTTTTCTTCTAAGATTTCCATGGTTCTTCCTCCTTTAATATGTACTTTAATGCACCGCTGGGGCAAGTGTGAATCACTTGTGCCGCTTGCGCTGCTTCCCCGTTATCAGGAATCACCCATGGGCGCCGTCCAACTTCAAAAATAGCGGGATTGCCCCGCACACAGTTGCCGCTGTGGGTGCAGATCTCTTTGTTGTAATAAATATCGATCGCTTCGCCACGATACTTCCGATATCCTGCAGCAATCAACCCTGCTTCTGTTTCCTTGCCTAGTGGCTGTTCGTCCATGTTGAACACCCTCCTCTTATTGATTGTCAGAAGCAAACTGCCTGCCTCCTCCTTCATCATACGACTTCTCGAGAAAAAAATAAATCATTTGTTCAAAAATAACCTCTCAGTTGCCGATCATTAGCCAAAAGCTTGCGGCAGCACAATAAAGCGTCCCGTCAAAACATGTTGCTTTGACGGGACGCTGATTTTCATTCGTGAGGCGCTTTTGCAACAAAATGAAACCGCTGCGTGGCGTAATCCCCTGCTAAATGAGGATCGATATATAACCCGAGCTGCATCAATTCATCGCCACCGAAGGTCTCTTCCCCACTTTGATAGGTAAGGTCAGGATCTAAGCCAGCCAGTTTTAAAGTAACCAATGGTGCAGAGGCTTCGGCTAAGACTCGGAAGTAAAAGACGATCGCTTCTTTTTTATCTGGGGAAACGTACAGCCAGGCGGTGTCATTGCCTTCATAAGGGCTGAGCAGTCGAACAAAGCGACCCAACTGCAGCAGGCGCCGATGTTTTTTATAAAAAGCGATTTGTTCTTTGATCTGCGCTTTTTCTTCTTGTGTCAGCTGTGTCAAGTCAAGCTCATAGCCCAACAAGCCAGACATTGCAGCATTGCCACGAATCGCTAGATCCGTTGCCCGTTGGGTCTGATGGTTCGGGATCGCTGAGACATGGGCACCCATGGTGGATGGCGGATAGACCAGACTGGTTCCGTATTGGATCTTCAGGCGGGCGATGGCATCGGTGTTGTCGCTGGTCCAAATCTGCGGCATATAATACAAGAAGCCAGCATCAAAGCGCCCACCGCCACCAGAACAGCCTTCAAACAGGATCGTTGGATAGGCAGTGGTCAGTTTTTCCAGAAATTCATACAAGCCCAGCAGATAGCGATGTGCGACTTCCCCTTGCTGGGCAGGATCGAGGAGCAAGGAATAGACATCCGACAGACTGCGGTTCATGTCCCATTTGATATAGTCGATGGCAACCGTATCAAACAGTTGGGTTAACTGGTGATAGAGATGGTCTCTGACATCTTGCCGAGAAAAGTCCAACACATACTGACTGCGGCTAAGCGCTGGTTTGCGATTGGGTACTTGTAACAGCCAATCAGGGTGCTGTCGGTTTAGTTCACTGTCACCAGAAATCATTTCTGGTTCCAGCCAAAGCCCGAATTGCAGCCCTTTGTCATGGACTTTTTGGGCAAATCCTGCCAAGCCAGAAGCCAGCTTGCCTTCGTTTTCAAACCAATCGCCTAATGAGGTTTGGTCATCTTCTCGCTGACCAAACCAGCCGTCATCCAAAACAAACAGTTCGATTCCCAGCTCCTTGGCTTCATCAACGAGGGCATCTAGCTTTTCTTCATTGAAATCAAAGTACGTTGCTTCCCAGTTATTGATCAGGATCGGCCGTTCTTGCTTTTTGTATTTGCCCCGAATCAAATGCTCGTCATAAAAATCATGATAGGTGGCTGACAGCTGATTCAAGCCAGTCTCACTATAAGCAATCACGGCTTCTGGGGCTTGAAAGCTTTCAGTTGGCGGCAATTGCCAGGCAAATTGATGACTGTTGATCCCCATGATCACACGGGTTTGTTGGTAAGGATCTTTTTCGATGATGGTTTCATGATTGCCGCTATATAGCAAGCTAAAACCAAAACACTCCCCAGCAAACTCCGTAGCATTAGGTTCCAGCAAGACGGCAAAGGGATTTTGCTGATGGCTGCTGGAACCCCGCTTGCTGTCTAAACGCTTGATGCCGCGATGGATGGGTTCTCGGGTAATTTGGCGTTCCTTCGCCCACGCCCCTGGCAAGTGGATCAAATCAAAGGGCCGGTTAGGAAAATCCAGGGATTGACTCGCCAGCTGTTCGATGGTAACAGGCTGGATTCCGTGATTGATTATTTTACTTGAGCGGACGATCACTGCCGCCTCCTCAAAAATCGTGTAAAACAGCTGCAGCTCGAGTCCCGCCACATCATCTTTTAAGAACAGAATCAGTGTTTCGATGCCGTCGTCGGCCCCATGGGTCTGAGGCAATCCTGCTAAGGCTGGTTTGCCTTGCTGAATCTGGTAATCACTAAAGACAAAATGGCTGACTCGGCTACCGTCAGACTGGCGAATCGTGTAGGCAGCTTCTCGAAAGTCCCCGAAGCCATTACCAGGAAACTCCAGCATCGAGGTGTCTAATGAGAAAAGCCGATCGCTACTGTCTGGGGGATTGGGTGAAAACGAGCGATCAAGGCGTGGGTAGCGATAGCCACCAGAATAATGGGCGATTTTTTTCCCAAAATAAAGGTGCGCCACATTGCCCCCTTCCTCTATCTGTAAGAGATAGCTGATTTGATCGTTGCTTAAATGAAAGACGTTTAATTGTTTGTCAAAAAGAATCATATCGTACCCTCTACTTTGTATTTGTTTGCTGATGCCCCGCTTATTTCACGGAACCCAGCATCCCTTGGACAAATTGTTTTTGTAAAACGAAGAAAATGATGGCCGTCGGCAGTGTGGCGATCACGATGCCGCACATCATCATGCCATAATCAGGTGTATAAGAAGCACCCATTGCTGAAAGAACCAGTGGAACGGTCCGTTTGTCTGGTGATTGCAGGGCAACTAATGGCCATAAATAATTGTTCCAGCTGCCCATAAACGTAATGATTGCAGCAGCTGCGTAGGTATTTTTAGCCGTAGGCATGTAAACTCTAAAGAAAATACTCAGTTCATTCAAGCCATCGATCCGAGCAGCTTCGACTAATTCTCTAGGGAATGCCTTGATGTTTTGGCGGAAAAAGAAAATCAAAAAGGCGGTACAGACTGAGGGCAAAATCACGACAGCGAAGGTATTGATTCCGATCGGTGTGCCGCTAAGCTTGCTGAACATCCGATAGAGGGGGATCATTAGCGCGGCAAAAGGCACCATCATCGACAGCAGGAGAATATTAAAGATGCGGTCTTTGGTTTTCGTCCGATAGATCTCAAAGCCATACCCTGCCATGGAGGAGAACAACAGCGCAAAGACGGTCGTAATCACGGCAATCACTGCGGAATTGCCTAATGCTCGAGTAAAATTCAAATCAGAAGAAAAGAGATTTTGGAAGTTGATCACCAATTGATCCCCAATCATGATTTTTCCAGCAACGATATCAAAGGTTTGATTGGTCATCCCTAGAATCATCCAAACAAATGGAAAAATAGAGATGAAAGCCAAAATCGCCAGAAAGACGTATTTTAAAGTGAGTGAGATTGTTTTCAATTTTCTTTTCCTCCTATTTTCGTTTGGATGATCGATAAAATCACGATCGCAATCACGATAACAAAGGAGACCGCAGCGGCATACCCAAAGTTTGGCGTGAATTTGTAACTCAAATTGTAGATATATTGCGACAAGGTCGTCGTGGCATTGGCTGGTCCACCGCCAGTGATATTTTGAACTTCATCGAATAATTGCAGCGTACCGATCGTTGAGGTGATCGTGGTAAATAAGATGATTGGACGCAAGTTGGGAATCGTGATTTTGAAGAATTGATCCCATTTCGTGGCACCATCGATCTCTGCCGCTTCGTAAATACTTGGATCGATATTTTGCATGCCTGAGATGAAAAAGATCATATTGTAGCCAGTCCAACGCCACGTGATGGCAAAAATGATCAGTACTTTTGCCCAGAAGGGGGCCGTCAACCATTGGATCGGTGCATCGATCAGGTGTAGCTGTGTCAAAAAGTTATTGACTAACCCATTTGCCGAAAAGAGACTTTTCATGATCAAGGAATAAGAAACCAAGGATGTGATACAGGGTAAAAACAAAGCGGTGCGGAACAGCCCTTTAAATTTCAATTTTTTGTCATTCAATATGTTCGATACGATCAGCGCCAAAAAGAGCATGATCGGAACTTGGACTAATAAGTATAAAAACGTATTGCCAAAGGCTTTTTTAAAGGTTGAGTCGCTCAACATCCGCTGATAGTTGCCAAGACCGTTAAAGGTCATCGCTGTCGGTGGTCCTGATTGGAATGACGTGAACAATGCCGAGACCATCGGAATAAAGACCAGCATCGTGATAAAAATGACGGGTAAGGTAATAAAGGCATTGCCGTTTGCAAACCAATTTTTTGTTTTGTTTTTCATTGTAATTCCCCCTTAACACAGAAACTCGCGATCGCTCACGAGTTTCTGCAAAGTTGTTCGATTAGTTTGCAATTTGTGCTTCCACTTGTGATTGTGCTTCTTCTAATACTTTATCAATGTCTTCACCGTTGATCACTCGTTGCAAGCTTTCAGTCAAGACAGATTCAATGGCATAGGTGTGATTGCCGTAGTTCACGGCTGGAATTTCTTGTGACCATTGAGAGAAATCTTGGAAGACTTTTTGACCGCCGTAGAAATCAAGACCCGACGTATATTCTTCCGTTTCTTCTGCAGCATTCATGGTTGAAACCAAACCGATCTCGGTAGCTAGTGTACCCATCAATTCTTTATTTGAAGCAAAGGTATTGGCTAAAAAGTCTTTGGCATTTTCTTCGCCGTCAACCCCTTTGATCACGTACCAGCCTGCTCCGCCGATGCTAGAAGCATTGACTGAATTGCTGTTGCCAGCGATAGATGGGATTGGAGCGATCGCCCATTTGCCGCTTTGGTCTTCCGCGCCTTGAATCGTGCTGGAATACCACGCACCAGTTGGCGCAGAAGCGACATTCCCCGATTGAACGGCATTGACCCCGCCATCCCAATCAGAAACTTGTTCAACTAAGCCTTCATTCAACAATGTTGCTAAGACAGTTAGACCGGCTTTAAAGGATTCATTGTCTTTGATGGTTACGGTGGAGCCATCTTCACCGGTATACCATTCGCCTGCCGATTGCATAATGATTCGTGCCAAGCCAAGATCGCTTGGGTCTAACGACATCATAGCGTGTCCCGTTTTTTCTTTGACGTCTTTGGCGATGCTGATAAAATCATCCCAAGTAATATCTTGGAGATCAGCTTGCTCATAGCCTGCATCGGTCAAATAGTCTGTGCGGTAAAATAGTCCTGCGACGCCACTGTCAAATGGCACCCCATAAATGACATCGTCGACTTTATTGACCGCAAATTTATAGCTGGAGAAATCCTCCTCATTCACGATATCCGTTAGATCACTAAACGCATCTGGATAAGAAGAAAGGTATCCTTGGATGCGGTAGTCTTCGATCAAAACGATATTTGGTAGTCCGTCCGTATTTCCAGATGCCAGACTCGTATTTAATTTTTGAACGATATCATCTTGTGACATCGTCACGACTTCCACATCGACATCTTGATTTTCATATACTTTTTTGGCTTCATTGACTGCCTTGATGTTGAAGGTCTCATCCCATGCCCAGACCGTGACTTTGTTTGAGGACTCGCCAGAATCCCCAGAGCTTGTGTTGCTGTTTCCGCAAGCCGCCAAAGTCAACACTGCAGCCGCCGTTACCATCGATGCAAGTAGTTTTTTCATTTTTATCCCTCTTTCCTTTTATTTACATGGCTAACTATACACTGATTTTGTAACCGTATTCAATGATTATGAAAGAGCTTACTAAATTTGTCCAAAAATAAAAAAAAGTTACAATACCTTTCTTTTTTGAAAGCGTTTATAATAAAGAAGAGATATAGGGGGGATACCATGACTATTTTACGCACGGTCTTAGTCGTTGATGATGAGGCAACGATCCGAGATGGATTGAAACATATGATACGTTGGGAGCAAGAAGGGTTCCGTCTCTTAGGCGATGCAGCGAACGGGCAAGAAGCATTGACGCTGATCCATGAACTGAATCCCGACATCGTGATCACGGATTTGAAAATGCCCCAAATGGACGGTCTTCAACTCACAACGATCATTCAACAACAATATCCAGAAGTCCATTTTTTGGTCTTGAGCAGCTACGATGATTTCCAATACGTCAGTCAGTCTTTTAGAAATGGGGCCGTAGATTATCTTTTAAAACCGACACTGACACCGACACTCTTGTTGAAGACGCTGCACAACATCTCACAAAAGCTGTCACATACAAAAGGCTCCGTGACTGAGGAGACGCAGCTGCAAGAATCGTTGAATCGCTATTTAGCAGGGTATGAAGAACCGTTGGCTCCTTTGGCGGACTACCTTGCATTAGATCAGTCGCAACAGCAAGCCCAAATTTTGACCACCAATTTTAGCGGCTTTCGTGCCAATGATCAGCTGCTGCATGCATTAACGGAATTTACTCAATCACAACCGCAGGTAAAGACGCTCTTTTTTCAAACCAGTAACAAAGATGCCGGCTTAGTGATCAGTTATCCAGAAGGAATGGATGTTTATTCCTCTTTGAAAGAAACGCTGGAACAATTGCGTTTTACCGAGCCAGACGCCTTCTTTACTCTCAGTGTGCCCTTTCAAAAGATTGAACAGTTGCGGGACCATTTTGTGACCCTTAAAGCCAAAAGCCAAGGACAATCGTTTTTTTATAAACGACAACGGTTGGTGCCAGAACAAGAACTCTTTTTGTACATTGAAAGTGATCGCTTTGATACGAAGAAGTTCTTACGGGCTTTGTTAGACAACAACTTTTTATTAGGAATCACCAGAATTGAGGAATATTTTAATGACATGATCTTATCCAATGTCGATCCGACATTCTTAAAACAACAGGCCAGCAGTATTTTTTACACGTTACTGTCCCGCTTGGAAGAAGAATTTCCCACTGCTCCACGCTTTAGCCGCTTAAAAGCCGAATTTTTGCATGCCATCGGTCACGTGCAGTATTTGGAAGATTTTTCTGATTTGTTGTTGGCGACCATTGATGATATTCGTCAACAGCTGACGACCTTATCACCGCTGGATGAAGATGATCTACTCGTTGCGATCCAGCGCTTTATTCAAGACAACTACACCAAAAGTCTGTCTTTGTCTGAACTAGCTGAAACCTTTCATTTTAGTTACACCTATCTTTCGGCTTTTCTTTCTGCGAAACTGAAAATGAGCTTTTCTGAGTATGTAAAGAAAACCCGCTTGGATAAAGCCAAAGAACTACTGACACAATCTGATCTGAATCTATCTGAAATCAGTGAAGCGGTCGGGTATTCGGATATCAGCTATTTTTCTCGCATCTTTAAGAAAGAATGTCAGGTCACCCCATCGAAGTATCGGCGGTTGAATCAATTATGAAAATCAACCAATGGATTCAGAAAAATGAATTATTCAGTCGGATCTTCCTCTTTGTTGTCGTCGGGGTCATTAGTGTTTGTCTGCTAACTGTCGTCGTGATCTATGGTCGCTCGAAAGATGCCTATGTTGCCTCGTACCAGAGTTCCAATCAGCTACTACTGGAAAAAATTCAAGAAGATTATGAGCGTCTGAACGAGAATATCCATCGGATTTTTGATATCGTCGATGAAAGCAAAGCCGTTGAAACATACTTAGAAGGCGACATGAATCAAGGCCGTACGATTTTAGAATTAAACGAACAATTAAAAGACACCCGCTCTTTGTTTCAAGACATCCCCTCGAATTTAGTGTTGATTGGGGTCAACGGGGGCACTTTCTTTCAAAACGATGCGGTTCGCAATCAATCAGTAGATGATTTTCTCGCCAGTGCCTTTATCCAGCAGATCAATGACAATGACGCCATCAGTCAGTATTATTTCTTAGATCAAGGCTTGAGCACCTCCACCAGCGACTCCCCTGGCTTGATGTACGTGCGCAAATTGATGAAAGAAGAAACGATTTTCGGCTATGCCCTGATTTTCTTAAAAGAATCCGATTTTTCTTCGATCTATCGTCAACTCTTAGATACCAGTCTTCACTCGATCTATATCGTCAATGAACAAAATCAAATTCTTTCCACTTCTGATCCGAGCCTTTTAGGCAAGCCGTTTGAAAATCGTCTCGTCACGGTCAAAAGAGATACTAGCATCAATCAGCTGCCCCTTTATTCGTATCATTTTACTTTTTACGATGTTTTGGATGAATCGCATCTAGTACGCAATATGAATCTGATCAAGCCAGCTCTTTTGATTTCTGTCGTCAGTATTTTACTCTTTAGTCTGCTGGCATTTTGGATCATCCGCAATATCACCCAACCGATTTATCAGCTGATTGCCAAGCTGCCTGCGGTCACACAAGGCGATTTCAGCGACAAGGTTACCATCAACGGGACGTACGAAACGCGAGAATTGGGGCGTGCGTATAACTTGATGCTAGAGGACTTGGAATCTTATGTCGATCATTTAATGGTTACAGAAGCCGAAAAACGCAAGTTCGAGATCCGCTCGTTGCAAATGCAGATCCAACCGCATTTTGTCTACAACACATTGACTGCCATCAAGTTTTTGATCTGGCAAAACGAACAAGAAGCCGCCACCCAAGCGATTGAAAGCTTTGTCCAATTGTTGCGGCACACCTTTAACCGCAAAGAGATCGTCCCCTTAAAGGATGAGCTAGCGATCGTGGAAGAATACCTCGTGTTAATGAACGTACGTTACGGCAATCGCATCCAATCAACGATTTTTTCAGAAGATGGCTGCGAAGATATTCTTGTACCGAAAATGATTTTGCAACCGATTATCGAAAATGCCTACCTGCATGCCTTTCCCGAAGAGGATTCAGGATTGATCCAGATTTTTTCTCGCGTCAGTAAGGAAGGTCTGAAAATTGAGATCATCGATACGGGCA
The DNA here is from genome assembly GCF_016516865.1 of Enterococcus sp. S53. Classification (NCBI taxonomy): domain Bacteria; kingdom Bacillati; phylum Bacillota; class Bacilli; order Lactobacillales; family Enterococcaceae; genus Enterococcus; species Enterococcus sp. S53. The sequence goes on from NZ_JACVUH010000006.1 coordinate 84,794, forward strand.
TCGGGTTCAATGAAGAGCACCCAACCAGCACCGCCAACCATTTTGAACACTATTCGGGTATTGGCTTGGACAATATTGATCAGCGTATCAAGCTGCTCTATGGGGAGAAATATGGATTGACTGTAGAATCACGCATCAACGAAGGAACCACCGTTCGCTTGCTGCTGCCGATCCAGCGGGAGGAAACAGAGTAATTTTTTTCATTAAAAAAGAAAAGCGCCAACAGAACCAGACAGCTTCCTTGAGCAGTTCTGTTCCGTTGGCGTTTCTTTCCTTAATGATAATCATTAATGAACTGGCTTAAGCCAAATCTTCCCCATTTGAGGCAATCACTTTTTTGTACCAATAAAAAGATTGTTTTTTGCTGCGGACTAATGTGCCATTGCCTTCATTGTCGCGATCGACATAGATATAGCCATAGCGTTTCTTCATTTCTCCGGTTCCTGCAGAAACCAAATCGATACAGCCCCATGAAGTATAGCCCAACAGTTCCACACCGTCTTGGTCAATCGCTTCTTTCATCGCTGCAATATGCGCACGTAAATACTCGATGCGATACACATCATTGATTTTTCCATCTTCGTTTGGTGTATCCACCGCTCCTAGACCATTTTCGACGATGAAAAGCGGTTTTTGGTAACGATCATAAAGATCATTCATCGTGATCCGTAAGCCAAGCGGATCAATCTGCCAGCCCCATTCCGACGCTTCTAAATACGGATTTTTAATGGTCGGGAACAAGTTGCCTTCCGTTTTCTCAACACCGGAATCTTCTGAAGCAGCGACCCGAGAGGCATAGTAAGAAAAGGAAATAAAATCGACGGTATGGGCTTTTAATAAAGCCGTATCTTCGGCGGTTTGTTCCAAAGTGATTCCTTTTTCCGCTAGCATCTTCAAACCATAATTTGGATATTCTCCTCGCGATTGCACATCGATAAAGAAATAGTTGCCGCGATCGCTTTTTTTGCTTTCCCAGACATCTTTCGGATTGCAGCTGTAAGGATAATAACTAGCCGCTGCCAGCATACAGCCTACTTTGTTTTCTGGATCGATCTCGTGGGCGATTTTTGTTGCCAACGCACTAGCGACTAACTCATGATGAGCAGCTTGGTATTTGATTTGTTCTTCATTTTCGCCCTCAGCAAAGGTCAGCCCTGCACCGAGAAACGGGGCATGCAAGATCATATTGATTTCATTAAAGGTCAGCCAGTACTTCACCAATCCTTTGTAGCGAGTGAAGATCGCCCGACAAAGGTTTTCGTAAAAGGCAATCATCTTACGGTTGCGCCAACCGCCATATTCTTTGATCAGATGGATCGGACAGTCAAAATGCGTGATCGTCACCAAAGGTTCGATTTGGTATTTGCGGCATTCTAAAAACAGTTCTTCATAAAAGCGCAAGCCTTCTTCATTAGGGGTTTCTTCGTCGCCCTTCGGAAAAATTCTTGACCAAGCAATCGATAAACGATAGGTTTTAAAGCCCATCTCCGCAAACAAGGCGATATCTTCTTTGAAATGATGGTACATATCGATCGCTTCTTTTGCTGGATAGAAATACCCTTCTTCAAAGGCAAGCATCTCACGCTTGCCGGTAATGACTGCTCGTCGGTCCTTGCCAGTCGGAATCACATCGACATTGGCAAGTCCACGCCCCCCTTGATCAAACCCGCCTTCACATTGATTGGCGGCTGTTGCGCCGCCCCATAAAAAGTTTTCTGTAAATCCCATGTCTTATTCTCCTTTTTTAGCCGATCACTTTGATGATTTGATCACCAAATGTGATCGGACCACTGTTTGCTGTCAAAATGTCGCCCACTTCTGCACTGTTAGTGATAACGATTGGCGTGATCACTGGATAACCTTTTTCTTGGATAAACTCGATATCAAATGTAATCAAAGGATCGCCAACTGTCACTTTTTGTCCTTTTTCTACTTGATAGGCATAGCCTTCGCCATTCAATTGCACTGTATCGATCCCGACGTGAATCAGCAGCTCAATGCCTTCCTCACTGGTCAATCCAATGGCATGTTTGGAATCAAAGACTGCTGTGACAGTCCCGTTGACTGGTGCTAGCACTTCTCCAACGGTTGGCTCGATCGCTACCCCTTGTCCAAGAATTTCTTCTGAAAACATGCCGTCATTGACTGCTTGCAGGCTTTTTAGTTCCCCTTTTAAAGGTGCTTTGATCTCCGCGCCGCTGATTTGATGGGTTGGTTCTTGCTCTTTGTCTGCTGGTGTTGCTTCAGGTGCTTCTTCTGTAACAGGGTCTTTGTATAAGAATAATGTCGCAATAAATGTGACCACGATACTGATTGCCGCACCAATGCAGGCATTGGTCAAATGACGTAAGGTGTCATCGCCGATATAGCTTGGCAAAGTCAATAGGCCCGGTGAACCGCCTGAGAAATTGCGGACACGCATGATTCCCATAAACAGACCCCCAAATCCGCCACCGATCATTGCTGCATACAAAGGTGTTTTAAACCGTAAGTTGACCCCATACAACGCTGGTTCAGTGATGCCGAATAGACCTGTCAGACCTGCAGAAAATGCCAATTGTTTGATCGTAGAATCTTTTGATTTGAAACCAACGCCGATAGCTGCAGCTCCCTGACTGACGTTTGAAGCCAGCATGCCAGGATAGATCACTGTATCATAACCTGTGGTCATTCGGTTGTTGATACCGATAGGAACCAATCCATAGTGGGTACCCGTTGCCACGAACAATGGAGTGAAGGCACCGATCAATAACGGAACGATCCATGGGCTGACCGTTTCTAAGGCTTGGATCCCTGCGGAAATCGCTTCACTGATCATATAGCCTAGAGGACCTAAAGCAACTAATGCTACCGTCCCTACGACGAAGATCGTCAGCAACGGTTTGCTAAAGAATTTGATTGCTTTTGGTGAGACCTTATCAGCAATCGGTTCAACGTAAGACATGAACCAAACACTTAAGATGATGGGGATCACCGATGATGAATAGGTCACTGGTGAAATCGGCAAACCGAACAAATGGATGCCGCCACCTGACTCATTGGCTGCTGTCACCATACCGATGAAGTTGGGATGCAGTAAAATTCCACCCACCATCATCGCCAGATACATGTTGGCTTTGAACTTTTGCGCAGAAGAAGCAGCCAGTAGAATCGGTAAGAAGTAGAACGCAGCATCTGCCATAAAGTTTAGGATTTGGTAACTTTGACTTTCTGCCGTCAAGACATTGAAGACCACCAGCAACGAAAGGACGGCTTTTAACATCCCAGCTGCCGTGATGGCTGGCAAGATCGGGGTGAAGATCCCAGTGATCGTATCGATAATTTTCGCTACACGTCCCCGATCGTCTTCTTCTGTTTCTTGATCACTAGTCAAATTGGTTTGGGCAGTGATTTCGTTGTAGACATTGCCAACATCACTGCCGATGATCACTTGGTACTGTCCGCCTTTGTTGACCACACCCATGATGCCTGGTGTATGTTTTAAGGTACTTTCTTGTGGTTTGCTGTCATCTTTCAAGTTGAAGCGCAAGCGGGTCGCACAATGGGTCAAGCTTTGGATATTTTCTTCCCCACCAACATTGGTGATGATCGTTTTTGCTAACTCTTTGTAATTCATGTCGTTCCTCCTATTTTGGTCCTTCGTTTGCTTTTCGTGTGTCAAACCAAAAAAAAACCTAAACGAACCCCTTGGGAGTTCATTTAGGTATAGCCTGCCAATCCAGTAACAATCCTAAGCACTTGTTATTCGTTTGATGTGTATAGTTAAATAGATCAATTCGTCTTCTTCTAACGGTCTACCGAATTCTTTGTTGATGTAGTCGCTGATTTTCAGCGCACACGCATATTCCTTCATATAGCGGTCTTTCAACATAAAAATAAAACTGCCGGTTCCTGCATCATCGAGCTTTGTTCCGCTGAATAAGCGCTGGACAAAAAATTTCAAATGGGTCACAAAGCGTTCGTAGTTCAATGAATACTCATCAAGCTCCATTGAAAAATGATATTTGACGATGTTTAGGATATGCTGAATGATCTTCGCCATTTCCGATACTTGACTGACCTGCGCCATATCCAACTCCGCATTGACGATGTGCAATGCAATGAAGCCGGCTTCATCTTCTGGCAGCTCGATCGCCAAGCGATTTTTGATGATCGATAACGCTTCTTTGCCAATGAGGTATTCATGGTTATAAAACCGCTTGATTTCCCATAGCAAGGCATTTTTGATTTCCATGCCATTTTGATAGCGCTCGATAGCATAATTGATATGATCGGTCAGCGTCAGAAATAATTTTTCGCTCAATTTTTTCCCAAGGGAAACTTTTGCAAAACTGATGATCTCATTCGCTGCTTGAATATGTTCGATAGGGATAGAAGAAAGTAATTGGGTTAGTTTTGTGACATTCCACTCTTGTGTACTGAGATAGACTTTTTCAATCTTGGTATCGTCGATCACATCGCCTGGCTTTTTCTTAAAGCCTAAGCCTTTGCCCATGACGACCAATTCTTGTTTTTCCTCATTCTCAGAAATCACAATGTTGTTATTGATCACTTTTGTTACGTTCATTTTAACGACCCTATTCTTCTTTAGATTTCTTCACACAAAAAAATAGGTATAGCCCGCCTAAAGCGGTAACAATCCTCAGAGCCAGTGTAGCATGAGAAAAATCACTCGTCAATGGGGATTTTTAACCGCTTGTTTAAAAGCAGAAAACAGCGCTGCTGCCATTTGAGTCTTTGGCAGAACGCTGTTCACTGGTTTATGGCTCACTAACTCTCTTTGTGAGAAGTGAATTAGATACGATTTTCGTGGTCAGCAGTTTTGACTAAGTTTGCTCCCACCAACCCACCGATTGACGTAAGAACGAGACCTAAGACCATTGCCACAAAGCCCCAAATGGATGCTTTGGCTGTTGCATCACTTGCTTCTTCCGCTTTTTGACGAGCGTCTTCCACTGCTTGGTCAATGTCTTGTTTGGCTTGTTCAAGATTTTGTTGTGCATTTTCGATTTGTTTTTGCGCTTCATCAGAAGCATCTTGCAAACCAGTCACAATGTTATTGGTTGCTTCTTCTGCTTCTTGTTGGCTTAAATCAGTATTTTGAGCGACCGCATTTGAAATTGCTTCTTCATCCACTGAATCACCGATCGTTGTAGCACGATCTTGTAATTTGCTTGCTAAATCATCAATGATTTTATCAGCATCATTTGGATTGGTTGCAATGTCTTTGCCGGCATCTTTGATGTCGTTTGTCGCATCAGACAATTGATTTTGCAAATAGTCTGGTTGCAATTCAGGAACATCGGTATCTTGTAAAACATCATTGACGTTCGCTTGTAATTCATCTGTATTGACGTCTTCCATGTTTCCTGTTATTTCATCGAAGGCTTTTGAAGCAACATCGCCAGCACCAGAGGCCACTGTTTCAACACCACTACCGACAGCAGAAGCAACGTTTCCTAGAAGTGAACCGACTACAGAAAAAGCACCGATCGTTAAGTAAGAGAGCATAACCATCATCACGATCATACTTGTTGCCCATGTTAAGAAACCATGAACCAATCCGACACGTCGAGCAGCAACACCAGAAACAAAACCAGCACCGAATAATGCCAAGACGAAGGTAATCACTGTCCAAATCAATAATCCTGTCCCAACACCATCTAATGGGTTATTAGAGGTTGGTTCCACCATACCAAAACCGATTGCTGAGCCAATCATTGACAGTGTCATGAACAATGCGATAAATGTTACAACTCCTGCAAAGATAGACCCCCAAGACAAATTATAGCCTGCCTCCCGCTCATCTGAACCTAAATAATTTCTAAATCCTCTTTTCATCATTACATCCCCTTTTTGTTTTTTTAACCTGAATTAAGTCTAACAACTGATTGTTTTTTTATCAATCAACTCGACTTGCGCTATCTTTTTGTAAGAAAAATGAATGATTCTGAATTGTTTGACTATTTATTAAAATAATGCCTCTCAAGGCAATTGTTTTTTATCTGAGGAAAGCTATTTCATCCCCTACGTCAAGCCTTCCCCAACCTTATGGAAAAGTAGCAAAGCTGGTTATTGATACTTACAGTTTCAAAGAACCGGTCATGCCTTTCACAAAACCTTTTTGCATAAACAAAAACAATACCAACGTTGGGATCGTTGCAATCACGATCGCCAGCATTTGAACGCCATAATTTGGTACGTAACTGGCTGACGATAAATTGGAAATTAGCAATGTCATGGTTTGACGACTTTCCTTTTGCAAAAAGACCAAGGGTAGCAAATAACTGTTCCATGCGTTCATAAAGGCGTAGATGGCAGCGGCAGCATATGTCGAGCGCATCATAGGAAAAACGATTCGGAAAAATATCGTTTACTCTGTTGCCCCCTCGATGCGACTCGCATCTAAAATACCGTCAGGGAAAGACTTGAAGTTCTGGCGAAAAAAGAAAATCAGAAACAGGTTATTGACCAATGGCAAAATGACCGCCACGTGCTGATTGACTAGCTGCATTCCTGCCATCATCTTAAACAAAGGGATCACCAAAGTTGCCAGCGGCACCATCATACATAACAGAAAAACCGCATAAATCCCTTCGCTCGCCCGCGTTCGAAACTTCTCAAATCCAAAGGCAGCCAAAGAAGTGACCAGTAGACTGACGAGGACGGTGATCAATGAAACCTTGATGGAATTCCACATGATCAATGGGATGTCGTAATTGCTGAACAGCACCTGAAAATTGCTTGCTAGCTGATTCCCAAAAGTCAGCTTCCCTTCGGCAACTTGATTGGCGGTATTGGTAGAGCCCACCATCATCCAGTAAAACGGAAAAATCGAAAAAAACGAGACGATCAGTAAAAATCCATATTTTATGCATCCACTTAAAGTAACTTTCATAGCTGCTCCTTTCTATCGCTTTTATTGATTCGTTTTCGCGAGTTTCAACTGGATCACAGATAAAAGAGCGATGATGATCACTAAGACCCACGACAGCGTAGCCGAATACCCAAAATTTGACGTATAGACAAAGGAGTGATTATAGATCAGTTGAGCGACAGTCAACGTCTCATTGGATGGGCCACCACCTGTTAGATTCACCACTTCATCAAAGAGTTGGATCGTCCCAATGGTGGAGGTGATGGTTGTAAAAACGATCACCGGCTTCAGCTGCGGGATCACTACGAAAAAGAACTTTTGAAATCCATTCGCCCCATCGATCGCAGCAGCTTCTAAAGTGTCCTCCGAGATATTTTGCAATCCTGCCAAATAAAAAATCATGTTATAGCCTGTCCAACGCCAGCACAGGGCAATAATAACGGTCAGTTTTGCTAAAAACGGATTATTTAGCCAATCTAGCGGTTGCGTGATCAAGCCAATGTTCAGCAGCCCTTGATTAACGATCCCGCCAATTTGAAACATCATTTTAAATAAAACTGCATAGGAAACCAGCGAGGTGACACAGGGTAGAAACAACGCCAATTTAAAGAAGGAGCGTCCTACAAGCTTCGGCGTGTTCAAAACAAACGCTAGCAGAAGACCCAATAACACCATGATTGGTACTTGAAAGATCAGAAAGATAAAATTATTAAGTAAAGCTTTTTGAAAAATCGTATCCTGCAGCATGCGCAGGTAATTGCCGAAGCCAACAAAAACCGATTGCAGTCCCTGCATACGATGCAGGGAAAGGTATAAGGAATAAACGATGGGATACAGCAAAAAGACACTACTGAATACTAAAGAAAGGCAAATAAATCCCCAGACTTGTTGGTTTTTGGGGCGCTTTTTTCTGATCGTATTTTGCATATTCATCACTCCTTAAGCAACACAAGTCGGCTATTCGCCGACTTGCATCTTGTAGGTGTTTTCTGCTTCCGTCAACATATCATCTAAGGACATGGCACCATCAAAATAGCTTTGCATTCCCCCACGCAAGGCATCCACTGCCGCTTGGGTATTTACCCCGTAATCAACGGCGGGGATGTCCGCCATCCAACTGGAAAAATCTTTATAGATTGAGGCGTCATTAAAGAAAGGATCCTCATATTGATAAGCTTCTCCTTCTTGTGAGGGTAGGTAAGTCCCCACTGCCCCATTTTCTACTAAAATCTCTTGATAGAATTCATCATTCCCAGCAAATTCTTGTTTAAGAAAATCAATGGCCAACGCTTTATTTGGTGAGTCATTGAGCACCAACCAGCTAGAACCACCCAAGTTCGAGTAAGGTGTCGCTCCAGACACTGTCTCTAATTGAGGAAGATTCGTATAGCCCCATTTTCCTTTTTGATCTTCTGCGGAGCGGATCGTCGCTGAAAACCAGATGGCTGAATTGACTGCTGCCACTTCTCCACTCGTCACTGCACCGATCCCTTCTGGCGCAAAATAATCTACTGGTTTTGCCAACTCTTTTTCTTCGATCGTCTTCAGGATCGGCAGCATTTCACGAATAGCAGGATTGTCTTTCAAGAATATGTTTCCGTCTTTATAAAAATACCATAATCCGGCTGACTGCATCGCCATCTGGATATAATGAGTGCCGCGATTTGGAATAAACGCGACGAACCATTTCCCCGTTTTTTCTTTAACTGTCTCACCAATCTCCACAAATTTGGACCAGGTTAGATTGGTAAGTTCACTTTCATCAATCCCCGCTTCACTTAAATAATCTTTGCGGTAGTAGAGTCCAGCAGAACCTGAATCAAAAGGAACCGCATAAACGCCTTCTTGATAGGTCGCATTCGCTACTTTGTAAGGAGCAAATTGGTCAAAGTCAATGTCTTCCGATAATTCTGCAAATTTCCCTTCGTAGTTCAGCAAATAGTTCTGCACGTCATAGTCATCCATCAAAACGATGTCTGGCAAACCTTCGGAGACCCCTGAAGTAAAGGATGAAACCATTTTTTGCTTGGTATCCTCGTTGGACATCTCGACGACATTAAGGTCGATTGCGTCATTGTCCGCATTGTAATATTCCCCGGCTTTTTCCATAATTGGAATATTAAAATTTGTGTCCCAAGCCCAAACAGTTAGCGTATTCTCATCTGTACTGGCAAAATCTTGTGAATCTGCTGTTTCTTGATTTCCTCCACAACCAGCGAACAACACCCCTGTGACAATTACTAGCAAGAACAAGCTACTTTTTTTCATTTTTCTCCCTCCAATATGATTCTCTCCTCATCCCCCGATAGCATAAAAATAAAGTAAGCGCTTACCATTACACCAATTATAAAGAATGATGTTAATAATTGAAAATAATTGGATCGTTCCTCTCGTATTACCAAAAAACCACCTTCGCCCAAGGCAAAGGTGGTTGTCTGCTTATTTTTCTTCATTTAGGCGATCTGGCATCATATTTTCCATAAAACCCCAAACGCCGTTTTGTAATACGAGTTCCTCACGTTCGTAAGTAGAAACCGTGGTGCGGATCAATTCATCTTGACCGTCTAAGACTTTTTGTCCCCAATGAGGATCGATCAACAATGCCCGGCCCACTGCTACAAAGTCTGCATGTTCTAGCAAGCCCGCGGCATCTTTCGATGTTCGGACATCCCCTACACCAATCAAAGGAACCCGCTGAGCGATTTTTTCATAGACATACGCCAACATCGATTTTTCTTGGTACGCTTTTGAAATCGATTTGCGGGTATAATCCGCAAGGGAGATGTGCAGATAGTCTAATCCTTTTTCTGCCAGTTGGTCCACTAAGAACAACGTATCTTCAAAGCGAATCCCTGGTTCTTCGAATTCTTCCGGTGAAAAACGATAACCGACGATAAACTCCTTCACACCTGATTGGTCCACTGTTTCCAATACTTCATCGACGAGCTTCTCAATAAAACGATAACGGTTCTCTAGTGAGCCACCCCATTCATCGGATCGACGATTTGAGTGCGGAGAAAAGAATTGTTGGATCAAATACGTATTGGCTCCGTGGAGTTCTACGCCATCAAACCCCGCCTTGATCGCCCGTTCGGTAGCTTTTTTAAAGTTTTCAATAATCGTTAAAATCTCATCTACTGTGACTTCTCGGGGAACCTGGGCATTTGGTCGTTCGGCAGCAACTGCGCTAGCAGAAATCGGTTGTGTTCCTCGTAGGACCGAGTCATCCGTCATCCGACCGGCATGAAAAATCTGTAAAATAGCTTTGGTCCCATTGGTTTTGATGGTGCTGGCTAATTTACTTAATCCAGGTAAAAAGGCATCGTCGTAAGCGCCTAATTCCCCTTCCCAGCCCTTGCCATCTTCTTGGACATTGGCTGCAGCTGTGATGACTGCTCCGACTTCCCCAGAGCGTAAGCCATAGTAAGCCAACTCATCTTTCGTAATCACCCCATCAAAGAAGGACATCTTGGTCGTCATTGGTGCCATAATGATTCGATTTTTCAACTGCAATCCGCGCTTAAATGTTGCTTTGTCTGTTACATTTCGCATGGGTTTCCCACCTTTTCCATTGGATTCATTTCGCTTTGTAGATCTGACTGGCTTAGTTTTTCAAGGAGATCCTTAAAGCAAATCGGTGCATCTTTTTTCCCTTCATTAAAATATACATGCACATGCATCTATATTACAAAAGAATCAAGGAGAAAACAAGTGAAAAACATCATTAGTCCAGCATTTCCTCCAAGACTTTTTCAAAAACGACTTTTGAACGCTGCAGTTTCTTTTCCCCTGATTGGGTCAAATCAATATAGATCCCCCGCTTATCATCTTGACAAGAATGCCGTTCGATCACACCGCACAGCTTGTCTTCCATGCGCATGATCATACGTGACATCGCACTTTGACTCAGATCAAAATGGGCGATCAAATCATTGAGGCGCATGCTATGATTGGGGGTCTTTTCTAAGTAATAAAGTACGTAATACTCATTCAAAGACAGATTGCTTTCTGCTTTGAGGGCTTGCTCCAAACGAGCTTCGATCGCTTGATGCTGATTCGTAAAGGCTAACCATTGCCCCATCCGTTCTTTTTCCATCCTCTTCACCACCCATTCTTCTATACCAAGGTATTTTAATCTAGATCCCTGTGTTACGCAAGCAGTCAGAAAGCTTCACCAGTATGGCTGACACTTTATTATACAAAATTAGCCAGCTACTGCGGGCGTTCATGAACGTTTTATGATAGAATTGACGAAAAATTCAGCAAAATCTTCCTGTTCTTTCTCAATATTATATACTACAATAGCTTTAACACCAAAGAATATTTAAGCACTATATCAGCAAAATTGTGCATTCCGACACAATAATTTGCTTGTTTTAGATGTTCTAGTATTCTAAGGAAAGGATGAAGCAAACGATGAAAAAAACATTTTCTTTGATTGGGGCACTAACACTCGTCAGTTTGGGGCTTTTGACAGGTTGTAACAGCGAAAAAGATACTGCACAGTCAACCAGCGAGCTAAGCCAGAGTCGTGTGTCTACTGAAAGCAAACAAAGTACGTCGACGCAAACGACTGAAAGCAGCTCCTTAGCGTCAACAACTACTTCAAAAACTTCGACCACAAGCCAGCAATCGACGGACCACTCTGACGCATCGCAAACGACAGCAAGCTCAGTATCCACCAATGAGTTTCCATATGCCGTTGATCTTTCCCAATATGGTCCTTCACTGACTTTTCATTTCCATGGCGTCAATGTTCCAGATGCTGTCACGATTCAAAATACGAGCCCATTGATCATTTCGATCGACGACAGCGCAAGCTATGAAGCACAAGTCGATACGATCGCAACAAAAGAGATTCGCATCTTTTCAGCAAATGACAATGGGATTCGCACCGTAAAAGTGAACACTCAATTGACCTTTGCAAAAGGGATCACTTCCAATGGAAATCCTGATTTTAGCCACAACCTGTACCTATTTACAAATAAGGAGGGTGGTCTATCTTTGATCACACCGAACTATGCGGGAAATGTCAGCGATGACCAACGAGATGTGATGTTAGAAGTACTTCAATAAACGAAAAAACAGGGAAACGAAGCGTGCTTCGTTTCCCTGTTTCGTTACCCGATCATCACGGTTTCATCAGGATATTTGTAGCCAGCTTCTTGTTTGTTGGCTTTTTTCATCAATGAAAAAGCAACGGTCATGATGCCGACTCGACCAATGAACATCAAAAAAATGATCAAAAGTTTGCCAAAAACCGACAAGTAAGGCGTCAACCCCATGGTCAACCCCACCGTTCCAAAAGCGGAAAAAACTTCAAAGGCAATGGTTGGCAACCCAAAGTTTGGGGTTTGCGGCATACTCTCAGTGATCGACAATAAGAAAATCGCTACGAAGCATAACGTCAAGGTAAGGAAGAACAACGTAAAGGCACGCGATACAGCAGATTCTTTGATCGTGCGACCAAAAACTTCCGCTCGACTGCGCCCTTTCAATAAGCTGCGGATCTTGATGATCAAGACCGCAAATGTCGTTGTCTTCAATCCCCCAGCAGTTGATCCAGAGGTCCCACCGATATACATTAAAATCATCGTCAGCATCAAGCCTGCTTGACTCATTTGTCCGTAATCAATACTGAAAAATCCCGCGGTTCTTGGGGTGACTGCTAAGAAGAGGTATTGGAAAAAACGTTCGATGACCGAATCACCCGTGATCAACTGTGAATTGGCTTCGGTCAAAAAGAACCCTGCCGTTCCAAAAACCACCAAAACGATCATAGCGATCCATGCCAAGCGACTATGCAAGGACCGTTTTTTGGACGCCGTATGCAGGAGATCGAACCAAACGAGAAATCCCAGACCACCTGCGATGATCAAGAAACTGACGACCCCCAGAACAAATGGGTCGTTTTGAAACCCTACCATGCTGTTGCCGAACAAATCAAACCCAGCATTACAAAAGGCCGAGATCGCATGAAAAACACTGTACCAAAGGCCTTGCTCCCAACCAAAACGGGGCACGAATGCAAAAGCCAGCAAGATGATCCCACTGACTTGGATCAAAAAGGCGATCCGAATCAGGTACCATGCCAAATGGATCTCTCCAGACATTCGGTCCAGATTCAATGATTCCCGCAAAATCATCCGAGTACTAAGATGGACTCTTTTTCTCGCCAAGATGTAAAAGAAGACGGGAATCGACATGAAGCCGATCCCACCGATCTCAATCAGCATCAGCAAGATCCCTTGGCCCCACAGGTTGTAATGATCGGCTACGGTCAAGGTCGAAAGACCCGTCACGCAAACAGCCGATGTGGCAGTAAACAGCGCATCTAAAAAGTTGGTGCCTTCACCACTTTGGGTGACAGCCGGCAGCATTAGCAAGCCAGTTCCTGCCAATATCAGCAAAACGAAGACCAGTGTGACGATCTGCGGAATCAAAAAGCGTTGCGATGCCAGCTTTTTTTTCAAACGATTTCTTTTTTTCATTTTCATTTCCTTTGACCTTTTGCAAAAACCAATGTCTTAGTAATCCAAGTTTATTGCATTTGTTTTTTCTCTTATCATACCATTTTATTTTGATTTATTCTTCACTTTGATCATTCTTGTTACGTTTGCTCGTTCATTTTCTTCCAGCCGCATTTTGATTCCATAAATGGCTTCTTCCAGCTCGGGAATCGTCAAATATTCTAGGGCATTGACGCGTCGGCGCGTCCGTTCGATTTCCCCTGCCATCAATTGACAGGTCTTTTCGATTTCCGTTAGCTCCAACAGCTTCGGCATAACGTCGGTAAAACGGGCGACCGCATTATCTAACGGAACATTGGAATTCAAAAAGCCGTACTCGATCGGCGCTTGCATCACCGTATCGTCGTAATCAAAATGCATCACTGGCACTTCCACACTCATGATATTTTTCGTGGATAACTCAAGGGAGACTTCAGTTGCTGGTAAAATAAACATTTCTTCAATGTATTTTTCATTGATTGTGGCATTGGCTAAGCGAAATGCCTTCATGGCACGCTGCAATTGTTCTTCGACTTCTTTACGCAAGCGGTCATTCTTTTTGATCAACTCAATAAATTGACGCATGAGTTCGTCTTGTTTGTCTTTTAATAATTTGTGTCCGCGTTTGGCTGTCGCCAATTGTTTGCTGAGGCGCGACAGCTCCATGCGGGTTGGATTAACGGTTTTTTGCGCCATTGTTCTCCTCTCCCGGTAAGTATTCCGCCAGTAGGGCATCGCTGATCCGCTTCAGCTCGACTTTTGGCAGCATCGCCAATAATTCCCACCCTAATTCCAAGGTTTCGATAATCGAGCGGTTGGTGCGATACCCTTGGTTCAAGTATTCATTTTCGAAGCGTTCCGCAAATTTGGCATAGGTTTTATCTACTTCCGACAATGCCGATTCTCCTAAAACGACTGCCAATTCCTTGGCTTGCTTTCCTTGAGCATAGGCAGAAAACAACTGGTTCATCGTTGCGGCATGGTCTTTACGGGTTTTTCCTTCACCGGTCCCTTTATCTTTTAACCGTGACAATGACGGCAAGACATCGATGGGTGGCTGGATGCCGTTTTTATACAAATCACGAGACAAGATGATTTGTCCTTCGGTGATATAGCCGGTCAAATCGGGAATCGGATGGGTTTTGTCATCTTCTGGCATGGTCAAAATCGGCAGCTGGGTCACTGAACCTTTCAAGCCGCGAATCCGTCCCGCACGTTCATATAACGTGGATAGATTGGTATAAAGATACCCAGGATAACCCCGACGTCCTGGCACTTCACGACGAGCAGAGGAGATCTCCCGCAAAGCTTCACAGTAGTTGGTCATATCCGTCATGATCACCAAGACATGCATGCCCTTTTCATAAGCCAAGTATTCGGCTGCCGTCAGTGCCATTCGGGGAGTAGCGATCCGCTCGATCGCTGGGTCATTGGCTAGATTCATAAAGACGACAGAATGGTCGATGGCGCCAGTTTGACGAAAATCTTCCATGAAATATTCTGCTTCTTCAAAGGTGATCCCGATGCCAGCAAACACAACAGCGAAATCGTCTTCCGAGTTCAACACTTGTGCTTGACGCGCAATTTGCGAAGCCAATTCTTTATGAGGCAGACCAGAACCAGAAAAAATCGGCAGCTTTTGTCCCCGAACGAGCGTATTCAAGTGGTCGATCGATGAGATCCCCGTTTGAATAAACTCATCAGGATAATCCCGCGCTGCTGGATTGATCACTTCGCCGTTGATGTCCATAAATTTTTCTGGGACGATCTCTACTCCGCCATCTTTGATCCGACCTAAACCGTCAAAGACTCGCCCGATCATTTGCTCGGAAACGCCTAATTCCAAAGGATGTCCTAAGAAACGCACCGCAGATTCCCGCAAATTGATCCCGCCGGTTCCTTCAAAAATTTGGACCAACGCTTTGTCTTCTTGGATCTCCAGTACTTGTCCTTGCCGCGTTTCGCCGTTTTGCATGCGGACTTCGATCAACTCTTCGTATTTGACACCGGAGACGCGATCGACGGCCATCAATGGTCCGACGACTTCTCCAATCGTTTTATATTCCTTGATCATCGGTGCGGTCTCCTTTCTGTAAAATTTCTTTCATCGTTGCTTTGATCTCTTGATGCAAAGCAGGAATTTTTGCTAATTCCGTTTCAGGCAAGTACTTCATACGTGCCACTTTGTCTCGCAATTCTTCGGTTCCTGCATAGATTTCTGAAAGATACGCACCTAGTGTCAACGCATCTTCCGCTTCTTTGTGGAGCAGCAAGATTGTTTCCAGCATTTTGAACTGCTTTTCACGAGAGGTAAACGTATCGACGTCGTCAAAAGCGTTTTGCTGCAAGAAATCTTCTCGCAATGATTTGGTGGTTTCCAGCAATAACTGATCTTTTTCGGACAAAGCGTCGATGCCGACAAGTCGAACGATCTCTGACAACTCAGATTCTTTTTGCAGCATCCGCATGGCTTCTGTTACTTGTTTGGACCAATCCACTTGCATTTGTTGGTCCAAAAAGGCACCCAATTCATTTTCGTATAAAGAATAGCTCTTCAACCAATCGATCGATGGAAAATGACGCTTTTGCGCTAAGGTGGCATCTAAGCCCCAAAAGACTTTAACGACCCGCAACGTATTTTGGGTAACTGGTTCTGAAATATCGCCGCCTGATGGTGAAACGGCGCTGATGGCAGTGATACTGCCTTCTTGATCAGAACCTAAGCAAATCGCTTTTCCAGAACGCTCATAATACTCCGCCAAGCGGCTGCCTAAGTAAGCTGGATACCCTTCATCCCCAGGCATTTCTTCCAGACGACCAGACATTTCTCGCAGTGCTTCTGCCCAACGTGAGGTGGAATCCGCCATGATCGCCACTGAATACCCCATGTCTCGGAAGTATTCCGCAATCGTGATCCCAGTATAAATCGACGCTTCCCGAGCGGCTACCGGCATATTGGAGGTGTTAGCAATCAACACGGTTCTCGCCATTAAAGATTCACCACTACGAGGGTCGATCAACTCTGGAAACTCGTTCATTACATCGGTCATTTCATTGCCGCGTTCGCCGCAGCCGACATAGACGACCAGATCGACATCCGCCCATTTGGCGATTTGGTGCTGAACGACAGTTTTCCCTGCACCAAAAGGTCCTGGAACGGCTGACGCCCCGCCTTTAGCGATTGGAAAGAAGGTGTCGATCACTCGCTGACCAGTAATCATTGGTTCGACTGGATTCAGTTTTTGCTTTACTGGACGGCTATGACGAACGGGCCATTTTTGCAGCATCGTGAAAGACCGTTCTCCTTTGGGTGTATCTAAAACATAAATCGTTTCATCGATGGTAAATTCCCCCGCATAAACAGCCTTGACTGTTCCTGAAACGCCATGAGGAACCATGATCTTGTGATTGATCAACGGTGTTTCTTGCACGGTGCCGATGACCATCCCGGTACTGACTACTTCGCCGACTTCGACTGTCGGTACAAAGGGCCACTTTTTCTCATGATCCAACGCAGGCAATTGCACCCCACGCGTCAAGAAGTTGCTTTGGGTGACTGACATGAAGGTTTCTAAGGGACGTTGGATGCCATCAAACATTTGTGACATGATCCCAGGCGCCAATTCGACGGATAGCGGTTCACCGGTGGTTTCGACTGGTTCACCAGGTCCGATCCCAGACGTTTCTTCATAGACTTGGATCGAAGCGACGTCGCCGCGCATTTCGATGATCTCACCGACCACGCCTAAATCTCCTACATAACAGATATCTTCTAAACTTGCATGGCCCATATTTTTGGCTAGCACCAATGGACCAGATACTTTAATAATTGTTCCTTTTTCCACAACATCGGCTCCTCTCTATAGTATGTTTTGTCCAACTGCTTTTTCGACATTTTCTTGAATCATTCGCTTGCCGATTCCTCGGGAACCATCATAATCAGGAATCAAGATGACTGCAGGTGTCATTTTTTGTTGGACTTTTGCTAATTCATCGGGAATCAGCTCGGCACATTTTTCAGTCAGGTAGATGATCGTACTGTTCTTCATTAATTTTGCCAGCGCCTGCTTCACTTCTTTTTCTTCCGAGGCATAGCAGACCTGAAAGCCAAATAATTGAAAAGGAATGACGGATTCTTTCTCGCCGATTACGCCGATTTTATGAGTCATAGTGCCGCATCCTTTCTCTGAGTTGTTCTTCCGTAAAGCCACTGCGTTTGCCTACTAGCAAGATACGCAGATTTTGCAGTTCCAAAACCTTAGCATTCAAAAATGCGAGTAAAGGCAGTGGTCCTAAAGCATCCGTTTGGGCTTGGCCATAGCTTTCTGTGATCAAATTGTCTTGTAAAAGTGCCAAGCCAGCAAAGTCGATCACCTGTTCATGAATCAAAGGCCGCAATACTTCCTGATAATCACTTTCTAATAAGAAGGCTAAAAAGTCACTATAGGACGCATCCGCAAACGCTAAAAATTCTTCTTTCGGGATACTACCGACACTCACTAAGACTGCCTCCATAAAACTGCGCGATCGTTTTTGAAGTACACAACGAGCGGCAATCGTTATATTGGTCAGATCGATCATCTTGATGACAGCTTCTTGTAGCTCAGGGATCTTGATTTCATCTGCCAGTCGCCGTTGTTCATGTAAATACCGGCGATCGTAAATGATATCGATGCCTTGCAGCACGGCGCCGCCTTCTAAGTACTCCCGCACTTCTTGGATCGTAGTCACGATTTTCTCAGGCAATACCTCTGAGGTTCCCGTTTTGATGGCGGTCCGACACTCATCGATCGTGTAAAAACCATCTTCGATCAGTAGATGATCATAATCTTTTCCAGTGACTGACTCTTTGGTCAAGACTTTTAGATTATGGAAAGTAAAAGGCATCATATACAGTCGGAGGATCTCTTGATCAGGAACCAGCTCGGCCAATTCTTTGATCGTCTTTAACAATTCTTCATCGAGATAGGTTTCGAATCGTTCATGAAAATCTGGCTTCAAATAGCGTTGATAATGGGTCTGCTGCAAGACAGCTTCGACTTCAGCAAACCCTTCTGCCGCAATCATTTGCTCGACTTCTTGCGGCTTTAGCAACGTCATCTCTTTCAGCCGAATGATTGGATTCAATTGATGATAGTTCCTCATGGATCAACCTCCTTGTTGTATGATCTGCAACCACCGTTCCCGGGTTTCTTTCTTGTATTCATCAAGCAAAACCTGATAGGTAAAATTGTATTGAATGCCGTTGTCATCCACCAAAAAGCCTGCTTCTGACAATGGTGCGCCTGCTTTGATTTGATACGGTAGTTTTGATTGACAAGCCGTAAGCCAAGCGGCATCTAGATGGGCTGCTTGCTCAGGACCAGCGTGGAAGGTCACCGTCCCGCTGATCGGCAGCTGTTGCAGCACATTTTCAGCAAATGACTGCAGCTCTTCTGGCGTCCAGGCAACCATTTGTTGATACGCTTGCTCAAAAAGTTGTGTCAGGTATTCGTTTTGTTTCACCATTTGCTGCTGCTTAGCGGCACTTGCTTGGCGATTCAGCGCTTGCTGATAATTTTTTTCGGCTTGCTTTTTTGCTTGCTGGGCACGAAGCTGCAAGTCCGACTCTTTTTTCGCCCAGTCACGTGCCATCGTTTCACTGATCCTAGCACGTTCAGCGGCAGCCAAACGTTCCCGTTTTGTCTGCGCTTCTTGGTCTAGTTCAGCAATCATTTTGTCGATTGCATCCATACCTTCGCCCCCTTTAAATCGTTCCTAAAAGTAAGAAAGAAATAACAAAGCCCAAGATGGCATACATCTCAACCATTACTGAGAACATGACCCCTTTAAAGAAATGCTCTGGTTTCTTCGCTAAAATTTGAATCCCAGCTGCAGCGACCTTCCCTTGGGCCATTCCTGAGAATAAGCCAGTAAAGGCAACTGGCAGTGAGGCCATCAAGTACGCCATACCAGTCACTGTCGACATTTCACCACTTAAGCTACCATAGATCATAAACGCAATAACGAATCCGTAAAGTCCTTGCGTTCCGGGAAGCAATTGTAAAATCAAGGCTTGTCCAAACTTCTCCGGCTGATTCGTCGTTAAGGCTGCCGCTGCTTCACCAGTTTGGCCCACCCCTTTGGCTGAACCGATCCCAGAAAAGATCGTAGCGATCCCCATTCCGATAATTGCAAACACCATACCACCATTATTATTAATTAAGTAATCAATCATTTATTGTCTCCTCCATTTTCTTTATCAAAATCAACGTATTTCTCACTTGGCTTAAAGGTTTCAAATTGGCGCCCCCCACCAGTGAAAAATTTTCCGAAAAACTCTACATATTGTAAACGAGCGGCATGCACATACGCACTCAGTAACGATAAAAAGATGTTTAAAGCTTGTAGGACAACCAATAAGAGAATGCCTACAGAAAAACGAGCGGCTGGCGGCAAATAGCCCACCAATAAGTTGAAGGCTGCTGCGATACTCCCACCAGAGATCCCTAATGCCATCAAGCGGCTATAGCTGACAAAGTCGCCGATGTAACTGGTCACACCGTATAAGTCATACAAGCCTAAAAAGAAGCCGCCCACTTTGGTTTTCCCTTTAAGAATTGGTACCACGATGATCAATAAGGCACTAAAGCCTGCTAAAATCAAGCCGACGGTTGTTAGTGCTGGGACATCGATCAAAAGATTGCCTGCGGCTGCCACTAAAAGACCACTCAAAAGTCCTAGCCACGCAAAGCCTTCGTTGACTGCACCTAAAAGATCCTTTTTGCGGATATTTTCTTTGGCTGCTAAATAAAGGCCTGTAAACAGTTGGATGCCACCAAAAATCATGGATAGACCAAAGATCGCCATAAAATCTTCGGAGGGCGATAAAAGTTGGAAGGGCAATGTAGCACCAAAGAAGGAGCCGTAGATTGCGCCCCAAATCATAGTTGGCACAGACAAAATCTGGAACAATTTCAGAAACCGTTTGGTCCCTTTGGGCAAACGCAAGGCGTGTAGCCCAATCGTGGTCGCGACAGCCATTAATGCACCATAACCTAAGTCAGCCACCATCATACCAAAGAAAACATAGTAAAAAGGCGTCATCCATGGGGTTGGATCGATCTCATCGTATTTTGGCAAGCTGTACATTTCCGTCAACATTTCAAAGGGTTGAATAAACGAGGCGTTTTTTAGCTTCGTTGGCACTTGATTGGCAGCGATCTCCTCTGCAGTGGGTTCTTCAAATGAATAGTAAATCTCGTTGGCAAAGGATTCTTGGACCATTTCCGCCACTAACGGCTGATCCTTTTCTTCGATCCAGCCGCGCAAGAGGGCAAAGGTCTGACCAGCTGCTAAGCGCTGTTGCATCATTGCCCGATTCTCACGAGTCAAAAACAGTTCTTCCGCTTGCTGCAGCAGGATCAGCCGTTGTTTGTGCTGACTGATTTCTGTAATCAGTTCTTTGCGCTGCTGCGTCAAGGAGGTCAAGGCTTGTTTCGCATTTTGCAAAACCACTTTTGGTGATTCGGATGTCAAGCCAGTTTCTTTCTTCACCCCATATCGGTGAAACAATTGGAACACTTGCTCTTCGATCGCTGTTAAAAACAGGCAGCTGAAATTGACTTTTTTGGGTTCAGAATAGATCACTTCGATATGAACCTCTTCCAATTGACGCAAGGCTTCAGCTAGATCTTCCCAGCGTGGGCCTTCGACACTCCCAGCAAAAAAAGTTGTATGTGCAGGCGCTTCGATCTCCAAGGGTACGTCAAGATTTTGCCATTGTGTCGCCCATTCTTCCGACTGCGTCGCTGCTTCGATCGCTTCGATCGTCTCTACCCAGCGCTCCTGCAAATTCTCGACTTCAACCAGCTCCGTTAATGCTGCGGCTTCATCGAAGCTTGTTTCAAAGTCCGACAGCCGCAAGGCATCTCGTTGCCATTCCGTGCCTTTTTTCGCATCACCATTTTGACGAATAAAGCGGATCGCTTCTTGCAGTCGACGAATCATTGGTTGATGAGAAGCACCTTCTGGGGTGGCTCCTGCAAAAAATTCCCGCAGCCAAGTTTCGTTGGCTTCCTGCTCAAATACGTTCTCGATTTCAACAAACTGCATCGTCTGCAGCTTCGCCAATAACCTTTCTTGGTAGTGCTTCGGGGTGATCAACGTTAGTTTATTTAGTTTGGTTACTGCCATAAGTCCCGATCACTCCTTCAACGATCTGTTGAACCGCTTGCTCTTGGAAGCTTTGCATATTTTTTTGGTAACGATCTAACACTTGCTGGTTCTCTTTTGCCAGCTGCTGCTTTTGTGCTGCTAGTGACTGTTGCAACTGCTCTTCGATTGTTGCTTGTTCTTGAGCAAGCGCCTCTTCCAAAGCGGCTGATCGCTCTTGCAATGCTTGTTGCTGCTGCGCTTCTTCCGACTGCAATTCTTTTTTCAGAGCGCGCAATTGCTGTTCATTGGCTTCTTCTGCTTCTCGTAAACGAGTCAAAGCTTCTCTCATCGATTCCCCTCCTATAATGATTTGTATTCTCAACTGAAAAATAAACAAAAAAAGCATACCTCACGAAGAAGTATGCTGATATGAAAAAAGGCCAGCATTCCTCCAAGAATGTTTGCCTCACCCCTTGGCAAACCTGATCCTTGAAGCATAAAAAATGCTCAACCTTTGTCTATTTTATTTTTCAATTCCTGGACTATTATAGCAAAAAACGGCGTTCTATTCAAGTGAAATCATCTTTTGTGAGAAAAAACCGTTTTTCACCTATTACTGATTCACTTACTACCTGCCCAACTTTCCACCTAACATTTGCCAGGGATCGGATTGTTCTTACTAAATTGAAATCGGTCAAAATCAATTTAAGACTTCGAATGGTATGAATGAAGAACGTTGAGATTTTTTGAAAATGCTAGACATCATTTGATTGGTACCCAAAAGGAGATAACAGTTCCAACAACCCTTTCGATCCCTGACAAATCTTAAGTGAGAAGTTCGCTTATTTCGCTTCTCTTTTTATCGGTGGCAGCGGTTGGCCCTTTTCTTCACAAATGAAATAACCGCCTCGATAAAGGCATGTGTAAATTTTACCTGGTTCCATTGTTAAAGGAAGCCCATTTTTTAAATACATCGGTTTTCTTTCCATTGTGCTCACCTTGTCTTTCGTGGGAAAATCAGTCAAAATAAAAAACAACAGCTATTTCTAATCTTATCTTCAAGATTACCAAAAAATAAATCAATTTTCTAGTTTTTTAATCAAAATATCACAACTATATCGATTATTTTATATAAAGATGGAGATTTAACGAAGTGTGTGTGTAAAGAATGAACAGGAGGAAAAAAGGATGTCAGATGAACGTTGGTTTCAAATTAGAAGAAAGCGAAACATCGAATTGGTTCTTTGTTTGCTTGTCGTCCTGCCGATGGTCTATGGCTTATGGTTTCAGCTCGCTTTTTTGATCCACTACATGTCGTTTTTGTTTCTGGTAGCTGTCTTCACTGCAATCTACGAAGGAAGTCGTTGGATCTGGGCTTTCATTAGAAAAAAACGAGCGTGAAAAAGCTTGGCTCTGCTATAATAAATGAAACGAGCTGAGAGGAGTGCTTCTATGAAACGAATCATTATGGCTTGTGACTTACAACATGCCCCCAAAGCTTTACAAGAATCCGCCCTTTCTTTTGAGCCGTTTCTCCCGAATTCTCGAAGTGTCGCAGAACTTTTTTATTCCGCCTATCATGAAACGACAGATGACGAAGGGGAATCGCTTGCTGACTGGCAAAGAGAGCTGAGAGAGACCGCTGACGGAAAATACGGCCCCTTGATTCCAGAGCTTTCTTTTCAGTTACAAAAGGATGATCATCCTATCGGTGCCGTAGTAACCAGCACGTTTCAAGAGCTTCCCCTGCTATTATTTGTTGTTATGGGCGCAGCCTTTAAAGGCAACGGCTTATCCAAGCTGATGATGAAGGAAGTGAACCAACGAGCAAAAGCCATGGGCCTCACTCACCTTTATCTGGTAGTGACGGTTGAAAACCAGCCAGCCTACAAGCTGTATGAAGCATGCGGTTTTTCTTTTGCAGGTGAAAGCTGGGCAGATCTTTCCCCTTAGCTATGCTTGCAAGTTATCTAAGTCATTTTCTACTATTTGAAAAGGAGCTTCCAACCAATGAATGAACGACTAGCTGCTGCGATCCAACTGCGGACTGAAAAAAAACTGCAACAATCAAATGAACAATTGATTCAATTAGCTGCCGAAAATCCCCAAGATGCCTTTGTGCAGTACCAAACGGCTTGGAGCTATGATCTTTTAGGGGAAGAGCAACAGGCAATTCCTTACTATGAACAAGCAATCGCGTTAGGTTTATCAGAAAAAGACTTGCCAGATGCCTACCTAGGTCTAGGCAGCACCTATCGTGCCCTCGGCAATTATCAAAAAGCCGAAGAAGTGTTTTTAGAAGCGATGAAGCAGTATCCAAAAAATCATGCTTTGCAAACCTTCTATGCCATGACACTGTTTAATCTCGCCGAGTATGAGCAAGCCACTAAACGATTATTGACCCTGCTTGCCGAAACCTCTAGCGATCCAGACATCCAGTCTTACCGACAGGCACTTTTGTTTTATGCGGATAAACTCAATGAGACATGGGCATAAATATACCCTATGAAGCAGCTCCTCCGCTCCCTTTTCTCGTAAAAGGGAGTCTTTCTTTTGGATATCTCGCGATCATCCTTTGCTACCAACGACTATCCTTTGAACCTTTTCCTCCAAGCAATGCTACCTATCATTATCGAATTTTCCGATAAAAAACCAGTTGACGGCTCTCAATAAATCTGTTAGTTTATCTATGTTTTTTTAATAACAGGTTGGAGGAATGACTATGCCCTTTATTGTCTATTTTTTCCTATCCTTATTGATCATTTATATTCCGACACCAACCCTTTTGCTGTTTTTTCAAAAACTCGCCTCGCAGCATGACAATCTGACGGCTTTCAGCAAACTTTTTCTATTATTGATGATCTTGCTAGATTATTACTTAAGCTATTATTGGTTAAAAAACTGCAAAGTCAAAAAAGCGCACTACCTTTATTTAGTCTTTGTCAATGTCTTCGAATGGCTGATCCACTTCTATCTTTATTCACGATTTGAAACGATCAATCTACTAGTCATTTTGTTGTTCCAGACTGTGCTTTTGTGCTGCATGGTTTTCTTCCCTTTGTCGGAGAAGTTCCGACGTTTCTTATTTACATAGTCAGTGAGAAGAAGGGTTCACAGTTTTCGGTTTCCTTGATACACTATCCTTATCCATTTGCGAAAGGAAGTGCGCGTATCCACACACCGGAACAAGCTCTTGAAGGCTATATTCAAGCAACCAATACCCACGATTTTCGTCAAGTCCAGCCATTCCTTGGAAAACAGGCGATCTATTACTTTTCTGATGCAACCTGTCGAACACCTATGGAAATTTGCCAATACTTTGAGAATGCTTGGGACTTAATCAAAGACGAACATTATCATATTTCAGATGTACAATGGCTCCACAAATCTGCTCAATCCGCAGTCTGTCTTTATACGTATCACTATGAAGGTTTTCTGAAAGAAGAATTTATTGAAGGCTCGGGTAGAGCCACGAATGTTTTTGAAAAGATCGAAGGAAACTGGGTTTTGGTCCACGAACACTTAAGCTCCTCAGTTTTCCCCTAGCCTACGTCATGATTTAAATGATCACAAGAACTGATTTACATTGCAAACCACCTTTGTTACGATTGATAAAAAGGATGTGTTGTGATGTCATTGATCGTCTTGATTGGCGCACAAGCCGCAGGGAAAATGACTGTGGGCAAAGAACTGGAAAAACGATTGGATGCAAAGCTTTTATTCAATCACCAGACCATTGATCTTTTTGCGAACTTTCTCGGCTATAGTCCCGCAGCATTCGCTTTGTCTAATCAAACACGGATCGAACTCTTCAAAGCCTTTGTTCAAAATGAAGCCAATAATACGACAAAATCAATCATTTTTACGGTCTTGATTGATTTCGATCAAGCGGGAGATTTAGCTTTTTTACAAGAGATCGCCCAACTATTTACCGATGCCCAGCAAAAGGTCTATTTTATCGAACTAGTGGCTGATATTGAGGAACGCTTAAAGCGCAATTGCCATGAGGACCGTTTAGCCGCAAAGCCGTCAAAAAGAGCGCTGGATTTTTCTAGAAACGAGCTTTTGTCTTCGTTTGAAAACTATCGCTTAGAAAGTCTGCCACAGGAATTAGCTACCCTTTTTCCAACGATTCCTTCGCTGAAAATCAACAATACCCACTTATCACCTGATGAAGTGAGTCAAACAATTATTGCCCATTTTTCCTTGACTTAAGTGCCAAAGAAACGCCATTCTCAAGCTTTGCTTCAATACGAAAATGTCTATTGACTTTGACGCTGCGTCAAGCGGTATCCTCTAATTAAGAGGAGGTGTCAAAATGAAAGTATATGTTATGCCAATGTTTTATCAATTGAAGACAAAAGATATTGAACAATCATCAAAATGGTTTGCAAAAATCTTGGGTTTCCAGTCATTGTATCAGTTTCGCAATCAAGAAAATCAAGTGACGATGGACCATCTGCGTCTTGCTGACTACCAAGATTTGATGCTGATTGCCGCAGACTCGTTCACTGTTGGCGATGGGGCAATTTTGAATGTAGCGATGATTGATCTTCAGAATATCGCTCAGAAAATTCCCGAAAAGTGGATCGTGGAACCTTTGATGGAAAAGCCTTGGAATGCCCTTGAAATGACCATCAAAGACCCCAACGGTTATTTGTTTACCCTAACAGAGGCGATAAGAAAAAACGAATCAGACTTTCAAACCTTGATGGACCAAACCAAGGATTACTTACAATAAAATGGAACCGAGTAAGAAGGATGGCTTTCTTACTCGGTTCCTTTTTTATAAAACTTGATTCTGGCAACAATGACAAAAACGAACGCTCCCTAGATTTACCTAGCGAAGCTTTTTATCCCATCAGACATACCGTTTTAGTATATTTTTAAATATTGAA
Source organism: Enterococcus sp. S53 (assembly GCF_016516865.1). NCBI lineage: Bacteria > Bacillati > Bacillota > Bacilli > Lactobacillales > Enterococcaceae > Enterococcus > Enterococcus sp. S53. The sequence continues at coordinate 111,214 of NZ_JACVUH010000006.1, forward strand.
GGTAATTATTAACACACTCAACTCAGAACATGCTACACTATTTAAAAAGGAGGAGTTCCTATGGAAAAGAAATCGCAGCTTCCGTGGTACAAGCGCAAAAAGTTCTACCTTCCAGTTGCAGTCGCCCTCGGCGTGATTGGGGTTCTTCCCAGTCTCGTCTCTCTTTTCGGGGTATCGATCGATGATGAATTCAATCCTGATTACTATTCTGATCCGAATGAACCAATGTTCAAGAAAAAACAAAACTGACTGTTGCGATGCCGTATGCAGGTTTTTTGACCAACAAAAAAAGAGCAATCACTCGCTGTTGTGTTTGCTCCTTTTTTAAAAGGGATTCGGCAAACCTACGCACCTTGACAGGGTAAGCTGTTTGGGGAGAGGGCGTTTGAATGCACGAATGAACAGTAACTTATTACGTGAAACCACTTATACTTTTTTCCTGTTAAAAAATCAATTGCTAACCAATCACAAAGGATCGATTATTTGAAGAAAGAAAAAACGTTAGCCATTAGTTCTACAACTTCCCAGGGAAAACTAAAAAAATCAAACATCCATTTCTCCTCCTTTAATTGACTTTCTTCAAGTTTACCCGCAAAATAAAGCTGTAACATATTTGGACTATTTTTCCGTCCACTTTTTTTAGGAGGGATTTTTTGAAGGCCAATGACTTGTTAAAAGAGTTACGAACGGAACGAAATATCTCACAGCGAAAATTGGTTGAGAACATTTCAGAACGCAGTACACTGGCAACCTTTGAACAAAAAGGGCACCGCATCGCCTTTGATATTTTGCACCAGTATTTGGACCGCTTAAATGTCACTTTGGAGGAATTTGAGTATCGCTTGGATGACAATCAAGTCAGCGAGAAAAAGCAGCTATCCAAACAGTTGACCACCGCTTACTATGAAAGCAAGTATTCTGAAGTCCTCTCTTTGATTAACAAAGCCCAAGCGCTGTATAAAACCACGAAGGATTTCTTCTATTATGTCCTGTATAGTCAATTCTTTTTGATTTTAGAGAAAAAAGGCGTGGTTACCGACGAGGAAGAACGGTGCATCATCGAAGCGACCATCAAGAAATACTTGGAACGCATCGACACGTGGGGAAAATTTGAAATCTCCTTATTTACCAATCTGCTCTTCCTCTTTTCTGACGAGTACATCTTGTATCAAATGAAACACCTGAATAAAAAAATTTTTTACAGCAATGCGTTAAGTATTAATTATCAAATCTACACAAAATTGCTGACGAATGCGGCTTTCTTGTTTATCGATCGCAAAAAACCTGCCGAGTTGGCGCATGTGCTGACGTATCTAGCCGATCACCTGCCGCCGGACAATGATCGTATCCGCTTGATGATTCGTTATTTCGAAGGCATCTACGCCTTGTTTCAAGGAGATCGTATGCTGGGAATGGCCACGATTGAAAAAGCACTGGATTATCTGCGTTTTATTGGGCAAGAAGCCTTTGCCAAAGAATTAGAGGCACTGGCTCAGAGTATCTAAAAAAACCTGCTGCTTCCTCTCAGTAAGAGAACGACTCTCTTACACGGAGGAAACAGCAGGTTTATTTTTTTCTTAAAGTAAATGCAATGCTTCTTTCCAGAGCAAGACCCGTTTGACGGAAGCATTCAAATCAGCTTCTAAATAGCGGCCATCTTCAACCGCTTGTACTACAAAAGGAATCTGTTCTTGATAGGTAGAGGAGATCACTAGATCATTTCCCGCCTGCAACGCCTGTAATGCGGCTTCTTTTTGCGGAATGAACTCAGAAAGTCCTGCCATATCCAAGTCATCCGTCATGATGACCCCTTTAAAATGCAATTCATTTCGCAGCAGCTCATGCACGGGTTTTGAAATAGAGGCGGGTACGGTCTTATCGATACTATTGACGATCGTATGGGCGACCAAAATACTGTCGGCACCAGCTTTGATCCCTGCGGCAAAAGGCAGAAAATCCGTTTCCCGCAGTGCAGATAGCGGGCGGTCATCGGTGACGATTTCGACATGCGAGTCACGATTGTTGCCATAGCCAGGAAAGTGCTTCAAGGTAGACCCAACGTGGTGTTTCTGTAAAACATGAACCACACGTTCTACAAACGCACTCGTGCCCTGCGCATCCATGCCAATGGTTCGGTCGTAGATAAAGGACTGCGGATCAGTGGAAACATCGGCAACGGGAAACAGCCCAGCATTGATGCCGTAAGCTTTTAAAATTTCCGCTTTCTTTGCTGTATCTTCTTCGATCGCTGACCATCCACCTTGGGCATACAGCTGTTGTGGTGAGAGAAAACGCTGATCCGTAAGGTTCGGATTGCGGCTGATGCGAGTCACTGTGCCCCCTTCTTCATCCATACCGATCAACAGCGGAATGGCGCTGGCTGCTTGGTAATCTGAAATTTTCTGTTTCAAGCTCTCCGCCGTCTCATTTTCGGTATCACGGCCGAATAACAGATAGCCACCAAAGTGATACTTTTGAAGCTCTTCGATTTGATTGCTTTCTGGCACACGCACAAAAAACAATTGCCCGACCTTTTCCTCCAAACTCATCGTGGCGATTTTTTCTGCTATTGCCTCTTCTGGCTGTTCTTGCGTGGAAGTTGAAACAGAAGCTGACGTGGAAACTGAGGTGGGTTCCTGACTTTCCCTGCTTTCTTCCTGTGTTTCGTCCCTCAAGCTGCTTTGCTGGATCATGGCTGGCTCTTCGGTTTGCTGTTTTTGCTGTTCTATCATCCACTTCATCCCTCCCATTGCTGCTAAGACCAAGAAAAGAAACAGTCCCATAGCGAGTCCTTTTTTATTCATAGGTTCCCCTTCCCCTCTAAACAAGTTATTGAGAATGATTAAGCCAATCCTTAGAAAGAAAAAAGTGAACCACTGACGAAATATTCGCAGATGATTCACTTCAATGGATGTTATCGTTCTTTTTTACTCGTTAAACGAACCGTCGGATCAGCCGTTTGTATGGTACCGCACGCCCTACGATGTAAATCAACGCAGTTTGTATCGGGAACATGATGACTGCTTTTAGCAAGCGGACCGACCAGATCGCCCAGCTTGTCAAAGGAATATTCAGCATCATAGCTAACCAGATCGGTGTTAAGATCAAGGTTATTAAAAGTGTATTTAACAAGACGACCATCGCCGCTCGTTTTAATGTGACTTCTTTCCGATAAAAGAAGTAGCCATAAATCAGTCCACCAACGAAGGCATTGATGGTAAAGCCGAAAAAGTAGGCTGATTTTGGAAAAATCACCATTCCTGCGATATCGGCTAATGAGGAGCCAACTGCTGTCCAAAACGGACCAAACAGCATACCCATGATCAGCTGTGGTACAAAGGAAAATGTGATTTTGATATAGGAGGTTTCAAACCCCAAGATTTGCGACAAGACCACCATTAAGGCAATCAAAAGTCCCATGACCGCAATCATGTGTGCATCGACTTTTCTTTTCATAGCGAGCATCTCCTTTTAGAGTTGCTACAAATTCATGCAGCGAATGCGAAAATAAAACCGCGAACGAATGATCGTTCTTCGTCCGAAAGGCAACATCCCATCCTTTCAGCACTTGACGCTTTATTTCCTACTCTGATTTTTTTTTAGGTATTGCTACCCAGACACACTATAGCATACAAGCGCGGACTGCTACAATTTTTCTTGCTTATTTTCTTGTACAAAATCTGCCAATGTTCGCTTTTCTTTTTTTGTGCATCAAAAAAACGCTTTTCTCATGTGAATCTTTCTACCACCAGTAAGTGAGCAGGAAACATTCTCAAAAAAAAGCGTTCATTCCTGTTTCTTGTTTCCTTTCAAGCCTTATGACAATTTACCCAATCAGATTGTCATTGATCAATACCGATTTGATGTCGCGTAATTGATGATCGATAGCAAGCTGTTCATGGGTCATTGTTGCGGTGACCTCTTTCATGGCATGCATTTCTTCATTCAATTCGTTGATATTCGTTACTAATTTGTTCAATGCTTCAATAATCAATTGATTATTATCCATGGTGAAACACTCCTTTTTGTAATGGTTGAGGTTAGTCTTCTTCGTTGATTGACTGCTTCATCGTACCAACGGCGGCAACTGCGCGTTTCGTTTTATAAAACAATTTGTATAAAACAAGAACGACGACTGGGATCAGTCCGCATAAGATGTAGATTTGCGAATAATCAAACAGACCGTGTAAGCTTCCTAGTGCATAGGGACCTACGCCTAAGCCGAGATCCAGCCCGATGAAATAAGTGGAGAGCGCTACGCCGACACGGTGAGGATCGACTTCTTTCAGACAGACGGCTTGGCCATTGGACATGAAGGTGCCATAGCCCAAGCCGACAAAGCAACCCGCAAGCAACAACATCCAGCTGTTGCCAGTAATACTCAATAAGAAAAGACCCAGGGTCAAGAAAAGAAAGCTAGGATACATGACTGCATCTGCGCCATGGCGGTCAAACAGTTTGCCCGTCATTGGCCGTGTGAAGGTCACAGAAAGTGCATAGACGATGAAGAAAAAGGCACCGGCCGTTTCCAACCCAAGGTCACTGGCGTAGATCGACAAGAAGCCGAGAACGCTGGAATAAGCCAACCCGATCAAAAAGGCAATCCCAGAAATGAAAAAAACTTTTGGTTCGACAAAACTTTTGACGGACCATTTTTGCAGCTGTGCTTTGTGTTCTTCCGTCAATGGGATGTTTTTGACTGGGAACCAGAAACAAGCGATGGCTGTTGCGATCGATAAAATAGTTGCTAACCAAATAATGAAATCAAAGCCGACCGTCGGTAGTAATAGCATACCAATAAAAGGTCCGACCGCCGCTGCTAAACTAGTACTTAATCCATAGTAATTGATCCCTTCGCCATGTTTGGAAGCTGGGATATAAGCGGTGACGATCGCATTAGCCGCAGTCGAGACGGCACCATAAGCAAAGCCATTGAAAAAGCGCACCGCATCTAAAATATAAATGTTGACTGAGACCAAATAAGCAGCGGTGGTAATGACATAAAACAATATCCCCCAGCGCAAAACGGCTTTACGACCAACTAATTCTAAAATTTTCCCAACATACAAGCGAGCGATCAAGGTCCCGATAATGTAGATCCCCGCTGCCAAGCCAGCTTGTGCAGTGGATGCCCCTAACTCCTGCGCGGCAAATTTCGCGGTGATGACGACAAAACAATAATACACGAGAAAGACGATAAAATTGATCAAGGTAATCGTGATAAACCCTTTGTTCCATAGTTTTTCATTTTTAGTTGACGGCAACGAGCTGACGACTCCTTCTTGATTGGTTTTCCTATCTGACATGTTTCTTCCATTCCTCCTGTTTGTGCTGTGATGCGTTTTACTATACCGAAACTTCCTCTGCTTGAAATGCGCTTTTGCTGTTAAAAAAGAGCATTAACAAGAAACATTAACATTTGTTATTGCTTTTTCACCAGAAATGTCTTTTAATGAAGCATGAATAGAGGAAATTTCAGATTTTTTTCAGAAAATGTTGGGTTGGCATGAAGTGAAGGAGTAACGTGGGTGGAGAAACAGATATTACGTGATTATCTAGAAAAACAAGCAATACCGGTCGTTATCCGTAAGAAAAAGAGTTACTTGACATATGAAGGTATCCCGGATCGGTACGTCTATATTTTAAAAAAAGGCATCATCAAAACTAGCGTAGTGACCCATGAAGGGCGCGAATTCAACTTGCGCTATTTGACGGATTTTGAGATCGTCTCTTTGTTTAAAGACGAATCCTCTCAAGAAGTCGAAGCCCCTTTTAATGTGCGGGTTGAATCAGAAGAAGCCGAATTATACAAAATCGTGCGGGATCAATTTTGGGCAGATGTCAATCGTGATCGCCTGCTGCAGGATTATGTCAAAGAGTATTATCGAAGAAACTTGATGGATACGATGAAAAAGATGCAGCAAATGCTGATGAACGGCAAATTTGGTGCTGTCTGTACCCAAATCAATGAGCTGTATGAAACGTTCGGAATCAAGACAACAGATGGTGTCTTGATTGACTTTGAAGTCACCAATGAGGAGATCGCTCGCTTTTGCGGCATTACCTCTGCCAGCAGTGTCAATCGAATGATGCAAAAATTACGAGAATCTGGCGCCCTAAAAAGTGTCGATCGCAAACTATTAGTGACAGATATCGACTTTATTCGGGAGAATATTATTTATTGATCAAAAAAAGACTTTGTACGCCTATTGATTTCAGGCACACAAAGTCTTTTTCGATTAAATAAACGTCACCGTTTCCGTCACTTCGATCGCTGGATCTAATGATTGGATCACGGGGCAATTTGGTGAAACGAGTTTTAGGCAACGGGTCGCTTTGTCATGGTCGGTTTCAGCGATTTTCGCATAAAACTGAATGTGGATGGCACTGACTGGTTGGGCTTTTTTGTTGTCGTCTCGGTCATAGCTGACTTCGATCTTTTCGATTTCTGCTGTGATTTTTGAATTCTCTAGGACGGATGCGTATACATAGCCGCCGCAAGCAGCGACCGCACTCACCAGCATTTGGACTGGCGAATAGCCTTTTTCCCGTGCTAACACCCAATTGCCAGTTGAGGTCGTCATTTCAAATTTGTCGCTTCCTTGATGGATCGTCAATGTTTCTACTGTCATCGTTTTTCTCTCCTCACAAAATGATCTGGTTCAACTTCGACCCATTCATACAATGGTGTCAAAGTAATCGTGCTTTGAATTTCCGTTTGTTCCATCGCACCTCTTGCTAACACAGGATCAGCGATCGGCGCTGCTGCTAATAATTTCTTCGTGTAAGGATGCAGCGGATTGTCAAACAAACGGTCGGTGGGTGCCAATTCAACTAATTTCCCTTGATACATGACGGCTGTTCGGTCACTGATATGACGAATCACGGACAAGTCATGGGAAATGAACAAATAAGACAACGAAAACTCTTTTTGCAGACGCAGCAGCAATTGGATGATCTGAGCCTGAATGGAGACATCTAATGCCGAAGTCGGTTCATCACACAAGACGAACGCCGGGCGATTGACCACCGCACGAGCGATGCCGATCCGTTGTCGTTGTCCGCCGCTGAAACTGCGGGGCAGTTTATGGACATCATCACCCGTGATCCCGACGATCGCTAAGATTTCTTTGGCTTTCGCTCGGGCAGCATCTTTCGTTTCATGATACAATGGCTCCATCACCAGTTCAAGTGCCGTCATGCGGGGATTCAATGATGAATACGGATCTTGGAAAATGATCTGCATTTGCTGATACGCTGCTTTGCGATCTTCTGCCGTCAATGCTGTTAGCTCTTTGCCTTCGAAGAAAATCTCCCCGCTTGTTAAGGTCTCTAAATTTAAAATACTGCGTCCTAAAGTGGTTTTCCCACTCCCAGATTCCCCTACTAGCCCCAATGTCTCGCCCCGATGGATCGTTAGGCTGACATCTTCGACCGCTCGGACTTCACTGACAGTGCCGCGCCAGTTTTTGCTGCGAAAGGTTTTCGTCGCATGTTCTACGCGAATCAGTTCTTCCATTATTCTGTCACCTCCTGATTGCGCCAAACGCGATGGGTCTTAGATAACTGCGTTTCTTGCAACTCATCTGCCAATGTCTCATGATAGTCAAAGACTTTTAATTCGGCATGCTTGTCGCCTAAATGGGCCGCCTGCAATAATTGTTTCGTATAAGGATGCGCAGGTTGATAAAAGATTTCTTCTGTGGTGCCTTCTTCCACGACTCGACCTTGATACATCACTTTAATAAAGTCGCACATTCCTGCAACGACCCCAAAGTCATGGGTCACAAGGACGACGGAAAGCTGGTTCTCTCTTTGCAGGTTTTTGATCAATGCCAAAATCTGTGCTTGGATCGTCACATCTAAAGCCGTCGTCGGTTCATCTGCGATCAGTAATTTCGGTTGCGCCAATAAAGCCATGGCGATCATCACCCGCTGACGCATCCCTCCTGATAGCTCGTGGGGATATTGTTTCATACGTTGTGCTGGAAAAGGTATGCCGACTTTTTCTAACTCTTTGACGGCGATTTCTTGAGCTGCTTTTTTCGATACGTTTTGTGAGCGGCGAATCACTTCGATCAAATGATAGCCAATCGTACGCAAAGGATTTAGCGAAGTCATCGGGTCTTGAAAAATCATGGCGATCGGTAATGTTCGACGATCGGTCACTGCTGCTCCTTCAAATGTATAACTGGCATAGTGATCGGTCACCTTATCAGGCAAAAGATCCATGACACTTTTCATGGTCATACTTTTGCCACTACCAGATTCGCCGACGATCCCAACCACTTTGCCTTTTGGAATCACTAGATCCAGCTTTTTGACTAACGGTTTCGGACCGGTTTTGCTGTGAAACGTCACATTCAACGCTTCGATCGCTAATAATTCTGTCTTCATCGGTCACACCTCCCTTTGCAAGACATGTTTGATCATGTCGCCGATGTTGTTGAAGGAATAGATGGTGAAAATAACAAAGAGCCCTGGAAGGATCGCCATGTATGGTGCCCGCTGCAAGCTGTTTTGCGCATTTTGCAACAGACTGCCCCACGAAGCCATCGGCTGCTGAATGCCTAATCCGAGGAAGCTCAATGCTGATTCGGTCATGATCGCCCCAGAAATACTTGCGGATGCCGCAACGATCAAGGTTGGCAGTACTGCTGGGAAAACATGCTTCACGATAATACTGAATGAAGAACGACCGATAAATTTCCCGTAAGCAACATACTCCCGTTCTTTCGCTGCTAACGTTTCACCACGAATCAAACGAGCGATGTTCATCCATGAAAACCCGCCGATCACAATAATGATCGTGGTTAGTCCAGGACGTAAAAAGACGCTCAAAACGATCACTAACACCAGCCAAGGAATCGATGACAACACATCGACGAGCCGCATCAGCAAATTATCGATCCATCCGCCAAAGTAGCCAGAAACAAGACCGACAAGGGTCCCGATAAACGTCGCAGTGATCATTGCCAAAACACCTACAAACAAGGACACCCGACCGCCGTAGACGACCCGAATAAAGTAATCCCGCCCCACTTCATCAGTTCCAAATAAATGAGACCAACTTGGTGGCTGTGACATGTTGCTGACATCCGTTGCATTGGGATCGATCGGGATCAAAGGCGCAACGAGCGATAACACGATCAATAACGTCAAGAAAACGACAGAAAAAGTATAGATGGGCGAAGCAAGCATGACTTCACTGATTTTTTTGAAACGTTTCATTACTTGCTCCCTCCTTTACGGATACGTGGATCAACCACGGAATATAATACATCCGCTAACAAATTCCCTAAGATGACCAGTGTTGCTGACAGCAGCATGATCGCCATGATCACAGGATAATCGAGGCTTTTCGTTGCACTCATCAAGTAAGGTCCGACGCCCGGCCAGCCGTAGATCGTTTCTGTAATGATCGCACCGGTAACTAACATCGGTAACGCCAAGCCGATTTGGGTGACAACGGGAATCAAAATATTGCGACTGATGTGACGACTGAAGATTTGCCATTTGCTGGCGTGGAATGCCCGTTGCACCATCACGTAGTCGTCTGATACTTGCTGAGTCGCTGATGCCCGAATATACCTTGTCAAATCTGGGAAGAAGGCGACAGTCAATGTGATATAAGGCAAAATAAAGTGCTGCAGAAAATCGCCAAAATTCCCTTCTTTGCCGACTGTATACATGCCAATGATCGGGAACATATTCAATAAGTAACCAAATACATAAATCAAGATCATCGCAAACCAGAAGGTCGGCACGGCGATCCCTAGAGATGCTACAGCGTCAATGATCCGATCCCAAATCTTTCCTTTGTTGGCAGCCGCTAACAGACCCAAAATGATCGCCAGCAATAAAGCGGTCAAATATGCAGGGATCACTAGCCGCATCGTATTCGGGATCCGAGTCGCAAGTTCTTGTGAAATGCTGCTTTGAGAAACCAACGAAAAGCCAAGATTACCAGTAAGAACATTTCTGATCCAAAGAAAATATTGAACCAAAAAGGGTTGATCCAAGCCATAGCGCTGCCGCAACAGATCGATTTGCTCTTGTGACATATTCGGTGTCGTGATGGAATCGATCACATCATACGGGGCGATATGTATTAGTGAAAATACGATAAAAGAGATCACAAATAGCAAAGGGATTGCTTGCAATACTCGTTTTGCAATATATCGAAACATAATTGACCTTCTTTCTTTTTCATAGAAAAAAGCTGTGATAAAAAAGATTCCTCTTTATCACAGCCAATGGATTTACTTGATTGTCAATTTAGACATATCTTCGAATGTATAGATTGGGATCAAGCCTGCATCTTCTACATTACCAATTCGGTTATTGACCGCTAAGATTTTCTTGTTGTCAACGATTGGGTAAATGATCGCCTCGTCAGCAATGGCTTTTTGCAGATCATCGTACAATGCTTCACGCTTGTCTGTGTCCAATTCAACTGCTGCTTGCGCAAACAAATTGTCAATGGTTTCGCTATTGCTTTGGAAGTAGTTGGCACTGCCGCCAGTTTCGAATAAACTGCCGTATAAGTCAGGGTCATTCCCCATGATATACCCGCCAAGGAACAGGTTGTATTTCGTTGAATCAGGTTTTTTCAACTCAGTGAAGATCGCAGTACCATCGCCCCCTTCAAGGGTAACTGTAATGCCTGCTTGTTGCAATTGTTGTTGGATCAACGTAGCTTGGATCGTTTGAGCTGGGTCAGTTGAGTTGAACGCCAAGTTCAATGACAAATCAGTGACACCTGCTTCTTGTAAAAGCTCTTTTGCTTTTTCAGCATTTGTTTCATATTTCTCGACATCTTCGGTGACGTATGGATTGTTCGGTGGTAAGAATGAATACGGTGTTGCATAATAGTCTTCATCTAAATACGCTGCTTGATTTAATTCATCTTTGTTCAAAGCATACAAGACTGCTTGACGGACCTTCACATCTTGTAATGCATCTGAATGAGTATTTAAGCCTAAGTATCCGATGCGGTTTTCTGTATAGGGATAAACAGAAATTTGCGTATCATCTAAGTCTTCGATATCTGAAGGCAAAACAACGGCTGCGTCAACTTCCCCTTTTTGCAAAGCAACTTTGGCCGTATCAGTACTTTCAATGATCCGCAAGGTCACGTTTTGAATCGAAGGCTTGCCGCCATAATAGTTTTCATTGGCTTCAAAAGTAAAGTACTCACCACGTTTGTATTCTTTCAATTGATATGGACCCGTACCAACTGGTTTTTCAGGCAGTTCACTGACCGAAAAGTCGCTAACATCTTTAAAGATGTGCTCTGGAATGATGTATGTTTCGGTTGCGATATTGCTGATTGCTGCTGCACTCGGTGTTGGCAACACAAATTTCACGGTGTATTCATCCACTTTTTCGATCGCGATCGGCTGGTCGTCGACCCAAAGCGAATCGGCATTCCCGTTTTCTTTTTTGACTTTTTGTTCATACGTGAAAACAACGTCATCGGCAGTAAAATCTTCGCCATCTGACCATTTGACATCTTGTTTCAAATGCACGGTCAATGAAAGGCCGTCTTCCGCCGGTTCCACTGATTCTGCTAACGCATTTTGTGTTGTTCCATCTGCTTCCACTGTAACGAGTGGAGAATAGATCATGTTTGTCACTGTCAAGCCCCAGCGATCACTGGTGTTGATCGGGTTGGTGGACGATGGGTCCCCGCTGATGGCATAAGTGAATGTTGCATCATCGCCAGCACCAGCTGCACTACTGGTTGCCGTTTCCTCTGTATTTGATCCACCGCAGGCTGCTAGAACGAATCCTAGTCCGACGACGGCAACACTTGCTAAACCTTTTTTCCAATTGATCATTTTTCCATCCTACTTCCTGTTCCTATATAATTATAGTAGATTTTTTGCTTTTTATTCCCAAACAGGGATACTTGATTTCTTGGTAACTTCGTCAATAATTGCTTTTACTTCATCGGTCTGGTAATACGCTACGACCGTTTGGTACACATCATTTTCTGCTTCGTCTGCTCGCGCAGCAATGACATTATAATAGGGCGTGGAGGAGTCAGCCACAGGTTCTAAGAAAATCGCATCTTCTGTAGGAACCAAACCAGCATCGACTGCCATGCCGTTGTTGATCAAAGAGATGTCGACATCGGTCATTGCCCGAGCCGTTTGATTGGAATCAAGCAGCTCAAATTTCAAGGCTTTGGGATTCTCAGTGACATCACTGGTTGTTGGCAGTAACCCTTTTGATTCATCCAAAGTGATCAAACCGGCCGTTTGTAAGAGTAATAGTGCGCGGCTTTCATTTGACACATCATTGGGTAAAGCCACCGTAGCACCATCTGCCAATTCGCTGACATCAGTGATTTTATCGGAATAAATACCAAGTGGGTTTAATGTCGTATACGCAATCGTCGTGTTGGAATAACCACTTTCTTCGTTGACATTATCCATAAAAATTTCCGTCAATGCTGCGTGAAGATCGATTGACCCATCCTCTAGTGCGACGATTGGTTGGCGATAATCGGTGAACTTCACCAGTTGCAAGTCGATATTTTCGTTTTCCTTCAATTCTTCCTGCACATGTTCCCAGGCTTCATTTTGTTCGCCAACGACACCTAATTTGACGACGGTCGTTTCTTCATCCGCTTGGTTGGTGCCACAGGCAGCCAAGCTAAACAAGGCAAGCAGCCCAATCACTCCTGTCGTCAACACATTTACTACATTTCTTTTCATTCCTTTTTTCCCCTTTTGTTCCCTCCTCAGATCAATCGTCCTATTTCCTTGTCGAATGGCCCAACTAGACCAATTTCCCCTCTGCTTCTCAAAACAACCTACTTTTTCAAAGGAGAAATGGTTAATCCCTGTTGCCGTCAACCGAAAACATCGGACTCACTATTCATATGTAGTGTAACTTTATCCTATACAACTAAAACTGTCAATAAAATTACTCTACAAAAGTAAGTTTTTCACTAGCTGATCTGTAGTTGGGTTATTTGAATATCTTCAGTGCATTTTCTAAGTCATCGATCAAATCTTTACTGCTTTCGATCCCAATGGAGATCCGTAAAAGATCCGGCGTCAATCCATAAGATTCTCGTACCTCTTGAGGAATATCTGCGTGGGTCTGTGTCGTTGGATACGTGATGAGACTTTCCACACCACCCAGGCTTTCCGCAAAGGTAAAGACCTTTAATGCCGCTAAGAAGCCGCTGATTTTGGTTTCATCAAGCACCCGAATACTGATCATCGCCCCTGCATTTGGGTACAGCACCTCTTTGATCGCCGGATGGGCTCGTAAAAAGCGGCCAACTTCCTTGGCGTTGGCTTCTTGCCGTTCAAAGCGCAACGGCAGCGTCTTTAAACTTCGGATGAATAACCACGTATCAAAGCTGCTCAAGGTCGGGCCTGAAGTATTGGCTAAATAATTCAAGCGCTCCCCTACTTGCGCATCTTTGGCGATGACGACGCCAGCCAAAATATCATTGTGACCTGATAAGAACTTGGTGCCTGAATGGATCACTAGATCCGCGCCTTCTTCTAAGGGCAACTGCCGTAACGGCGTCAAAAAGGTATTATCTACGATCAGTAGCGCCCCATGGTCGTGAGCAAGTTTGGCGGTTTCAGCAATATCCGTCACGGTCATCAAAGGATTCGTTGGGGTCTCTAAAAAGACAGCCGTTACCTCGTCAGTTAGTTTTTCACTTAATTCTGTTACAGTGCTGAAGGTATCGAAGAATGCCCGTTGGCTTTTTTCCAATTCCGCAAAATAGCGAAAGCTACCGCCATACAAATCACGAGAAACCAAAAAGCGACTCCCGCTGGTAAATAAGTCAAAAATCAAAGCGATCGCACTCATGCCAGAGCTGGTCACTACTGCCCGAGCTCCTTTTTCTAATTCAGCAAGACCTGCTTCTAAGATATCACGGGTCGGGTTTTTGGTACGGGTATAATCATAGCCTGTACTTTGCCCTAACGCAGGATGAGCAAAGGTCGTGGAAAGATAGATCGGTGGGCTGATCGCCCCAGTTTGCTGATCCGAATGATTGCCTAATTGTGCCAGAAAAGTTGCTGTATCAATCGTCATGTCGTTCCTCCTTTTTGATTGCCTCGATCATGCGATCAAGGGCTTCTTGAATGATCGTCGGTGTTGTCGCAAGATTCAGACGAATCAAGCCCTGACCGTCTTGTGAAAACCATTCCCCATAGTCGACTGCCAGACCGGCAGTATCTTGGATCACGTGCTTGGTTCGTTCTTTGGCAATGACTTGCCGCAGATCGACCCAGAGAAGATAGGTTCCTTCTAATGGCAGGAGCTCAATTTTGGGAAATGCTTCTTGCAGTTGCTGGCGGACCATTTGTTCATTGGCAGCAATCACCAAAAGCAGGTTCGCTAGCCATTGATCCCCCGATTCATACGCGGCTTTCGCAGCCACCAATCCCAAACGATTGACTTCCGTCTGCTTGTATTGTCGACACCAAGCCTGATAGGCTCTGCGCATCTCTAAATCAGGAATCCAAACATGAGAGAGCAATAATCCTGCTAAGTTGAAGGTTTTTGAGGGCGAATCCAGAACGATCAGCTTCTCAAAGCCGACCCCCTGTGCCACTGTCACGGCTGAAACAAATTGCTGCTCACCGAGTATCAGCTCACAATGGATCTCGTCGGCGATCACGACAACCTCATGTTTTTGGCAAATGGCCAATAACTGATGCAGTTCTTTCTCTTGCCAGACCCGCCCTACTGGATTGTGGGGGGAGCAGAGAATAAATAGTTTCACTTTTCCTTCAATGATTTTGCCTTCAAAAGCAGCAAAATCGATTTGATAAGAATTCCCCACCTTTTGTAAGGGTGCTTCTATCAAGCGCCTTTTCGTCTCTTTGATGCTGTCAAAAAAGGGATAATAGACGGGCGGCTGGATCAAGATGCCATCGTCTGGTTCTGTGAAACAATGAAGCAAATCAACCAAAGATTGGACGACCCCTGTGGAAAACGAGAGCCATTTTTCTTCGAATTTCGTCCCCCAGTGGCGATCTTGCCAAGCTTGATAGGCTAAAAAATAGCCTGAGGGGGGAATCGCATAGCCAAAGGTTCCTTGAACAACCAGTTGCTGCAAGGCTTCTTCCACTGCCTTTGGCGCAGCAAAATCCATATCAGCTACCCATAAAGGCAAAAGCTTTTCTCCTTGGAACCGTTGATCCACAAAATCCCATTTTAAAGAATCAGTGCCTTTTCGCTGTCTAGCATAGTGGGAGAGAAAATGCTCAATCGTCATTGATACTCACCCGACCTTCTGGCTCACTGCCAATTCGGTAACCTTCTTTCGTCGGCGTGACGGACAGGTCATAAGGCGTTCGCAAATAGGTTTCATTGATCCAATTGCTGAAAAACAAAGAGGCATGTCCCCGCCAACGGTTGGTAATCTTTCCGCCTAAACGGTCATAGGCAAAGTAATTTTTAGGCAATGCGGTAGCTAAGCCCCGTTCCATGTCTCGCAAGTACTCTTCATTCAAGGTCGTTGTGTGGTATTCAAAATGCCCTAGCAAGAAGGCATTTTTATGATCTTCTGATACGAAGATGGAAGGCCCTGTTTCAACACCCGCTGCCAAGATTTCTAAAGGCGCTTGGGCGAGCTGGCCTTCATCGATGCCAGTATAGCGCGAATGGGGCGTATAAAAGACGTCGTCAAATCCGCGAACGAGCGGATGAAAATGCGTGACTGCTTGTTCGAAGACACCGAACAATTTGCTTGGGTACAACACTTTGTCGATACCATAATGGTAATAAAGACCAGCTTGTGCCCCCCAACAAATATGCAGGACTGAAGTGCAATTCGTCTGGCTCCAATCCATGATCTCTTGCAGTTCTTGCCAATAATCAATGGCTTCAAAGGCCATTTTTTCAACAGGGGCACCAGTGATGATCAAGCCGTCGAATCGTTGGGACTGGATCACTGAGAATTCTTGATAAAACTTTTCCATGTGATCGACAGACGTGTTTTTACTTTCGTGGTACTTCATTTTCAGTAAAGTTACTTCAATTTGCAGCGGACTTTGGGAAAGCAGGCGCAGCAATTGATTTTCTGTGGCGATCTTTTTCGGCATTAAATTGACGATTGCGATCTTCAAGGGACGAATCTCTTGTTTCGCCGCTTTATGCTGCAGTAAGGCAAAGACATTTTCTTTTTGCAGGACCGCTGCAGCGGGTAGTTCTTTGGGAATAATGATCGGCATTGCTTCAACTCCTTACAGATAAATTTCTTGTTGAAAAGAAGGCGAATAGTTTCGGCTGTGAGAAACAAAAAAAGCCGCCCTTTTATCCTTACGGATAAAAGGGACGACTTGATGCGCGTTACCACCCTAATTCGTGCTATTCTCACAAATAACACCTCAACAGTACACTATGATACTTGGCGCTGTAACGGGCGCATGCCGTTTTGCTGGCGTGAACCAACAAAAAAACTCAGAGCTCATCTTCACTGATCACCGCATGTCTCCTTTTTCACCAACCGGAGTCTCTGTACCTTTGTTGATCTGCTACTCTTCTCTTCAACGTTATCGATTTCTTTGTTTAATTTTAAAAAATTATAATTGTTTTTTCATTTACTGTCAACGGCAAGTTAGGGGTTTTTCTTAGATTTCTTCTAAATATAAGTATTGCTGACCCATTTTCTCATAGATCGCTGCTAAGTCTTCTTTGCTGACTTCACGATCCTTATGTCCATAAGGGTCGTTGACATACATCGTATCACCATCGATGCCTGTGATCACCACCGAATGGATCAATGCCGTCACAAGGATTTCGCCATTTTGGGTATTCCATTGAAAGAAATCCGCATCGGTAGGTACTTGTAATTCTAACGTCGCAATCATCCAAACTGGTTTCCCAGATTGTAGTACTTTGACGATCTCATCAAAGCTTTTGTCTCGTCCACTAACAACTTCGTATTGCTCTTTTACAATCCTTTCGGCGACATCGGTGATCGGTTCTACGTCAACCCCCATCGCGCTATCGCCGCCATAGATGTTTCCAACAAAGCCTTCTCGTGGATCTCCATGGTGATAATAATCCTCATAAAGCGGGACATACGCTAATTCTTCCGCCAATTGATTTTTATTGGTATCAAATCCGTAAAAATTCAAGAGCATCGATAAAGCCGTTACCTCACAGCCGTTCCCTAACGCCACTTCATCGAATTGATTTTCTAACGGAACATCCAATTGAATAACCTCACTGTATTCAGGCTCTGGTGTTTGTTCTTCATCCGAAAGTGCTAGTGTCAATTCATCCTCTATCTTTTCAAAGGGGGACTGCCCGTTCTTACTGTCATAAAAAATCAGCAGAAAGAAGAGCATCAAGACGAACATACCTAAAAGTAACCGTTTTAACTTTTTCTTCTTCATCTACTTCCTCCTCTTGTATATTATAACTTATTTCTGTTTATTATTTCACTATAATAAACTTTTTAGGAAGGAGTATTTTCTTAATCTAAACACAAAAAAATAGACCCGTTTAGGCAGCGGGTCTATTCAAACTGGCGCTTATGCCGCTTTCTTCTGTTTCTGAATAAAGCGTCCTTTTGCTTTCGAAAACGAACGAATATCAAATTGTTTGCTTAAGGCACCTGCAACAAAATAAGCCAAATTGAAATCGATCAAGCTATGGATCAAACCGCCGATCCCCATCAAAACGAACAAGAAATAGTAGAAATTACCATCGAATGCGGTCCCTGGTACATTTCCTGTGAAGTAAAAGGCGGCAACGACTGCCATTTCTACGGCAGAATGGATCAGTCCGATAATCAAGTTAAAGCTCTGAAATTTGATATTCAATAAAGAGGGTTTGCCATTTTTTAGTAAAATATCTGGGTGCTTCTGTAAATAAAAGGCACCGATGACGGCAAAAACAACATGGGACAATGCCCGTAAAGCAATGATTGGTGGCAGTGTTAAGAAAAAGCCAAAGGTCGTTCCTAAAGCTACCGCGATCGCCATCGCAGGTGAAAAGAACATCGCCACAAAGACGGGCACATGGCTAGCTAAGGTAAAAGATGCTGGTCCGATGACGATTTTGGGCATTACCATGGGAATGACGATCCCCATGCCGATCAACAATGCAGCGATCGTTAAATGGCGGATGGAATGATTTTTCATTTATACTCTCTCCTTCAATGTGTCATGACAGTTCTGTCTTGCTTATTCTACTGGTATTTCCACGAGGTGTCAAGACACAAAAAACGAATGTTTATTCAACATCCGTTTTTATTGAAGTTATCCTTTACGCGCTTGCATTTCATTGCTTAATTTGGCAAATTCCGCTAACGACAGCGTTTCTCCACGTCGTTTCGGATCGATCCCACTTGCTTCTAAGCTGTCTGCCAACCACTGTTTGGTTGTTTCATCTTTTCCATAGCTATTTTGCAAATTGTTCCAAAGGGTTTTACGACGCAGCTGAAAGGCTGCTTTCGTTAATTTGAAAAACTCTTTTTCATCGGTGACTGCGACTGCTGGTTGTGATCGACGCGTCAATTTCAAAATAGCCGAATCAACATTCGGTTGGGGCACAAAAACGGTTTTCGGGACGATGAATGCCAGTTTTGCTTCCATGTAGTATTGCACAGCGATCGACAACGAGCCATAGGCTTTAGTCCCGGGAACTGCTGAGATTCGATCTGCCACTTCTTTTTGCATCATCACGACCATTTCATCTACTTTTACCTGAGACTCTAAAAAGTGCATCATAATTGGCGTAGTGATGTAGTAAGGCAAATTTGCGACAACTTTTAATGAAGCAGCCGTATCGCTGAATGCTGACTGAATGGTCGTTGCCAGATCTGCTTGCAAGACATCTTGATGAATGATTTTCACATTTTGATATGGCTGCATTGTGTCGGCTAACACTGGGATCAACCGATCATCAATTTCAAACGCCAACACTTGCTTGGCATGTTTTGCCAACTGTTCGGTCAGCGCACCGATTCCAGGACCAACCTCAATGACGTTTGTCGTCTCGTCGATGCCTGCAGTTTCTACGATTTTCCGTAAAATATTCGGTTCTGTTAAGAAGTTTTGCCCTAAACTTTTTTTAAAGGTAAAGCCATGTTTCGCTAAAATCTCTTTGGTTCTTGAGGGGGTTGCTATATCCCGTTCTTCTTTCACAATTCTTCCTCCACTATTTTCATTGCTTCTGCCAACTCTGCATCGGTGATACGAAACATTGCCAGCCGCTTCTCTAATTGTTTGCCGTTCGTATAGCCGATGCGTAAAAGATCCCCCAACCGCTCTCGTTTCTCTTTCGCTCCAGCCCCTGCGATCAAGCCATACGCTAACAACTGTTGCCGATCAATGGTCCCTTCACTGACTTCATTTGAAGCAATCGGGGTTACGACTTTTCGCAAGGCTTCTTTCAACGCTTCATGGCTGGCGTGTTCCACACCTAAACTGCCCTTGCTTTTCGGTGCTGCCTGACTGCGCGGTAAAAAGGCATGCTTGGCATCAGGAACGACTTCCATAATGATTTTGCGGATCTTTTCTCCCGAAAAATCGGGATCGGTAAACACGATGACCCCTCGTGTCTCTTGGGCGTGCTCGATTTGATCAAGGATCGTGTCATCGATCGCCGAACCGATCGTCTCGATGGTATCTACATCGAACACTTCTTGCAACCGACGGGTGTCGTCTTTGCCTTCGACGACAATGATTTCTTCGATTTTCGGTTTATTAGTCATTGATCCTAAACAAGCGATGGGCATTTTTTGTCGTGTAGGCCGCAACATCAGCCACCGCTTCTTGCCGCAGCTCCGCGATTTTATCCACTACATAATGAGTATAGCCCGGTTCATTACGCTTGCCACGATAAGGAACAGGGGCTAAATACGGCGCGTCAGTCTCAACGAGTAGCCGATCTTGTGGCACGACTTGCGCAGCTTCTTGTACCTCCGTCGCCTTTTTGAAGGTCACGACACCACTAAAGGAAATATACATTCCTAGGTCCAAGAACTTTTTCGCCCATTCGCCGTCCCCACTAAAGCTGTGCATGATGCCGCCGATCGTTTGGACTTTTTCATCCTTTAAAATCGCATAGGTATCTTCTAAGGCTTCACGGGTATGAATACTGATAGGCAGCTGATGTTCACGGGCGATCGCCATTTGCCGACGAAAGACCTTTTCTTGAACTTCCTTCGGATCTTCCATCCAGTGATAGTCTAAACCGATTTCACCTAGGGCAACGACTTTTGGTCGTTCCAAGCGCTCTTGCAAATAGGTTTCCACTTGTGGGGTATAAGAACCAGCTTCGGTTGGATGCCAACCGATAATACTGTAAATGCCAGGATATTCTTTGCTTAATGCTAACGATTTTTCAATCGTTGGCTGATCGAAACCGACGACCGCCATCTCCGTTACTCCTAGTTCTTGCGCACGGGCGACCGTTTCGGGAATGTCTTCGTTAAACTGTTCTGCATTCAAATGTGTATGAGAATCAAAAATCATGAAATCTCCTCCTTAGTCCTTCTATACTCTAGCATATTTTGACGGTTTAAGAAACGAATCCTCTTCGCTTTTTTCAGCAGTTTAAGAAAACTTTCAGCAAGCAAAAAAAATCCGCCCAAAGTTGGAGGACGCCGAAGCTGATTTTCTCTATACTGAGGGTAACGAAATCGTATGGAGGTGGAAATATGGAACGATCAAAAATTGATCCCGGCCGCTTTTTTTCTGGCCAAAAAGCAGCCACGAAAGGCACGTTAAAACATCAATATCATTACTATCGGCAGCAAAATGCCCATCAAGCATTCAACAGCGATTTTCAGCGAAATTTCCAGCATGATTTCCCGAATTTTGCTAACTGGCTAAAATTGCAGCAACAGACACCACAAAAGAATCAAACAGCGACTTTTTCTCACTGGTTATTGGTTGGTTTCTTCGGACTTTTGACAGCAGCAAGTTTTTCGCAACAGCTCTTATTCCTACTTTTTGTCTTTGTCTTAGCCGCTCTCGTCAAAGGACCTGGCATGATCGTATGGGGCATCGTGTATTCCTTCTTAGTTAGTCTGTTCCCGCCATTGGGTATCGTTCTTTCTGGCTTATTTTTCTTACTGACCCTGCGTCAATTAACCAAAAATGTCACTTTCGTTTTGACTGCATTGTACTTTTACGGCTATCCGTTTGTCATCACAGCCCTCCAACACTTTACGAATTGGGACCCGCAATGGCTGTGGGTCGGCAGTATCGGTTTTGCCTTGATCAGTGGCCATTTTGTCTTAAAGCAAAACTATCCCTTTGCTTCAAGTAAAAGTCTCGCATGGGCGATCATCTCCGTCCCTTATGATTGTGTCATGGCTTTGATCCCCGTCAAACACAAAGCACGCTTCAAACGTTTGGTGAAAAGCAAATAATTGCGATCTAGGATACAAAAGTCGGCTATTACAGCCCCTTTTGTATCTTTTTTTCATGGAAGAAACAAACGAAATACGATGGATATTTTTTGTTATTTTTGCTTTCGCATGATTGCTTTTTTTGTAAGAATCTACTATGCTAGAAACTAGCAAATCAAAAAAGGAGCCACGCCATGTACACCCTCATTCTTATTGCATTCCTCCTTACGGGCTTGCTAGTTTACTCCTTTATTATTGAACCGCATCTTCTCAAACAACGGCACTACCTCATAAAAAAAGACAAGCGCACCGTCTTAGATATTTCAAAGGCTTACGATCTTTATCAAGCAGAAAACAATCTCGTGATCGCCCATATCAGCGACCTTCATTTTTCTCGTTGGTACAAACCACGGCGAATGAATCGCATCATTCGATCAACGATCCAAAACAAGCCGGATCTGATCATCATCACGGGGGATCTGATCGATAATTATAAAAAATGGCCGCATCGTTCAACCAAGCGACTGATCGAAAAGCTGAAAAAATTGCAAGCGCCTCTGGGTAAGATCGCAGTTATGGGGAACCATGACCATTTGAATGACGGGCATTACTTTGTTAAGGAAATATACCAGCATGCAGGGTTTACCTTACTTGATAATGAGTCGGTTTTTGGTTCTGATGACAAGACGTCGATGAATATTGTCGGTATCGATATAGAAAGTCCGAAAGTCAGTTTTACCTATGAAGCAACCTTAGCAGAATGGCAGCTGCTTTTGCTCCATGAACCCGATTATGTTGCTCGGATCACCAATCTGCCAAACTACGACTTGATTCTTTCTGGCCATAGCCATGGCGGGCAGATTCGCTTGCCTTTTTATTATGCGAAAACAAAGGGCGCGTTGAAATATACCGATGGGCTCTACCTTTTAGGCAATGAGACCTTATTAAGTGTTTCCAGCGGGGTTGGTATGACCAAGATTCCCGCCCGACTCGGTGTCCCACCTGAGATCCTTTATTACCATTTAGAACCGCAACAGCAATTGAACGTTTCTTAACTGTTCATCGGTGCAATTGGGAAAAAATCAGCGACTCGTTTCAGCAAACGTTCGATTCGCTGATTTTCTTTTTGCGCCTACCGTGTTAAAATATACTAAATAAACACTTTTCAACAATTAGGAGGAACCAAAAAATGCTCATCTCGGGAACGCTTTGGTTTTTGATCGCCTTCTTCGCTTATACAGCCTATGTATACGGTCAGGGGTTGTACTTTCCTGTCATCGCTTTTCTTGCTGCTTTGATGGGCTGCGGATTTTATCTCTTTGCTTTTCTCCAGCACAAAAATACGACGAAAAAACATCCTTAGCCAGAACGAGCTAAGGATGTTTTTTGCATTATTGATTCAAGCCTTGATAAATCGTATCGAGATTCCATTTCATCATGTTATAGTAGCTGTCGCCTTCTTCTCCCGGCTCTGCAATCGAATCGGTAAAGACGGTTCCGAATATCGGAATACCTGCATCACGAGAAACACTTTGCATCGGACGAGTATTGACGCTGCTTTCGACAAATAAGGAAGCGACGGCTGAGTTTTGCAGCTGATCCACTAAGTTCTTGATTTGCGCAGGGGTTCCTTCTTCTTCGGTATTGATTTCCCAAATATAGGCAGAGGGTACACCGTAGGCTTTGGAGAAGTATTTGAAGGCTCCCTCACTGGTGACGATCAATTTCTTCTCTTCGGGAATCGATTGGAAGTTTTCCTTCGCTTGCTGATCCAGTTCTTCTAATGAAGCCAAGTAGCGTTCAAGGTTTTCTTCATAGAAAGAGCGATTGTCAGGATCCTTTTCGCTCAAGCGTTGAGCAATATTGCGGGCATAGATCATGCCGTTTTCTAGATTTAACCAGGCATGAGGATCGGCTTTGCTGTGGTCTTCATCATCAGAAAGATAAAGCACATCCACGCCATCACTGACGGCAAAGTAATCTTCATTTTCTACCTTATTGGCATTGTTCATCAATTTGGTAAACCAGCCATTGCCGCCAGTTTCTAGATTCAAGCCGTTGTAAAGGATAAGATCGGCATCGGTCGCTTTTCGAACATCTTCCACTAAAGGTTCATATTCATGGGGATCACGCCCCACTGGTACGATACTGTGAAGATCGATTCGATCACCGGCAATGTTTTCCGTAATATCAGCAATGATCGAATTGGTCGCTACTACTGAAAGTTTCCCTTCTGTTTGGGCCATCTGTCCGTTTTGCTGTGCCAAAAAGAAGCCACCAGCTACAGCTGCCGTTGCTAAAACCGCCGTCGCTGACCAGCGTTTGACTGGACTGGTCTTTTGTTTTGGTGAGAACAAGAAACCGATCACGAAAAAGGCTCCTGCGGTCAAAACGATACTTGATCCTGCGGCAATATTAAAACTGTACCCGATAAACAAGCCGATAAATGAGGCGAAACCACCTA
Source organism: Enterococcus sp. S53 (assembly GCF_016516865.1). Taxonomy (NCBI): domain Bacteria; kingdom Bacillati; phylum Bacillota; class Bacilli; order Lactobacillales; family Enterococcaceae; genus Enterococcus; species Enterococcus sp. S53. The sequence goes on from NZ_JACVUH010000006.1 coordinate 135,039, forward strand.
AAACCCCTGCGATGACCATCATATGCTTCAATTGTTTTGTATAAAGATAAGCCGTTGCTGCTGGAGTGACTAACAGAGCCACGATCAAGATCGTTCCGACGCTTTGCATCGCTGTCACTGAAACCAAAGTCAACAAGAACATCAATAAATAGTGATAGGCTTGCACTTTCATCCCAAAGGCCTTTGCCATCATCGGATCAAAAGACGTGATCAACAGTGGACGGAAGAAGAGGATGATCACTGCCAGCACAAGGATAGCGATAGCGATCGTGAGCCATTTGTCGCTGTCTTGCACCGCTAGCACATTCCCAAACAAAATGTGAAACAAATCAGTCGAACTATTTGCTACTCCAATCAAGATAACCCCTAAAGCTAGAAACGAACTAAAGGTGATACCGATCGCCGTATCGCTTTTGATTAGGCTGTTATTGGCGATATAGGTAATGATCATGGAAGCCAAGATCCCAAAGAAGATCGCCCCGACAAAAAAATGAACGCCGAAGATATAAGACAAGGCTACCCCTGGTAAGACCGCATGAGAGATTGCATCCCCCATCAAGGACATCCCTCGTAAGATAATAAAACAACCGATCACCCCTGCCACGATCCCGATCGCGACTGCCGTGATCAAGGCATTTTGCAAGAAATGATAGTTACTTAAACTCGTAAAAAAGCTTGTCAACATGTTAAACGCCTCCTTTCACGATGATCGCATCGCCAAATGTTTGCTTCAAATTGCTCTCGGTAAAGACTTCACTGACTGGTCCAGCAGCGATCAGGGTTTGATTGAGCAGAACCAAGTAATCAAAGTATTCGGTGATTTTCCCCAGATCATGGTGAACGATAAAAATCGTCTTGCCAGCATCTCGCAAGTTACGCAACAGGCCGACGATAATCGCTTCACTGGTGGCATCGATCCCTACAAAGGGCTCATCGAGGAAAATATAGTTGGCATCTTGCACCAACGTTCGAGCAATCAAGACCCGCTGAAACTGCCCGCCGGACAATTCCCCAATCTGACGTTCCGCAAAGGATTCCATTTCTACCGCTGCCAGAGCGGCTGTCACTTTCTGCCAATCGTTTGCCGACATCCTTTGGAACATGCGCATCTTAGGATACAAGCCTAAAGATACGACTTCTTTGACTGTGATCGGAAACGTGTAATCAACCGCGGTCTTTTGTTCGACATAGGCAATTTCCTTTTGAAAGTCTTTTAACGCTTTTTTGTCGACACTCATGTTCCCACTGGAAGGGATCAATTTCAACGCCGCTTTGATCAGCGTCGACTTCCCTGCCCCATTTGGACCAATGATCCCTACGATCGACGGTTTTTCTACTTGAAACGACAAATCCGAGATCACTTGATGATCGCCATCATAGGCTGCGGATATTTCTGAAAAAGTAATCATTATTTTCACTCCATTTCCATAGTTAAGGATAGTTTATTTATTTTTTTAGGTAGACCTAACTTATTTTTATTATACAAGAAAGGATTTGTTTTGCAAGACAGTTCTCTTGATTTTTTTAAGAAACACCACAGTTTCTTGGCAATGACTCTTGAAAACTAAGATTCTATCTTTATTTATTGAGTAAAAGTTGGTGCCCACAAACACGGATGCCATCAATTTCTTTCTATCTTTTGAGCGCAAAGCATTTGATTTATTCTTAATAAAAGAGATCATTCCTCGGCACCTCAGTGACGTACGTTTTTTCAATAACAGTAGAGAGGCGAATCAAAGCCTCTTCGCTTTTTCCCTTCATGATTAATACCAAACAAATCAAAGAATCAATAATTCTTCTATTTCCATAAATTCACGAATTCACTCTTTTTTATGATGACCAAGAAACCCTTTCACCTCGACTAAAACGCTTTATAAATTAAACTTTTCTAATTATTATGTGATTTTTCGAACAAAAGCTAAAAATAACATGACAACTATGTTAGTCTTTGATTTGGAAAAAGTTTTAGGAGGAATAAAAACAATGAAGAAAATTTTCCAAACACTATTAGTCCTAACCTCGTTAGCAACTTTGAGTGCTTGTGGCGCTGATTCACAAACAAGCAGCAGCTCAAGTACTGGTTCATCTGCTAATGAAGAAACAGATGCAACTTCCGCTGCATCTGGTCAAGAATACACAGACCCTAGCGAACTTGCAGACAGCTACGATGTCGTGATCGTCGGTGCAGGTGGCGCTGGAATGGCCGCTGCGATCCAAGCAAAAGAAGCTGGCGCAAACCCAGTTATTTTAGAAAAAATGCCAATTTCTGGGGGGAATACATTGAAATCTTCAGCAGGAATGAACGCTTCAGAAACCAAATTCCAAGAAGCAGAAGGCATCGAAGATTCAAACGATCTATTTTATGAAGAAACATTAGCTGGCGGTCACAACACCAATGATGAAGAATTGTTGCGCTACTTTGTGGATCATTCAGCAGAAGCGATCGATTGGTTAGATTCCATGGGTATCACTTTAGACAACTTAACAACGACTGGCGGGATGAGTGAAAAAAGAACGCACCGTCCATCTGATGGTTCTGCTGTTGGGGAATACTTAGTTGATGGCTTGATGCGCAACATCCATGAATTGGAAATCCCAATTTTTGTGAATGCCGATGTCAAAGAAATCAATGAAGAAGATGGCCAAGTCAACGGGGTGACGGTTGAAGTGGAAGGAACCGAACAAACCATTGATGCCAAAGCAGTTGTCGTTACAACAGGCGGTTTCGGTGCCAATTTCGACATGATCACCGAATACAAACCAGAATTGGCAGACTACGTGACAACGAACCAAGAGGGTTCAACTGGTGATGGGATCAAAATGATCGAAGCATTAGGTGGACAAACGGTTGATTTAGAGCAAATCCAAATCCACCCAACAGTGGATCAGTCTAAATCACTGTTGATCACTGAAGCTGTCCGTGGAGAAGGCGCGATCTTGGTCAATCAAGAAGGCGAACGGTTCTTCAATGAAATGGAAACACGAGACAAAGTCTCTGAAGCGATCATTGCCCTACCTGAAAAATCAGCAACGTTAGTTTTTGATGCAGGTGTCAAAGAACGCGTGACAGCCATTGATTTTTACGAGCAACAAGGGTTAGTCAAATCCGCTGACACGATCGAAGAATTAGCAAAAGAATTGGACATGCCAGAAGCAGCGCTTGCTGACACGATCGCTACGTGGAACAGCAGTGTGGCTGCTGGTGAAGACGAAGCCTTTGGACGCAGCACAGCAATGGACAACGATTTGTCAACAGGACCTTACTATGCCATTGCCATCGCTCCTGGTATCCACCACACGATGGGCGGCGTGAAGATCAACACCAACACAGAAGTGATCGATACGGATAACGAGATCATTCCAGGTCTTTTTGCAGCCGGTGAAGTAACTGGTGGGTTGCATGGTGAAAACCGAATTGGCGGAAATGCCGTTGCCGATATCATCATCTTCGGACGCCAAGCAGGAACAAAAGCTGCCGAATTTGCGCAAGAAAATTAAAACACTCTCTATAAAAAAGAAGTACTTACGTTTTTTTCATCAACGTAAGTACTTCTTTTTTCATATAATTGACACAATAGTTTTTATTGTTCTGGTGCTGTCACTTTGATAATCTGCACCTCATAAGGCGCCAACTGAAGCTTTTGGTTTGTCGTTTTTCCAGTAAGCAAATCGATTCCTGAAGTTGCTACCTCTACTTCTTGATTTTCTTCGGAAAAATTCATCACAAAATAATAGGTGGTCGGAGCGAGCTGCTCTTGCTGACTTTCTCTACTTTGGATCGACACGTTCGTTGAACCTTGACGGACCCACTCATTTTGTATGCGAAGCTGTTGTGTTACTTCTTGATAGAAGTCTTCCAAAAAGGCTTGATCCGTCCGTCCCCCAAGATAGTAGGCACTTCCTTCACCATAATCATTTACGGTCACTGCAGCTTGACCTTGATAAAAATCAGCACCGTAGACCCCTAACGTTTGGGCAGTGTTTGTTTGAACAACACTACAATAATCATGAATTTGGTACTGCTGCTCCTTCATTAAAAGCAAATTTTTTTGTTTCGGATATAACGTATCGATTTCTTTCACAGACACACCAAACAGTTCTTCTAACTCTTGGGGCCAGCCCCCTAAATAGGTCAAGTCCGTTTCATTCACGATCCCCGTCAAATAAGTGGAAACCAGCGTCCCGCCATTTTTCGTATACTGTTGAAACTTTTTCATAGTTTCTTTTGGTAAAAGGTAAAGCATCGGAGCGATGATCAATTGGTAAGCATCAAAGTCATGGTCTTTCGTGATGACATCAACCGCGATGTCATGATCCCAAAAATAGCGATAATGCTCTTGCAACGTTTGTGGGTAGCGTTTGCTCTCCAAACCAAAACCTTGCGCATCATTGAGCGCCCAATTGTTATCCCAATCATAGATGATCGCCACTTTGGCTTTTTTGTGCAATCCTTTGATTTCTTTGATTTCTTCTAAGGCTTTTCCCACTTCTGCTACATCTTGAAAAACACGATTCTGTTCGTCGTTGTCATGGTCCACGACGGCCCCATGGAACTTCTCAGACGAGCCTCTTGATTTTCGCCATTGGAAATAAAGATTACTATCTGAACCGTGAGCAATAAATTGCATAGAAGACAACAGATGCATCCCGGGGCGTTTCGTGCGATTGACTGGATGCCAATTCACACCACTAGGGGTTGATTCCATGATCAAAAAGGGTTGCTTTTTCAAGCTACGGTACTGATCATTGATAAACCCAACCTTACTTGCCAAATCAGCGGTCGTTCCCCAATCATTATGCCAAGCAGGATAACAATCCCAACTAATGACATCTACATGCTGGGCAAATTTTCCATAATCAAGGCTATAAAAGGGAATCAAATCTCGGGTATCTGCCATGAAATTCGTTGTGATCGGTACATCTGGAGACAAACGACGAATGTCTTTGATCTCATGTTCATAGAAATCAATGGTCTGATCGGTCACAAAACGATGCCAGTCTAGATTTAGTCCATGAACTTGCATTTCGCCGATCGGTGAAGGAGATTCGATTTGCGACCAATCGGTGATCGTATGGCTCCAGAAAGGTCCCCACCAGGCCTCATTCAAGGCTGCTAATGTTTGGTACTTCTGCTTGACCCACTGACGAAAGTTTTCTTGGCAAATGGGACAATGACAATCTCCAGAATACTCATTGGAAATATGCCACATCAATAGTGCTGGGTGATCGTGGTAGCGTTCAGCTAATTTCCGATTGATGATCGCCACTTTCTCACGATAGATCGGTGAAGAAAAGCAGTGATTGTGACGCCCGCCGTGTAACATTTTTTCCCGTTTTTCATTGGTCCGTAGAACTTCAGGGTATGCTTTAGACAACCAGGCAGGACGCGCGCCGCTTGGCGTCGCTAAAATGACGTTGCTGTTTCGTTCGGCGAGCTCATCCATGATTTTGTCTAACCATTCAAATTCAAACACCCCTTCTGCTGGCTCTAAGGCACTCCAAGCAAAAATACCAAGGGAAAATGTATTAGCATGAGCTTTTTCCATTAGTTCTAAATCTTTGGCTAAGATCTCGGGATAATTTAGCCACTGGTCAGGATTATAATCCCCACCATGTAAAAAGCGTTCTTCTAAGTTATATCTTGTCATCTTCTCTTCCTATCCTTTTGTGCCACCAGCGGTCAAACCGGAGACAAAATGTTTTTGTAATGCAATAAAGACGAGTGCGATCGGAATACTGATCAAAATAGCCCCTGCCGCAAAAGTCGTATAGCTGGCTCCCATTTTATCCGTGACTAATTTGTATAACCCGATGGGTAATGTATAGTACTCAGGATTACGTAAAATCACAGAAGACAGGGCAAAGTCTCCAAGTGGTCCAGTAAAGCCATTCATGGCAACGACTGCCAGCATTGGTCGTGATAAAGGAATCAAAATTTGCCAGAATATTCGCGTATTGCTTGCGCCATCTATCTTGGCACTCTCGTCTAAATCTAACGGGATCGAGTCAAAATACCCTTTTAATAAGTACGTGTTCATGGGAATCTGGCCCCCAACGTAAATCAAGATCAGCAACCAATGGCTATTGATCAAGCCGAGCATTTGCGCCAACACAAAAATTGCGATCAAGGCAGAGAACTGCGGGATCATTTGTAGTAGTAAGAACAGCATCAACCCATTTTTACGGCCTGTAAAACGAAACCGTGAAAAGGAATACGCCGTCATGGAGACAAAAATCAGTGACAAGAACATGGTGCATACACTGATTTTTAATGAATTCAAATACCATTGACTATAATAAAGCGAGTTATCACCAGCAAACAATTTCGTGTAGTGACTTAATGTCGGACTCGTCGGAATCAAACTCGTACTTACTAAACTGTTCCCAGGATTAAAACTAGCACCGATCGTCCAAAGTAAAGGGTAGACGATCACTACTACCGTAAAAATCAGTACGAGATACGTCAAGGATAGGCGGACAAATTTCTGTTTCTTCATACTTGCTGCCTTCATATCTTATCCAACCTCCTTGAATGAATTTGTTCGGCGGAATTGCCATAAAGCAATCGCGATCACGACGATCGATAAGAGAATCGTCAACGCTGCTGCCAGTGCATATTGACTATTTTGCATCGTGAGCTTATAGATCCACGAAACCAAAATATCGGTACCACCAGCGGTCGAACCAGGAACTGCTGGTCCACCAGAATTAAACAGATAAATGATATTGAAATTGTTGAAGTTAAACGTATATTGCGTAATCAAAATCGGTGCCATTGCATAAAGCAATAATGGCAATGTGATTCGGCGAAATTTTTGTAAAGCTGAAGCACCATCGATGGTCGCAGCCTCATACAAATCATCCGGAATGGATTGCAGCGTCCCTGTAGTCACGATAAAAATATACGGAAAGCCTAGCCAGCCTTGAATCAGTAGCAAAGCTAAACGGGTCCAATTCGCACTCGTTAGCCAAGGAATCGGTGAAATCTGGAAGAAATTCAAAATCGAATGATTGATCGCACCAAAGGAATCATTGAACATTCCTGAAAACACCAAGATCGTAACAAATCCCGGAACTGCCCATGGGAGGATCAAAATCGTTCGAAAGAACTTTTTGAGTCGTAGTTCTTTTTGATGCACCAGCACCGCTAAAAATATTCCGATAGAAACTTGTAACGTTGAGGCGATCAAGGTCCAGATAACTGTCCAGCCCAGAACATTGAAGAAGGTACTACGCCAAATATCGACAGTAAAAATCTTCTTAAAGGTCTCTAATCCCACCCAATCTGCTAAATTGGCAGGTGCAGAATGATACAGATCATAGTTCGTAAAAGCTAACGCGATACTAAAGAGAATCGGAAAAATAACAGAAAACACGAGTAAGAAAAATGCTGGGCTACTCATTAAATAAGGATAGCCTTCTCTTAATAGTGCCTGGTAGCTTTCACGGATAGAGTTGACTGGTAGCTCATTGTCTCTTAATTCACCGTTTTTATAGGCATCACGGATGTTTAAATAATAGAACAACAGACCAAAACCGATGACGATCAAGGCAACTAATCCTTCTGCTAATAAAAAGATGGAATTGTCTCTCGGCACTTCCACGCCTAATGTCACGATGCCCCAAAGTCCCATATTAAATAAATCTTTAAAGACGACAAGATACATAGCAAAAAAGAAGAAAAATAAAGCGCCTTTGATTTTTTGCCGATTATAGAATTGACCGAATCCTGGTATGATCGAGAATAGCATTGCTCGTTTTGCATACGACTGCGTGTTTTTCACATTTTCGCCCCCTGTAAGAAAAAGCCGCTGACAAACGTTTCGTTCGGCCTTACTTGATTCCTAGTGATGAATGACCACCCGAAACGTTTGTCCTTGAGACGACTTTCTAGTTTTGAATTGCCGCAATGGCTGATTTGATCTGTTCGACTGCTTGTGGTAAAGCTGTTTTCGGTTCAGCCTTTCCAGTAGCAATAGTTTGCAATGCGGCATCCATTGGTTCCCATACTGAATTCATTTCAGTGATCCCAGGCGTTAGTTCTGCGTGTTGGGACTGAGCGGCAATGGCTGCAGCACTTTCACTTTCTTGAACTGCTGGATCATCTGCCAATGAAGCAACCGCTGGTACTTCCTGTGTTTTTTCATAACGAACTTTTGAATTTTCTTCATTGCTGATAAATTTGACGAATGCTTCAGCTAATTCAGGGTTTTGGGAATAGCTACTTACGTTGTAGCTTTTGACACCGATAAAGGAGCCCATATGTTCACCATTGCCTAATAATGGCAATTCTTTCACACCATAGTCGATGCCCGCTTCTTTATATGGAGACAAGTTCCATGGTCCCGAGATGACAGCGGCAGCTTTTCCTTCCGTAAATAAAGAGTCCAACACATTGATTCCTTGTTCGCCGACCAATCCCGATGGAAAAACACCTGCATCATAAAACTGTTGGATATAGTCTGCCCCTTCGATCGCGCCTTCATTAGCTAATCCAATATCTTCAGGGTCATAGGATCCATCGGCATTCTCGCCAAAAACATAACCGCCATAACCGCTCAATACACCTTGTGCGTAATAAATTTGATCCCATAATGCCAGTAACCCATAACTGTCAGCATCTAAGACAGACTTGGAATACTCCAGCCACTCATCCGTTGTCTGTGGCAAGTCTTCTTCGGAAATTAGTTCTTTGTTATAATACAAAATTTGTGTTTCAACCGCTTTTGGTAAGCCGTAGACTTTGCCGTCAACGATTTGCGATTGCATTGCTGATTCTGTATACAGCTCTTGTAGCGTTTGATCGACTGTTAATTCTTTCAACAAACCTTCGGTAACGGCTGTACCGATTTGATCGCCAGGAATCGTGATGATATCCGCACCTGTACCAGCGGGGCCATCCAATCGTAAATCTTCGATCTGTCCACCATAGGCTTTTTCGACCACTTTGATCGTCACATCGTGTTCTTCTTCAAATTGTTTGACTGCCTCTTCAATCCCAGCTGATTTTGCTTGGTCTTCCCAGACCAATAGATCATAGTCCTTATTGCTGCCACTATTTGCTGCAGTACTATCTGTCCCTTCACTTTGTGGACCGCAAGCACCTAATCCTAAAGCTGCTACACTTAAAAAAAGAACTCGAGACATTTTTTTCATCATCATTTCTCCACCTTTTCTTTATTTTGCAAACGCTATCTTCTCGTTTATAATAAATTATTTTACTTAATATGTAAATAGTTTTACTAAATTAATTTCTTCAACGGAGTAAATAAACGGATAAAATCAAGGTTTTTCTCACAAATATTTTTTCAAAATACCTACACGCTCTAAACTTTCACTATTGAGTAAATATATTTAGTAAATTCATTTACTTGATAAAGTTGTTAGCGTATACTAGAAGAAAGAGGTGAAGAAGATTGGTTACAATAAAAAAAATTGCCGAGCAATCAGGCTTTTCACAAGCGACTGTTTCCCGATTATTAAAAGGCGACGAATCGTTGTCGATCGCAGCCGATACGCGCCAAAAAATTATTCATACCGCTTTATCACTAGGTTATGATCGCTCAAAAATAAAAACAACACTAGAAAAAATCGCCGTCCTTTTCTGGCTGACAGAACAAGAAGAGCTGCAAGATGTCTATTTTCGACAATTGCGTATCTCTTTAGAAAAATATGCGAAAATCAACAATTTGGAAATTCAACTGATCACCCATGAAGATGATGTTTTAGAAACACTGCAAGAAGTCGCCGGATTTATTGGGATTGGCTCTTTCACTGAGAAAGAAACGCAGCAGTTCAAATCCGTTTGCCCCTATGGCGTCCTTTTGGAAATCAACCCCTGTCCAGAGCTGTTCGATACGGTCAAACCTGATACTGATCGAATGACGCAACTGGCGATCGATCTATTTTTAACAAAAGGATACCGAAAGATCGGCTTTATTGGTGGTGCTTATCTAAATCCTGATACCCAACGTGCAGAAATGGATAGTCGCGAGGTCATCTTCCGTCAAACGCTGGCTCGTCGAGATGCGCTCGATGAGGCGTTCTTATTTAGTGGTGGCAATTTTTCCGTTGAAACCGGCTATCGTTTGGCGAAAAAAATGGTGGAATCCCTTGGTGATAATTTGCCAGAGGCGCTCTTTGTGGCTTCTGACACCATCGCAGTTGGTGTGCTCCAAGCGTTAAATGAACGATCCATCATCATTCCTGATCGCTTGGAATTAATCAGTATCAACGACAATGAGATCGCAAAATTTGTGGCTCCCCCTCTAACAACGTTTAACATTGATGTGGAGGAAATCGCCAAAACCGCAATCGATTTATTGGTGGATCAGATCGTTCATCCTCGAGCGATCACCAAAACAGTCCTTTTAGGGGCTGAACTCATCGAACGAAAAAGCTTTACGCAAGCATAAAAAACGCCCTTAGAAAGTTAGAAAAAGCTAACTTTCTAAGGGCGTTTCATTGTCTAAATCGAAAAAAGCATTCTTACGTTTTTCACATCTCTTTCGCCACAGCATACACAAGATGCGGCATGTCCACTTGCCGATAGTGTTTGACAAAGCGATCCACCAGCTTCATTCCATTGCGCAATGCCACATTTATGGAGGCTTGATTGGTCTCACGAATGATCGAATAAACAATGGCGGCATTCAGCGGTGCAAACGCATAGTCTTTACAAGCCTGGGCGGCTTCTGTGGCAAACCCATGATGCCAGAAGTTCTTTTGAAACAAGTACCCAATTTCTAAAACGGCTTCTCCCTTGACGTCTTGCCATGTCAACCCGCATTGACCGATCGCTTGCCCTGATGCTTTCTCTATCACTAGCCACAAGCCAATGTGATCGTTTTGATAGCGTTGCAGCTGTTTGTCGATCCAACCAGTGACTTCTTGCTCACTGAAGGGTCCTTCATAGGCAATCATAACTTCTGGATCTTGCAAAATCTTTTCAATCGCTGGTCGATCGTCATGACTCATTTCTCGCAGCACTAATCGCTTAGTTTCAATTAGTGGTTCCATGGTGGTTGCGCTCCTTCCTATTCCATTCGGTTTCTTTTCAAAAAATACCAACTCGCTGCCCATGCGGTAATGGGTAAAATAATCACCGCTGCCAGACCCGTGATCAAACAAACGACCAATTCTGAGACGAACGCCTTCGAATTGAGCATTTCACCAAAGGAGATCGACAAATCTTGAAACCACGCAATCAACGCCAGATTACTTCCCATAAAGGCAAACAATAAGGTATTGATCGTCGAAGACAATACGTCTGATACCACGGTCATACTACTTTTACTTAATGCCTTGATCGAGACTTGCGGGTTTGCTTGAAAAAGTTCATAGGTCGCAGTGCTGATTGCCATACTCCCATCTGCCACCGCCCCCGAAAAACTCATCAAAATGATCGCAGTCATCAATGTCTTAAAATCGATGGCTACATCAAAGGAATACATCGCCAACTCATCCAGTTCCTCTGCCGAAAACCCATGCAGATTCATTGCAGCGAGCACAAGCGGAAATAGTAGTAGAAAAAGCCCTAGAAAGACCAACACACAGACAAAGGCAATTTTGGTTTTCTGATTGACGCCGTTCACGAAAAACAAGGTGATCGCCGCCACGGCTAAAAAGGCAACACAAGCCGCTGGTAAAATCGGTGTCCCTCGGTCAATCAGGACCAGCAGCGCTAGAAAGACAGCCACATTCATAAACAGACCAGTAACTTGAAACAGCCCTTCGATCCGAAAAACAGCGAAAGTCAGCAAGAGAAAAAGCAAGATCAACACAAACAAAACATTCATCCTGCTTTCCTCCTTTGTAGTTCAAAGCAAAGGAGCGTCAACGGTACCGATAAAACCAGCGCAAAGCCGCCGCATAATGTACGCACTATTTCTAAAGAAAGATGCATCGGCAATGCTTGCGACAGCAGCCAGCCATTTGCTAGGTAAAACAATAGCGCTGGCATACTCCCACTTAAATAAGCAAACAACAAGACATTGATCATCGAAGAAGTCGTATCTTGCGCGATGGACCGACCGATCGCTAATCGTTCCTTGCGGCTAGTCTGGGGATTGATGCGCTGGATCTCATCTAGACTGGCAATCAGCATGACAATATTGTCCATGCTGGCACCAATCGCGCCAATCAGCAGACTCCCTAGATAGACACTGCGATACGGACGGGTCAGAAACGACATTTCTTCATAGCGCAACCCATGATCTTGCAAAAGATCCATGGCGAACCGACAGAGAAAAAACGCCAAGAGGACGCTGGCTAACGAGGCAATGATTTTGCGACTGTCGATCGTACGAAAGCCATAGGAAATCCCCATCGTCAAAACCAACGAGACGATCGTAAAAACGATCATCAAAAAGACCAATGAAAAGGAGCTGTTGCCTTTGTGAAACCAAAGAAAAAGGAGCAGCAAGCCAGTATTCACAAAGATACTAAGTAAAGCCCGCAAGCCCTTTTTGCCACCAATTGCGACTACTGCCATCAAAAATAAGGCAAGAAAGAAAAAGAGATACCCATCCCTTTTTTGTGCTTGTACCTGCCAGCCATCCCCTTCTTTTTGCAAAAGCAGCTGTTGTCCGGTCTGATACAACGGATGAATCGCACCGTTCGGGGTGTATTGCGTAGTGACTGTCCGTAGTACCCCAGCTTCTTCTCCGTTACGAACGATCCCTTGGATCTGCTGCTGGTCGGCGGTGACTTGAACCGTTTGTACTTCTATGATCGGTTGTGCATAAAAGCGGCTACTTTGGGTTTGGATCAGCCAGCTAAAGACCAGCACGCTAACAAAGGCCACTAGATAATAATACTTTTTCAAGACCGTCTCCTTTCATTTTCAGCAAAAAAAGACTTAGACAAACCACCAGTCCTACGACCAATCACCTTGTGAGGCTGGATGACTGGTCGAAATGGTTACTGTGTCGGCGAGACTAACTGCTTTGCTAGTCGCCTGCTTTGTCAAAGTCCTTTTATTTGCTCGTTTTGCTTACACGACATTTTGCGGTGTACCTGCTTTAAAACCGCTTAAGTTCGCCACAGCGATCCCCATCAAACGACGCCGCGTTTCGACGGGTGCCCAAGCGATATGCGGTGTCAAATAGCAATTTGGCGCCTGTAATAAGGGATTGTCAGCTGCGATCGGTTCTTTTGAAACGACATCTGCCGCCAAGGCTGCGATCTGCCCAGTATGCAGCGCTTCAGCAACTGCCCCTTCATTGATCAAGCCGCCACGGGCGGTATTGATCAGGATCGCAGAAGATTTCATTTGTGCCAATGCTGTGCGATCGATCATTTTTTCTGTTTCAGGAAACTGCGGAACATGAAGGCTGATGATATCTGCTTCTTGATACAATTCCGCCAGCGAAACTTGTTTTGCCCAATCTGCTTGTGCTGGTTTTGGTCGATGATTAAAGTAGATCACCTTCAACTGAAACGCATGAGCGATCGTGGCAACTGCTTGAGCAATCGCACCATATCCAATCAGCCCAATCGTTTTGCCTGCCAATTCCATCAATGGTGTCTGCCAATAAGAAAAATCTTTGCTGGTTTGCCAGTCGCCCTGATGCACGGAACGATTATGGTGTCCCACTTGATTCGTCACTTCCAGCAGCAAAGCAAAGGTCGCTTGTGCCACTGCATTGGTACTGTAGCTAGGAATATTGGTCACGGTGATTCCCTGTTCCTTCGCTGCTGCCAAATCAACGACATTGTATCCAGTTGCCAAGACCCCAATGTAGGTCAATTGCGGACATGCTTTGAGCACATCTGCGGTGATCGGTGTTTTATTTGTCAAAATTGCTTCGGCATCGCCGATTCGCTCAATAATTTCTTGTTTATCTGTATACGAGGTACGATCATACACCGTCACCTCTCCTAATTCTTCAAACCCGTGCCAAGACAAATCTCCTGGATTCAACGCATAGCCATCAAGTACAACGATCTTCATTCTTTCGCTCCTCTCGCTTTTCCTTTTGCTTTTCCATAAAAAACGGGAATTCCTAGTAACGTCACGCCAATTCCCACGACTGCTAACCACGTGTCAGTGATCAAGGTCATAATCAAGATAAAACAGCCACCTAAGATCGCAATCAAGGGAATGATTGGATAGAAGGGAACTTTATACGGACGCTTCATCTGCGGTTCTGTTTTTCGCAAACGAAAAACTCCTACAAATAATAATACACTAAAGAACCACATAACAAAAACCAGCATATCGGTCAAGAGATCAAAGGTGCCTAAAAGCATCATGATACACGCGATCCCTAATTGTAAAAAAGCCGCCGCATAGGGTGCATTGGTGGTTTTACTTAAAGTGGCAAAGGTCTTGCTGAAAGGAATCTCATCTTCCAACGCCATGGCATATGGGACCCGCAAGCCAGTCATTGTATAGCCGTTCAATGCGCCATACACAGAGATCAGGATACCGATCGTGACCAGTTTTCCGCCAAAGCTGCCAAACAAGGCCATCGCAGTTTCTGAAGCACTGTTCAAATTACCAGCGATTTGATCGATCGGCAATGTTTTTAAAAAGGCAACATTGATCAACACATACACCAAGGTAACAAAACTCAACCCAAAGATGATGGCTTTTGGTAAATCTTTTTCGGGTCGCTTCATTTCCCCAGCGACATTACCGACTCCCATCCAGCCGTCATAAGCAAAAAGGGTTGCTAAGAGGGCACTACTGATGCCAGCTGCAAGCGATCCTTGAGTATTGGAAGAAAAATCCACCAATGAGACCGATACTTGCCCTGGTGTCAACAGGCCCGCCACGATGATCACCGCAATCGGAATCAGCTTGACTGCTAACGTGACGGACTGGACTTGAGCAGCGGCTTTTGTTCCCAAAAGATTGATCAATGTCACACTCGTTCCGGTCAAAATCGATAAAGGAAGCAAATAATTGCTGGGTAGATGAAATAAGTTCAAACACTGGGTCGCAAAAATAATACTTAAAGCCGCCACGTTCGCTGGAAAGTAAATGATACTTTGTGCCCAGCCTAATAAAAAGGAGGGTAATTTTCCATAAATTCTTTCAATATATCGAATGGGTCCGCCAGTCTCAGGAATCGCCGTCGCTAACTCCGCCACCGTCAAACCGCCGCAAATCGTTAGAAAGCCGGCAAGCAGCCAGACCAACAAGGTCAAACCGGTGGATTGGGTCTGCTGGACCACAGCCGCTGCTTTGAAAAACACGCCGGCGCCGATCACCGTTCCCATTACTGTCGATAATGCCCCAAAAAAACTGATTTCTTTTTTCAATTGACTTTTCACAACATCACTTCCTTTTTAAATGAATAAGTCAAAGTATAGCGGATAGAAACTATCTTGACTAGAGGAATTTCAGAAAACAAAAAGCAAATACCATGAAAAGACGGCATTTGCTCCAAATTTTTTTATTCTTTTGTGGATTCTTGAAAAACCAGCAACGGAAGCTGTCGTTTTTTGTGCATTTGTTGAACCAAATAAATTCCTGCCAGCAAGATGATCGGGAAAACGATCGCCCCTAGAATCCCAACCTGCAGCTGTTGTCCCGTCCATTCGACGATACTGCCGACGACAGCGGGTCCGATTGAACACCCTAAATCTCCTGCTAATGCCAAATAAGCAAATAGCGCCGTTCCGCCGTTGCGAATGTATTGCGCAGAAAGACTAAAGACCCCTGGCCACATGATCCCTACGGCAAAACCGCTTAAGCCACAGCCAAGGAACCCGATCAATGGCAATGAAGCAAAGCCGATCATCATATACGCCAGTAGGCAAAGCAAAACACTCAAAAACATAAAGCGTTTCAAATCGATGCGTTCCTCAAACTTGCCGTAAAGCAAGCGGGAGATCCCCATCATCAAGGCAAAAACCATTGGCCCTGCTAAATCGCCTAGCGTCTTACTAACGCCTAAGCCCTGTTCGGCAAAGGTCGATGCCCATTGGCTGACTGCTTGTTCGCTGGCTCCAGCACAGACCATCATCACCAGAAACAGCCAAAAGCTTTTCAAGGAAAAGAGCTGCCGAGTGGTCAACCCTCGTTCTCCTTCGGCAACGATTGGCGCCAACGGGACTTTGGTAAAGAAAAACAAATTGACCAACGGGATCAGCGCCCAGATGATCGCCAAAATCGGCCACTGTTGAATACCGAACACCATGAAGAACGCAGTTGAGAACAAAACGACCCCCACGTACCCCCAGCAATAAAACGAGTGCAGCATGCTCATCGTTTTTTCCTTATGTTCCGTTGGACAGGCTTCAACGATGGGACTGACTAAGACTTCCAGCAAGCCACCGCCAATGGCATACAACAAAACCGCTGCTAACAATCCGCTAAACGGGGTCGGAAACCATAAGGGAAAAACGGCTAGACCAATCAAGCCGATCGCTGCAAAAAAATGCGCGGCTACGATCGACACTCGATAGCCGATGCGGTCTACAAAAAAGATTGCTGCAAAATCGACGGCTAACTGGGTCAAAAAGTTAAAACTAACCAGCAAAGTAATCTGGCTGATCGGTAGCTGGTATTGGCTTTGAAAGGTCAAAAATAATAAGGGGGCAAAATTATTGATGACGGCTTGAACGATGTACCCTACAAAGCAAGCCGCAATCGTCGAACGATAACTTTTCATTTTCACTTCTCCTTTACTCGTCTTATCAGTATACCAAGTCCAATAAGACAGTAACCATGGAGAAAACACTTTTTTTACCCAGAGAATCTTAAGGAAATCAGGATTTTTCTTCCCTCAGATAATTCCCTTAAATGGAAGCAGCAAAAAAGCTGTCCTCACAGACAGCTTTTTCCGACTTATTTTCAAGGCTAGGCGTTTTTCTTCCGAGCAGCGATGGTTTTCATGGTGGCTTCAAAGATTGGGCCAATAAAGACGATACACAAGAGAGTACCTAACCCAACACTGGCGCCTAACGCAAAACCGATCAAGACCATGGCTGCATCCAAGCCGATACGGATCGTTTTTTGCGTCAATTTGCTTCGTTTGTAGATCAAGGCAGTCAAGGCTTCTAACGCCGCTGATCCTTTGTTGGAAGAAACGTAGATACCAGCGCCGATCCCAAATAAGATCGGTGCAGCGAAAATAGCGATCCAAGGATAAAAAGGCAAATGAATCGATACTTTGTCCATCACTGGTTCAAAGATCCCAATCAACAGGCCTAAGCCAATCCCATTGATAAAACTGCCAATGCCTAATTCAGCACGATCAAAGACTGCAACGATCAACAAAACAATAATATTAAAACACAAACTGGCAATCCAAAAAGGGACATCGACGAAATTCAAAATTCCTAGTAAAAACGTACTGATCGTATCATATCCTTGATGGGCGGTGATCAATAAGGAAATGGCCAACGCAATCAGCCCGGTACCTATCAAAACTTGTGCAAATTTTTTGGTTTCTTTCACAACATCACGCTCTCTTCTTTATTTTTCCTCTCTTAGTTTACCGTGAAAGCGTCACAATTACTATCATTTAATCACAAAAACCAGATTTTTTTTGAAGAAATCTAAATTCAATCAAGGGATTCATAATGCTGTTCATAGGTATCGCGAAACTCTTTGGGGGTCAGACCATTCAATTTCTTAAACATTTTGGAAAAATAGTTGGTATTGTTGTAACCAATACGATCACCGATCTCACTGATCGTGGCTTTCGAATGAAGCAGCAGCTGCTGGGCTTGCTTGATCCGCACCAGATTGACGTACTGATTAAAACTCATTTCCGTTTCTTTCTTAAAGAGCTGCCCCAAATAAACGACACTGACATGCAGTTCTTCAGCCGCTGATTTGACCGTCAAATCATGGGTATAGCCTTCTTCGATCAACTGGATCGTCTTTTGAACGATCTCTGAATAGCGTTTTTGCGGCGGCTGCGATTTCGCCAACTCCAGCACATCATCAAAGAGCTGCCGCAAATCTGCCAGTGTATTAGACTCACGAATCCGTGCCAAAATCTGTTCATGGTTTTCGTGGGAAAGTACTGGCAGCTGCCGATAAATATCATTGAACAACAAGAACGAAACATAGCGAACATGCTCAGGGTCTGCTTGGGTTTGTTCCAAAATAGCGAACATTTTATCCAGCTCATGTTGGATCGTTTTGACATCCCCAATGGTCAGTGCTTTGTTAAAAGACAGAAACGGGAGTTCTTCGTTTCGCTCTAAAATATCCACGTGGATCGTCTGTTCTTGTAAGAACAGATCTGGGTAGAAGGCTTGCAGTGACTGAACCTGCTTGATTTTTTCATAGGCTTTATACAAATTCTCCCACTCGTTGATGGTCTCGCTCATAATCAACTGCCAGTCAGTACTATTGAGCTGCTGTGCCAGTGCTTTTAGATCAGCGTTGATTTGCTGCCTTGGTCCAGCAGCAGTAATGATCACTTGGTTTTCATCTAATCGCCCTGGTAAGATCAATGGCTGATCGTGTTGCTGAAAAAACGTCGTGATTTTTTGTAAGATCTCAGCAGTCCCATTGAACTGCAAAACGGTAAAGGGTGCTGCTAGTGGCACCCGCTGTTGCGCCAGCAAATGGAGGTACTCGCTTTCGTTCAATTCATCATTCAACCAAAGCAGCAGGCTTGACTCTTGATACAGTTCTTTTTCTGCCAACAGTTTTTGCTGCTCCTCTAACTCAGCTGCAATTGCTTGTACACTGCTGCGTAGTTCTTCTTTGTTAACAGGTTTGACGAGATAATTACGCACACCTAACGCCATGCCTTGTTTGACAAAGGCAAACTCCTGATAGCCTGATAGAATGATCGAGAAAAATCGATTCCCAAACGCTTGTGCTTGGCGGATCATATCGATGCCATTCATTTCTGGCATCCGAATATCCGTGATCAGCAAATCAACGGAATGCTCTTGCAAGTACTCGAGGGCTTCACTAGCACTTTTCGCTGTATGCACCACTTCAAAGCCCAGTTCTTGCCAAGGCAAGATCATTTGCAGCCCCTGCAAGATCATGTATTCATCATCAACGAACATTGCTTTATACATCTGTCTCATGCCCCCTTTGCAAACGTTTCTCATCTAAGCGGATCTTGACCGTAAACCCAGCACCTGCCTGAGACGTAACGTCCATTTGATAGGCGCCGTTGAACATGCCCCGCAACCGTTCGTGAACATTTTTGATCCCGATCGAGGTTTGGGCTCCGATCTCCTGATTTTGCAGTTCTTCTTGGATCATCGCCAACTGCTGTGCATCTGCGCCTTTGCCGTTGTCTTTGACCTCAATCACGATCTGATCGACTTCTTTATAAGCCTTGATACTGATGGCATTATCATTGCGCTGATAATCGATGCCGTGAACAAAATAGTTTTCGACAAGCGGCTGCAGCGTGAACTTCGGCAATTCCAACTGTTCTAATGCCGAATCGATGGTTACATGATAGGCGATCTTATCTGGGTAGCGCATCTGAAACAAGTAGACATATTTTTCACAAAAATCGATTTCTTCTTTTAAGGTCTTCGTCTTTTCTTGCGTCGTATTGTTCCGTAGCAGTGCCGAAAAGGCATAGACGACATCCGCCAGCTCTTCTTGGTTGCGACTCAAGGCATACATTCGAATGTATTCTAACGTGTTATACAGAAAATGCGGATTGATCTGTGCTTGCAGCGCCCGCATATCGGCGTCTCGCTGCTTGATCTCTAACGTGTAGATGTCTTTGATATACTCGTTGATACTGTAAGTCATTTGATTGATGGCTTCTGCGATTTCTTTCAGCTCTTGTTGGACATTGGCGGTATCGATCCGCTTATCAAAATTCCCTTGACTGACTTCTTTCGTCGCATAGACGATCTGCTGTACTTGCGAGGTATAGCGCTTGAAGGTCCGATGGAGCACCCATAGGACTAATAAGAGAATCCCAATCCCAAAGCTAAAGATCCAAATGGCGCTAGAAAAAATATCCCGCCAGATCACACCTTTTGACAACAAGATCAGTGACAACTCTCCGCTGACGGTCGTTTGTTTTTTGATATAAAAGTCTTTCGACAGAGTGTCGTGAATAGTTCCATGAGCCACCGCCTGATCAATTTTCGCTAAGGTCTGCTTGCTAAGGTTCGCGGCATCCTTGTATAGCCGCTGACCATTGGAGGTATACAAAAAACTGTTAATACCATGCGCTTGGTTGTCTTCTTGTCGATTGGCTAAGACATCGTCTGAGTGAAAAATCACGTAGACTTGCCCTAACGGTTGCGCATAATTACTTGGTTGGGCGATCGAACGAACAAAAAACAGACGATTTTTCAAATCGATCTGCTTGCCGCTGCGTTTTTCTCCATAAGGGGTATCTGGGGTTGCCACTAGTGTCTCATTGCTTTCATCTAGTTGAATAATGATCTCTTCGATACTAGGATGATTACGGATCAAGCGATAGAGGATGTTTGGCAAATACACACTTTGTCCCGTCTGGCGAAAAATATCATTACTATAGGAAAAATAGTCTGGCAATGAAAGCTGTAAATAATTGCGCAGCGATTCAAAAGCAGTATCCGAACTGGTAAATTCGCCTAATACCGTTGAAACGACCGCGTTTTGATCCTGCACGTATGCATCCAGCTGCATACTGGTAGCTTCCACGAGGCGTTCGCTGCTATTGAAGCGGTCTGCCCCAGTATATGCCGTCAGAACCAGCATGATAATAATCGAGATGATCACCAAAAGGACGCTATACAACTGCATCAACTGATTGATCAAAAAGTCATGTTTAAACAAACGAAAGCGCTGCTTAGTCATGTGCCAAGTCCCGATCAATGACGGTTTTTTCCTGACTGATCGCCACGTGGCACCACAAAATCAATAGACTGAAGGTTCCAAAGAGCAAGAGCCCTTTCATCATCCAAGTAAAAGCGAAAATACTGGCAATCCCCACTAACAATTTTAAAAAGGTCGCCATATGAAGAAACAGACACACGAAGGACAATTTCAGGTTATTCCACAAGGAAATCTCATAGGATGTGTCAAAAACCACACTTAGTAAGTACAGTAAGATACTCAATCCGCTGACGACAACTAAAACAAAAGAGATCATCAGCCAGATCAAGCCTTGGATCTGGGTAGCTAAATACAAGTTATACACTAAGAAACCTGTCAGTAGGAAGAAAAGATAAAACTGTTTATTGGCTTTGACAAAGACGCTGCGCCAAATGCGCCATGCGCTGCGAAAGCTTTGCTGCTCATAATTTAAACCGTCTTCGTGGATCAAGGTACTAATGGTATGAAACGCTGGACCGATCCCTAAGATTCCGCCACCTGCCAATGTCAATACGACGAAAAACAAATTCAACTTCACGATCGCCCAAATCAAGCGAAAGCCCTTGACCAACCCACTATTTGCTGTTTCTTCCATTTAAAATTCCTCCCTTATTTGTTCCCTATCGAAAATGTAGCATGATTTTAGCTTCCTACTCAAGCTACCTGAGAATCTTTTAATGCTATGTACGTTTTAGAGGCACTATGCTTGCTGCTTGAAGGTTAAAAAACAAAAGTAACGTTATTTTTCCATCAAAGATTCCGCTACTTACTTTAAAGAAAAAGCAGCCAGAAGCTAGACGTGGGAACCATTGGTCCTGATGCGTTTAGCCTCCGGCTTACTTGATCTATTGATTGGTGAGCGGCGCCTGTTGCTTATTCTTGGCTTGCACGATACTCATCAAATTGTTTTTGCATTTCATCGCGGACTTTCTCCCAGCCAGCAGTTTTTAATTCTTCGTTTAGTTTCGGAACATTTTCTTCTGGATCGATCGTTCCCGTTGCTAAACTTGCTTTGTAACGGTTCATGACATTGGCGATATTCGTGATTTCTGTTTTCACATTATCAGTCTTGAAGTTGAACCCTAAGATTGGTGATGCTTCAGCGTTAGCAATATTTTCATCACGCTCTTTGATCATATCGTCTGTGATGGATTCTTGTGTATAAAGGATCATGTTGTTCCCAGTGTTCCAAGCAGCCATGCGGGTATTTGGCAAGTAGCCATCAAGGAGACGGATTTTGTTGTCTTCGCCCTCGATTTTTTCCCATGCTTCGCCTTCAACACCCCAAACCAATCCATTCAACAATTCAGGATCGCTGTTCAACAAGCCCAACACTTCCACTGCTTTTTCTTTGTTTTTCGAAACATTCGCTACGACAAAGTTTGCCATTTGCGCTTGGCCTGTTGATTTTAATTGTTTCGTGATTGGACGTGAAACCAATTCATGACCTGCGGCATTGCTTAAGATCGTATCGCCGTAATCCATTGGTCCTTGGGTTTCTTCACGCATGAACCATGTGTTGCCTTCTAATGGGTAACCAGTCGTATTAGTGGCTGCATCAGTTGGGATCAAGCCTTCGTTGTACCATTTGTGCATCAATTTCAAGTTTTCCATTTGTTCATCATCTTCGTATTGATTGATGATCTTCGTTGTATCGCCGTCCAATTTAACAGCAAATGGGTAATCTTTCCCGATCACATAATCATAGTTTCCAGAAACATTAAAGGTTTGTCCGATCGCAAACGGTGCGATGTTTGGTTCTTCTTCTTTAAACTTCTTCAACACGTCTTCGGCATCTGCATAAGATTCGATCCCGCTAATATCCAAATCATATTTATCTAAATACTCTTTATTGAAGGTCAAGACTTGTTGGGCATAAATATTGCCGTTGACTGGAAAGGCATATAATTTTCCGTCGATCGTATTGCCTTTGATATAAGATTCGTCTAATTGATCATACGCTTCTTTGGCATATTTTGGTGCTAACTCCGTCAAATCTGCATACGCGCCTTTTTGCGCATTCGCAACATAGTTTGAGGCAAAGGAAATATCGTAGTTTTCACCCGATGAAATGATGGTACTCATTTTTTGATCCCAATCACCCCAGCCGATATACTGCAGATCGATGCGAGCGTTGGTTTTTTCTTCAATGCGTTTATTGGCGATCTCCATTAATTGATCAAAGTTTTCTGGCTTGTCCCCAACTTGATACATCAATAAAGTCGTTACGCCGTCTGCATTGTTTTCTGAGTCGGATGTTGCGCCGTTCGACCCACAGGCAGCCATTCCCAAAGTTGCCGCTGCGGCCATCCCAGCAAAAGCTGTTTTTTTCCACAAATTCATTTTTGTTTCCTCCCTATACTTATTTGATTATTCTTTGACGCCACCAATTGTCAGACCACCGACAAAATACCGTTGGAAGAATGGATAGGTGATCGCAATCGGTAAGGTTGCAACAACAACGATTGCCATGCGAGCAGTTTCGCTTGGCAAAGCGGCCAAACCACCTTGGATCTGGGCAGCCATACCAGAGCTTTTGGCTAGATAGTCCAAGTTGCTTTGAATCCGCATCAAAAGTGCTTGTAACGGCACTAAAGAGTCTTTTTGAATATACAACAATGCATTGAACCAGTCATTCCAATAGCCAAGAGCGGCAAATAGACTGATCGTTGCGATCCCTGGAACGGCTAACGGCAACACGATGGACAGAAAAATCTTCATTTCGCTGGCACCGTCGATGCGCGCAGATTCTATAATACTATCTGGTACCGTCTTTTTAAAGAAGGTCCGCATAACAAGGATATTAAAAGGCCCTAAGGCAAGGGGCAAAATCAATGCCCAAATCGTGTCTTTCAATTGGATCAAGTTGACCATCACTAAGTAATTGGCAACCATCCCTGGCGCAAACAACATGGTGATCAAAGCGAAGATCGTAAAGAAACGACGGAATGGAAAATTTGAGCGAGAGATGACATAGGCATATAGCGAAGTCATCGTTGCATTGACGAAGGTACCAAAAACAGTGATAAAAATAGATACGCCA
Source organism: Enterococcus sp. S53 (assembly GCF_016516865.1). NCBI lineage: Bacteria > Bacillati > Bacillota > Bacilli > Lactobacillales > Enterococcaceae > Enterococcus > Enterococcus sp. S53. The sequence goes on from NZ_JACVUH010000006.1 coordinate 158,846, forward strand.
AATGCTTGAAAAATTTTGCTGCTCATTTGTCCGCTAAACAGGTAGGTATACGCTGCGAACGAAAATTCTTGTGGACAAAAGCGATAGCCGTTTTCTGCCAAAGAGGTTTCACTGGTCAATGAGATCGCGATCACAAAGAGAAACGGCAAGACACAGGAAATCGCGAACAGACCGATCACGATATTAAAAATCAGGTTGACCGTTGGGTTAAAGGAGCGGATCTCGACTTTCGTTACTTTTTTCTTCATTTATCCATCCTCCTTAGAATAATGCTGAATCTGGTTCTAGTTTACGAACAACCAAATTCGCTGTTAGTAATAGTAATGCCCCAACCACTGATTGATAAAGGCCAGCAGCTGCGGTCATCCCGAAGTCGCCTGTGGCAGTCAGTCCATTATAAATGTACGTATCTAAAACGGAGGTGACTTGGTACAATGCCCCAGAGTTTCGTGGGACTTGATAGAAAAGTCCGAAGTCGGCACGGAAGATCCCACCGATGTTCAAAATCAACAAAACAGAAATCATTGGAATCAGCTGTGGCAACGTCACATTTTTGATCTGCTGCCATTTGCTGGCGCCATCGACCATCGCGGCTTCGTAATACGTCTGATCGATCCCGACCACTGACGCATAATAGATGATGCTGTTGTAGCCTAAGCTCTTCCAGACATTCATAAAGACGAAAATAAACGGCCACCATTTCGGATCAGCATACCAGTTGATTCCTTCACCGCCCATACCGGTGATCCATTGGTTGATGATCCCTTTGTCTGGACTCAAAAAGGCATAGACAAAGTACGAAATAACCACCCAAGAAAGGAAGTACGGCAACAGGGACATCGTGTGATACACTTTTACCAAGCGCTTATTGCGCAGCTCACTCATAATAATGGCAAAGGCAATCGCAAAGAATAGGTTGAATGCTAAAAATACGATATTGTAGAGTAGGGTATTTCTAGTGATCAGCCAAGCATCATTGGATGCAAATAAAAATTTAAAGTTATCAAAGCCGACCCATGGGCTTTGTTTCAAACTGGCAAAAAAGCCGTCTGGTGAAATGTGGAAATCTTTGAACGCCACCACATTTGCGAATACAGGTATATAGAAAAAAAAGATAAACCAGACAACACCTGGCAAAGCCATCAATATCAATGCTTTGTATTGCCAGACATTCCTCCAAAACCCCTTTTTCTTCACATCTCATCATCTCCTTCATGCTACTAGAATAACGCTTTCATCCCTAAAAAATAAGGAACAAACTAAAGATAAAATGAAACAAATTAAAGGTCTTTGTTTATATTTTGTTTTTATTCTCTAAAAACCTGAAAAACGTCCTACCTTTTGCAAGATAGGACGCTTCATTGATTTGTTTTTTATGAATGATCAGTCGACAAAGCCGTTTTGTAGAATCACTTCGTGGAACCACTCACCAGACTTTTTGATGGTCCGTTTTTGGGTAGCCAAATCGACAGCAATAAACCCGTAACGATTTTTGAATTCATTCAGCCAAGACCAATTGTCCATGCAGGTCCACATGTGATACCCGCGGCATTGGCTGCCTTCTTGGATGGCTTGGTGAACATACCGCAAATGATCTTTGATAAAGGTGATGCGGTACTCATCTTGGATCTGACCGCTGGCATCGATAAAGCGTGTTTCATCTTCGACCCCCATGCCGTTTTCTGAAATATAACAGGGGATATTGCCGTAATTGTCACGTAGGTTGATCAAGGTATCATAGATGCCTCGTTCATAGATCTCCCAGCCTCGATGGGGATTGATTTTCTTTTCTGGCCAATCATACACATCGAAGTAATCTTCTGGCATTGGTGTGTCCGCTGTTTTGGCAGAACGCTTTTGCTGCACCCGCCGTGGCTGATAATAGTTGACCCCCAAGAGATCGACCGTGTTTTCTTTAATGATCTGCAAATCTTCTGCTCTGGTTTCTGGCATGATCGCCAACTCGTTTAAGACAGCGATCAATTCTACAGGAAAGGTGCCTTTGACCGCTGGATCTAAGAAGGATCGGTTAAAAAAAGCATCTGCCAGTTGCGCAGCTTGGACATCTTTTTCATCGTTCGGATCTTTCGGATAAGTCGGTGTCAAATTCAAGATGATGCCGATTTCGCCTGATTGCTGAGATTGACGGAAGCGTTGGATCGCTAAGGCGCTGGCGAGTGCTTCATGGTAGCCGACTTGCACCGCATGTGCCAAGTTGATTTCTGCTGGGTAATGCTGTTGATACAAATACCCCATCTCCACTGGCACGATCGGTTCATTTTGCGTGAACCAATGACGGACTTGATCACCGAACAACTCAAAACACAAAGCGGCATAATCTGCAAATGCTGTGACAGTCTCGCGATTGAGCCAGCCGCCTTCTTTTTGCAGTGCCATCGGCATATCAAAATGATACAAATTGATGAAGGGTTCGATGCCATGATCGATCAAAGTGGCGAAGTACTCGCGATAAAACGCCACCGCTTGTTGATTGACCGCTCCTCTTCCTTCTGGCAGCAAGCGACTCCACTGGATCGAGGTTCGAAAAGAATTAAAGCCGATCTCTTTCATCAACGCCACATCTTCTGGGTAACGCTGCAGCAGCTGGACGGTATCTTTTGGTCCCCGTTTTTGATAAAAACGTTCTGGCTCCGTTGCGTACCAATAGTCCCAAATCGAATCGCCTTTGCCATCATCGGCCGTTCGTCCTTCAGTTTGCGGACCGCTGGCGGCGGCTCCCCACCAAAAATCTTTAGGAAAATGCAGGTTAGTCATGGGCAGTCACCTGCTCTTTGCCTAACAAGAGACAGCCGATAATCCCGCTTTTGTTCGGCAAGCCCCAAGTGACGATGTAGTCCTCCACTGGTGGTGTCTCCATATAGCCTGCCATTTGATTTTGGAAGGCTTGTTGGATTTGAGCGAGTAGATGCGGCTGATTCATGACCCCGCCGCCTAAAATGATTTTCTCAGGTGCTAAGGTCAACGTGATATTGACCAGCGCTTGCCCTAGATAAAAGGCCTGCAACCCCCAAATCTCGTGCGCTTGCGGCAAGTCTTGTCCTTTGATCCCCGTACGTCCTTCTAAAGAAGGCCCTGCGGCTAATCCTTCCAGACAGTCGCCGTGAAAAGGGCAGGTACCAGCATACGTATCTTCACTGTGGCGTTTGACATAGGTATGACCGATTTCTGGATGACCGATCCCCTCGAAAATCTTTCCTTCACGAACGACTCCTGCGCCAATGCCGGTTCCTACTGTCAAATAGACACAGCTGTCTTTGCCTTGCGCAGCTCCTTGGCGTAATTCGCCATAAGCGGCAGCATTGACATCTGTTGTCCAAGCAAATGCTGTCTCTGAGTAGCGCTTCTTCAATGCACCGAGAAAATCGAACTGCTGCCAGCCCTGTTTCGGCGTCGCTAGTATGTGGCCATAGGTCGCTTGGGTTGGATCGATCCCGATCGGACCAAAGGAACCGACCCCTAATGACACGAGATCGTAGGGATCGAAAAAGGCAAAGATCGCCGCTAACGTTTCCTCTGGTGTTGTCGTTGGGATCGACTCTTGGGCGATGATCGTCAACTGGTCATCGGCAACGGCACAAATCATTTTTGTGCCGCCGGCTTCAATTCCTCCATAAACCATCATTACTCACTCCTTTACTCCAATGGTACGAATTTCATATGGGTGTAATTGCTGATTGACGGTCGATGCTTGTTCTTCCTCTAAAAGGTTCAACAGACAGAGCGTCGCCTGCTCTTTTTGCACGTGAAAGGCAGTGGCTTGATCCGCCAAATTATAGCCCCGCAAAACGATCTGCTGGTCTTGGCGATTGCGTTTTAAGGCGGTGATAGCTACCGTCGATCCATGAGCTTCCATGTATTGGTTGCTGCTGGCTAGCTTGCCTTGATGCTTGTCGGTCTGACTTGCCGTCCAAGGAACTTGGGCAGCTTGTGCTTGGCGATACGTTTCATAACGTTCTTCAGGAGCCCCATGACAGGCTACGCCGTATTCAAAGGTGTGGCTGCCTAAGCATTGCGCTTCTGGTGTTGGGAAGTAGCCCCAATCGCCTAGCTCTCCCGTACAGCGCAACAAGGTCAAGCAGATCTGATCCTTCACGATTTCATATTCGTTCAAACCAAAATTAGAAACCGTCATGCCGCTAGTTTCATCATGCAAGTTGACAAAGGCGTGCTGATGCTGCGGATTTGTTGGGTTTTCCCAATGACTGGAAACCTGATTCGGCCGTTTTACGACTTCATAAATGCTGTCAGCTTCATGGAAATCCGTGATGATCCCTGTTGGGAATAACACTCGCAGTCGGTGATCTTTGCTTTGGTTGTTGACGGTGGTTTTAAATGCCAGGCGGTTGCTGGTTCGTTCTAAACGGATCTCCGTCTCGATCTTGAAAGCAACCAATTCTTGACTCCGCTGTGCCTTACGGAAACGGAAATCGACGACAGCTTTTTGTTCTTCTAACAAACGGTCATCTGCTGAAACGGGAATCTGCAATTCTTGCGTCAGTCGCACGATCCCCACCAGTGGATCGTTTTGTTCGATCGTCACGTGATGCGGAAATTGTGTCGATAAGATTGCTTGATCCCCTTCTGGTTGTTTGAAGATGTACTCATTGGCGATATCCCCCACATCCTCGAAAACCAGTAAATTGCGATACGTTTTTTGGGTTACTTTGTCTGTAATCGTCAAGCTGCCGTTTTCAGTAATGACGGCTTCCAAATGTGCGTTGGCAAGTTTGCGCCCTCCTTCTGAAACGATCGGGGCGCTCTCTACTGGCGTAGCGGCTTTTTCTACTAGGGCAAAGGTCTGCCATGAAAATTCTGGCAACTGATTTGCTTCAACTTGGACCTTGACAAAGCGTTTCATGAAAGGAATCCGAAAAGCATCTTTAGGCAATTCATAGTCAAAAAGAACCTCTTCTTCACTAATGATCGCAGCAACAGGGTTCCCCTCTTCATCGATCACCGAATAAGAACCTTTTGGCTTCGCCAACAATTCGTGGTAAAGCTTGCTTGGCAATCCTTCACGGAATGTTTTACGCTCAAGTTCGATCACGACTTCCACTAAACCAGAACGGGTGCTGCCAGTGGTGTTGAAGACCACGAAGGGGCGACTCTCCTCAGGAAACTGGCTCGTGTCGATGGCTGCTACTAAATTGCGTAACGCTTCATCTGCCACGAACTTGCCGATTTCATTGGCTTTTTCAAAGCGCGGCATCATTTCTCGGTGTACTTCGTCCACTGAACAGCCACAGATGCTGTCGTGAGGATGATTTTGCATTAGGGTTTTCCACGCATGATCCAACATATCGTGAGGATAGCTGCCGCTTGCTTCATAAGCCATAGTTGCTAATGGCTCCGCAACATTTTCTAATTGGCGGGAAACCTTTGTATTCCATTGTTTTAGATAAACTCGGGAAGAGGCGGTATTGGCTAGAGTATACCAACCATCGGTTTCTTGACTGGTCAATTCACCTGTGACAGTTCCTAGGTCATCTGGCAGATCTGCTTGCACCGCTTCAAGGTATTCGGTAAAGCTGGCGTGTTTGAATTCATACTCTGGGAATAGCTCGTTGGCTGTACGAATCGCTGCCGAAATGTCTTTTTGGACAGGTTGATGATCGACCCCATTCATCATTAAGTAATGATTGGTGGCACCAAATTTTTCTACATCTTGCAGTTTTTGCGTCCAAAAAGCTTTGGCTTCTGCTTTATCCACTGGAATCTCATTGCCATTGGAGTACCAGTTGGCAAAGAGTAGACCAAAGATTTGACTGCCATCTGGACCTTCCCAATGCATTTCAGAATATTGGGAAGTAAATTGATCATCGGGTAAAACTTCGTTGTCAAAGCCGATCGGTTTGACACCACGCCCAAATGCAGCACTTTCAAGATTGGCTTGCAGCATCATTTGCGGAGTTTGTCCCATATTGCCGAAGGTATCTGGGAAATACCCCAACATAACGGGGGTGCCCCACTTTTTGCTTTCTGCCATTCCAATCAGCATATTACGGGTGTTTGATTCGGCACTGATCAAAAAGTCATCTTGCAAAATATAAAACGGACCGATCTGTAATTTCCCTTGTTTGATGGCCGCTTTGACCGCCTCGCGTTTTTCAGGCCGCACTTCTAAATAGTCATCCAAGATGATCGTCTGTCCATCTAGATGGAAGCTGTGGAACTCAGGGTCATTTTCAATTAATTCTAAAAGATCATCCATCAATTCCACTAGCCGCATGTGATGCTGTTCGTAAGGCATGTACCATTCCCGATCCCAGTGGCTGTGTGAGATGATATAAACTTGTTTCTTCATTGATTTTTACTCCTCGCTGTTTGCGTCGTTGGACTGCTTTTTGTGTCATTCGAATGGTGGTGGGTCGTGCTGCTTATTTTTCCACTCGGATATCGAAATAATCCATAACCAATTCACAAAACATCATGTTCGCCCACGAGAACCATTCTCTCGTGTATTGCGAAGGATCATCGACATCGAACCCTTCATGCATCAAATTTGTACCCGCATCTGTCGCCACTAACTGATCCAAAATTCGTTTCTTTTCTTCTTTGTCAGTGGTGGTCATCCCTTCCATTGCCATGGCGATCGGCCACACATAATTTTCTGGCGTATGAGAGCTACCAATGCCTTTGGCGTATTTCCCTTCATAGAAATACGGATTTTCACTGCTCAACAACGTTTTACGGGTTTGAAGATAAAGGGGATCTTCCATGCTGCCATACCCCAAGTAAGGGGCGGCGATCAAATTCGGCACATTGCTGTCATCCATCAGGGTGCCATTGCCGAATCCATCCACTTCATAGGCGTAGACTTCTTCGCCAGCTTGGTTCGTGGTCAACCCATATGCTTTAATCCCTGCTTCGATGTCTGCTTGTAGTTTTTTCGCTTGTGCCACGATCGCTGCGTCTTCTAAAACCGTCGTAAAAATTTCTTGGATATAGCCTAAGACCACCACCGCAAACATATTGGAGGGAATCAAATAGCCGTATTTGCAGGCATCATCACTTGGTCGAAAGCCTGACCAAGTCAAGCCGACAGGTTTCACTGGTGCGCCTTTGCCGTCATGAGTCAAGGTATCTTCTTTTCGCCAGGTATCCCGTTCAAAGCGATATGGAGATTCCTCATGATTTTGTTCTGTCACAAACACCTCCAAGGCTTTTTTGATACCTGTTACAAAATCATCATTGAACTGATCGGTTCTGCTTGTGTTTTTATAGAGCAGATAGGCCAGTTGGATCGGATAACACAAAGAGTCGATCTCATATTTACGTTCCCAGATCCAATCGTTCATTTCTGTATCGTCTGTTTGGTGGCCAGCGCCATTGGCTGATTCGTTAAAGGCATTTGCGTAAGGATCGATCGTAATATAGTAGAATTGCTTTTTAACTAACCCGCTGATCATGCTTGCTAAGTCTTCATCTTCTTTGGCGATCACCAAATACGGACGAACTTGTGCAGTGGAATCTCGCAGCCACATCGCTGGAATATCCCCCGTCAGTAAAAAGGTCGTGCCATCCTCATGACGCTTGACCGTCGTTAATAGTGTATTGGCGAAAGCTGCGTTAAAATTTTTCGCCCAATCGGCATGCGTTTCTCCGCATAGATCCGTAATCGTTTCCATAAATGTTGCTACTGAAGTTGGTATTTCTTTATAAACCATTCCATCACCTTCCCTGATTTGATATATCAATTTACGAACCTAGTATATCATGAATTAATTGAATGTCTAGCGCTTTTTTAAAATAATTAAAGGGTTTTCATTTTTATTGGTTTATGGTATGCTAACAAATATGATATATCAAAAGGGGTTTTCTTATGAAACAACCATTATATAAAAAAATTTACGCGGAGCTTCACGAAGCCATCGTTGAAGGGCGATTAGCGCCTGGCAGTCGTGTCCCTACTGAAAAAGAACTATCTGAACAATACCAAGTCAGTCGGATCACCTCTAAAAGAGCCTTGACGGAACTGGAACAAAATCAGCTGATCTATCGCGTGCAAGGCAGCGGCAGCTTTGTCCGAGAATTGAAGGAAAAAAAAGCGACTGGACGAATTTTGTTTGTCTTGCCCTTTGCCAATGATCTCTCTTTAGGAAACTTTACCGAAGGCATTTACCCCGTGATGCAAGAACACGGCTTTGAACTTTTGATGACACCAGTGGATTATTTGGAAAAAACGACGGCAGCTGAGCTGATGCAAGAATTCGACGGCCTGATCTATTACGCCAGCAATACGTTTTCTTACTATGACTTGCTGTTCGAATGTGCTGAAAAGCACTTTCCTATCGTGACCTTAGATAAAAAGCTGCATGAGTTTAATTTCCCAGCGGTGATGCCAGATAACTTTCAAGGTGGACAGCTAGCCACAGAGCATTTACTTGCGTTGGGGCATCACCGGATCGCTTATATTTTTGGTGATACCCATCATCCGCAATCCGTCCGTCAGCGTTATCTAGGTTACATCGATGCGCTGAAAAAAGCCCAAAGAACCTTTCGCACCAAGCTCGACGACACGGCTGCCAGCATCGCAAATGCGCTTGCCTACTTGGAAGAACATCAGGTCACGGCAGCCGTCTGTGAAAATGACTTGATCGCCATTGAATTGATGCGTGCTTTGCGCCAAGCAGATTTGCACGTCCCTGCCAACATTTCCCTAGTTGGTTTCGATAATATCCAAGCCGCAGCCCTCGTTGATCCAGCACTAACGACTATCGGGCAGAATTTTGCCGAGATGGGGCGCTTGGCAGGAAACCAAGTGATTGAGAAAATCAACGCTGCGAAGGCAGCAACCCCAGTACCAACGGAGACGACCACCCATCTAGTGGCGGTTTCTTTGATCAAAAGAGAATCAACCCAATTAAAGGAGTGAACCAAGTGAACGTATCAATGATCGACACACGACACGGAACAGACAACCAATATAGTTTTTCCCACGGCAACTGCCTGCCTTATACAGGGGTTCCTTTTGGCATGAACTACTTTGCCCCGCAAACCAGCGATCAACGCGGCAGTTGGTGGTTTCATCCAGAAGATCGAACCTTTCAGGGCTTTCGCATCACCCATCAGCCTAGCCCATGGATGGGAGATTTCAGCCATCTGACGATGCTGCCGCTAAACGGCACGCTTTCTGAAAATACCCTTTTCCATGCGCAAAGCTCGTATCGTCCCGAAGAAAGCACCTTTAATCCAGCCTTTCTTAAAATCAAGACGCAGCGGTATTTAACAACAACGACTTTGATCCCCAGTATGTATGGCGGTGTGCTGACTATTGAAAACTGCGGGGATCAGCCAGGTCTTGGCTTGTCACTGCCGGGTGACTATGTCTTAGAACAGTTGGATGAACAAACAATGGCTGGTCAACTGATCGTATTTTCAGGGTGCGAAGATGAACGCTTCACCTTCCATTTCGTCTATCGTTTTGAAACACCCATCACGGCGATCGAAGGTACCTTGACAGGCAAAGAAGCCTTCGTCGTTCTACGCTTTGATGATTGCCAAACACAGACGATCCGTTTTGCGACCTCGTTTCTCAGTCGCGAACAAGCTTGTTTGAACTTGCAACGGGAACAGCAATGGGCTCCTGCCGATTATCTGGCTTCTGTCCAACAGCAATGGAATCATTTTTTGCAAAAAATCGAGATTGAGCATCACGATCAAACACAAGTTTCTACTTTTTATCATAATTTTTATCGCTTATTCTTGTTTCCTCAAACCTTCTTCGAAATCGATCAAGAGGGCCGCAAAATGCATTGGGATACCTTGGCAAAAGCAATCAAACCAGGACCACTGTATACAAACAACGGCTTTTGGGATACGTATAAAACTGTCTACCCGCTCTTTTCACTCTTGGCTGTCGAACAATTGGAAGACATGCTGGAAGGCTTTTTGAACAGTTATCGCGAAAGCGGCTTTTTACCAAAATGGCTATCGCCAGATGAGCGTGGATTGATGCCTGGGACGCTGATCGATGCCGTGATCGCTGATGCCGCAGTAAAAGGCATTCGTCTCGATTTGATGCCCGAATTTTTAGCAGCGATGAAAAAAGGCGCCACCGTCCAAAGTGAAAATCCCAATTATGGTCGGCGCGGCACGACGGACTATTTGACTTACGGGTATGTGCCATTGACGCATCATGAATCGGTCAATCACACCCTTGATTATTGTTACAGTGATTTTTGTATCTCACAAGTCGCACAACAGCTGGGTGACGAGCAAGCAGACTATTATCAGCAGCAATCGCAAAACTACCGCAACATTTTCGATCAGGAAACTGGCTTTATGCGGGCAAAAGATCCCGATGGTGCCTTTCGTCCAGAATTCAGTGACATACGCTGGGGCTTAGATTATGCAGAAGGCAGTGCGTGGCAAAGCAGTTTTGCTGTTTACCATGATTTCGCTGGCTTGATCGCCGAACACGGCGGCAAAGCGGCCTTTGAAGCAAAACTGATCGACTTGTGCAATCAAGAACCTCGCTATACGACAGAAGGCTACGGCTTTGAGATCCATGAAATGAGCGAGATGGCTGCACTCGATTTTGGTCAGCTAGCGATCTCCAATCAACCAAGCTTCCACTATCCGTATCTATTCAGCTATTTGGGCAAACCAGAAATGGCACAGCCCTTGATCAAGCAGCTATTGACACAATGCTTCAATGACTCGCCCAAAGGCTTTCCTGGCGATGAAGACAACGGTAGCATGGCTGGTTGGTACATTTTCAACTCCTTGGGCTTTTATCCAGTCACACCAGGGACGGGGGAATATGTCATCGGTATGCCATTATTTGATCAAGCAACACTACATCTTGCTTCAGGCAAAGACTTAGTGGTCAAGAGCAAGCCCAATGCGCCGCAACAGCTCTTCGTGGATAAAATCACATTGAACGAAGAACCCTTCGAGCGATTGTTTTTCACCCACCAAGAATTGACTGCCGGTGGTACATTGAACTTCCAGCTAGGTATCGTCCCTCGCAACAAAGAGTGGTCAGCCGATGCCTATCCTTATAGCGTCAGTCAACCACATGCATAACGAAAAAACCGCTCCTTAGCAACAGGCAGCAGTCTACTTTCAGTCAAATGAAAGTACGTGCTATCCCTGCTAGGGAGCGGTTTTTTTATTGGTTCATTTGTAGCGGTAACAGACGTTCGATGGTTTTCAGCACGCCATTTTCATCGTTTGACTTGGTCACAAACGCTGCCGCTGCCTTGACTTCCTCAAAGGCATTGCTCATGGCAAAACTAAACGTGCCAGCTGCCATTAACTCCAAATCGTTCAAGCCATCTCCGAAGACCATAGTCTCTTCTGGTGTGACGTGCAGCAATTCTTGCAAGTGTGCCACAGTCGTTCCTTTGTGGACGCCTTGATTGGTGATATCGATCCAAGCGGCTTCCGAAGCCACGATGTAGGCGTCGTTTGTAAACTCACCTAACTGTTGGACATGCTCAAAGCAACGTAGTTTGGGATCAAAAATAGTGAGCTTCACAAAATCTTCGGTGATGGTTTGATAATCCGTCACCGTTTTGACCACCCGATAAGAGCCCCGAACTTTCTGGGCATCTGCTTCATTGGTCGTTTCAGCAATGTACGCCGCAGTCGGTGTACAGGCGATGATCACATGATCTTGCGCAATCGCAGCGAGCTTCGCAATGATCCGCCGCCCTAATTCGTTTGGCAGCAGTGATTCAAAGATGTATTCGCCTTGATGTTTGATGCGGGTCGCGCTATCCCCAAGAATCCAAACATCCGCTGCTGCTTCACCAAACAGTTCTTCCACTCGTTCACACTGTTTGCCGGTACACGCAGCAAAAGCAATACCCGCTTCTTTCATTTGTTGGCTGACTTGTTCATAATAAGGCTGATCAAAACTGCCTTGGCTGTTCAAAAATGTGCCGTCTAAATCTGTGATGACTAATTTGATCATACGTTTCTCTTCCCCTCTACCTCGCGTCCTCTTTATGGCGAATCACTTAATTAACGTTGTTAATTAAGTATACTTATTTTCAAGTTTTCCGTCAAGTCAGTCTTTTAAAAACTTTACATCGTTTCATCCCGTCGGTATACTTAATTAAATCACTTCATTAAGGAGAACACCTATGGCTTCTACCAACCATTCCATTCGCCAGCAAAACAAACAGCTGGTTTTAAAAACCTTATTTCAAAACGGCGCATTATTCGCCTCCGATTTAGTAAAGAAAACCGGCATCAGCATGGTCACCACTAACTCATTATTAAAAGAATTGTTGGCAGAGGAAGAAATCACTAAAGGTCCGCTGGAGCAAAAAGAGCTAGGGCGGCCTGCTGTGACCTATCAGCTCAACCAAGACCGAGGCCATTCTCTTTTGCTTAGCTTTATTGATCACGATGGTTCCTTGGCTCTTTGGTCCATGCTGATCGACCGCAAGGGGAAGGTTTTGGCAAAACACGACCAGCCGTTTCCTGATGTTGCCCCTCATCGCTTTCAAGAATGTGTAACGAACGAGCTAGCATTATTTCCCTCTGTGGAACAGATCGCCCTCTTTTTACCAGGAAAAATCAGTGGAGGAACCGTGACTTCCAGCTGGTATGAAAAATTCAATGGCTGGCAGCTGGCAGCTCTCGTGGCAGAGGTCACCGCACTGCCCTTCTACTGTCAAAACGATGCCCATATTTTAACGATCGGCTATTGCATCGCCCAACAGATCTCTTTGCAGCAAACCATCGTCGGCATGTACAATCCCGAAAAAAGCATGCCTGGTATCACGCTCCTGGTCAATGGTGCACTTTTAGAAGGAAAAGATGCCCTAGCAGGAGAAGCAAAATTTTTGCCCGGCTACTTGGATCAAGGGGCACCGCAAGACCGCACGGCTTTGGTTCAGCGTCTGACAAGCTTACTGCCATTTTATAATGCAGCTTTTGCCCCCCACTGTATTATTTTAGCCAGCAGTGATGCAGTAAAAACCGATCTCTTAGACGCGATCCAAAAAAATCCATTGCTGCAGCAACAACCCAATCAGCCTGCTTTTCATTATATCGATGCCATCGAGGAAGCCATGGTGCTAGGCATGCACTGGCTGATTTTCCGCAAGACACCTTTTGACTTAGCCCGTTGATGACACAAAGACCATAGAATAATTGAGGCGGTGTGATATGAAAATAGCTATCATTGGTGCTGGTCCTCGTGGACTTTCACTTTCAGAACGACTGATCGCTCATAGCAAACAAAACAAACAAGCCATCGACTTGCTGCTGTTTGATCCCTTTCTTCCTGGGGCAGTTTGGCGCACGGACCAATCGGCGGATCTGCTATTGAATTCTGTAACCAGTCAAGTCACCCTTTTCACGGATGACACATTAAGCACCGGCGGTCCCGTGGTCAAAGGACCTACCTTATACGAATGGGCAGTGACAGAAGGGAAACATTTCGCAGCCACGCATGCCCCTGAGCTCGTTGCGGAATGCACAGCACTTGATTCACTTGATCCTAACGGGCATTGCTCGCGGGCGTTATATGGCCTCTATCAGCAGTGGTTTTATCAGCAGCTATTAAAAGAGCTGCCTGAATCCATTACCGTCAACCATCTGTCAGACAGTGTCAGCTCCTTGACCCCTCTTTCCAAAAATCGCTACCAGTTGACGACGGCTCACCACACATTTCTTGTTGATGCCGTCGTCTTAGCTACAGGCCATTCACAAGCCCAACTGTCAGCAGCAGAACAACGATTGGCGGCGGCCGCAGAAAATAATGGCTGGTTTTATACACCGCCAGCCAATGCGGCAGATACGGATCTAACGGCGGTGAAAGCTGGCGAACCTGTGATTTTACGGGGACTAGGACTTGCCTTTTACGATTACGTCACCCGCTTGACCAGCGGTCGGGGCGGAACCTTCGTCAAAGTCAATGGATCCCTCGTCTATCAACCTTCTGGTGAAGAACCGCAAATCATCGCAGGTTCTCGTCGGGGTGTCCCGTATCATCCTCGTGGCCGCAATCAAAAAACACCGACGCAGCAGCGAAAGCCCGTTTTTTTGACCCCTGAACGCCTCGCTGCTTGGCAAGCAGCCAAAACGGTTGCTGGTAAGACCCTGCTCTTCTATTTAAAAAAAGAGGCAGAACTCGTCTATTATGAGACGCTGCTTTTAGAAAAACAGCTGCTGGACAAAGATCAGCTTGCCGCTTTTACCGCCGCCTTTGTTGCCTCTGAAGGATCTGAAGACTTGCTGAAAAAATGGCAGCTTCCTACGACGGAGTGGTGGTCATGGCAACAACTAGCCGACCCCTTTGCTCAGAAAAAGCAACAGTCGTTGCAAGACTTTTTCATTGCACTATTACGTACCCAAATCCAAGATGCCGAAAAAGGCAATCTAACAGGACCTATCAGCAGTGCCTTGGAAGTCTTCAAAGATCTGCGGGACCCGATTCGGTTTGTTCTCGATCATCAGCTAATGCCAGCACAAGACCTGAAAACACTCTTTTGGCAGTCTTTCGTTCCCTTGAACAGCTTTTTATCGATCGGACCGCCAGTTCAGCGCCTGCAGGAACTGGTGGCATTGATGGAAGCGGGAGTGGTGACCTTACTAGGTCCTGACATGACTGTTGAGATCGAGGAGGCTTACTGTACGTATTCAAAGCGATTTGACGACACACACTATCACGCGACGCAATTAATTGAGGCTCGCATTCCATCGACAGCGATTCGTCGAACCAACAATTCCTTGTTGCGGCAACTGCTAAACGATCGGATCATTCACCCGCACCAGTTGGCGATCCCCAATGAGGTGCCTTTTGAGACGGGTGCGATCGCCATCGATCCTGAGACCAATCAGATCCTTGGACCAGATGACCGTCCTTACCCTACCCTCTATTGTTTTGGGATTCCCACAGAAGGCATCCACTGGCTGACGGCTGCCACTGCTCAGCCAGGAACCGATGCTTGGAATTTACGGCAGGCGGACCAGATCGCCACTGACCTCTTGCATCACACCTTCTAGTCGCTTCTTTTCTATCAAACGCAAACTTCCGAGGAAACGCTTCGGGAGTTTTTTGTTTTTCTTTCGCAAATCCGCAGAAAGGATTTTTCTTTTTTTGAATATTCTTGAAATTTTCTTTAATTGTTACACGAAAATTGCGACAGTCCTAGAAAACCGTTACAATGGAAGAAACGAACGTAGGGAGGTTATCAGATGACCGCTGAATTACAAAAAATAGATGCCTTGATCGCAGAAGTGGAAAAAGTGATTTTAGGCAAACGAGATGTGATCCAATTTACCGTGGCTGCGCTGCTTGCTGGCGGACACGTTTTATTCGAAGATATCCCTGGTGTTGGGAAAACGATGTTGGTCAAATCGTTAGCCAAAGCCATTCAAAGTGACTACAAACGGGTACAGTTTACCCCAGACCTTTTACCTAACGATGTGTTAGGTGTGTCGATTTTTAATTCCCAAAGCCACCAGTTCGAGTTTCGTCCTGGCCCGATCTTCACCTCCGTCCTCTTGGCAGATGAGATCAACCGAACCACACCAAGGACGCAAGCCTCACTCTTAGAAGCCATGTCAGAAAATCATGTCACCATCGACAATCAAACGTACCCATTGAGTCCCCACTTTTTTGTTTTAGCCACGCAAAATCCAATCGAGTATGAAGGAACGTATCCTTTGCCTGAAGCCCAATTGGATCGTTTTTTGTTCCGCCTGCATATCGGTTACCCAGATTTTCAAGATGAGCTCGCCCTCTTGACTGGAAAACGACAGCAAAGCTTGGATCAGATCCAAACCATTTTACATGCTGATGAAGTGACCGCTTTAAAAGCGATGGTCGATGACGTGTATGTCGATGAGCAGGTCGCCCGTTACGCATTGCAGCTGGTTCAAGCGAGCCGTCAGCATAATGCCATTGACCTTGGTATCAGCCCTCGTGGTGGGATCGCCTTCTTAAAAGGGGCCAAAGCGTTAGCATTGACGGAAGGTCGGACCTTTGTCACGCCGCAAGACTTGCAGCGAATTTTACCAGCAGTCTTCGGTCATCGTTTATTACTGAAAGGTGGCGTTCATGCCAGCACGAAGACCCTTTCAGACTTGATGAAACAGATGATCCAACGAGTGCCTGTCCCAACGAGGAGATAGCGATGAAGAAAAAGAAGCTTGAACGCCTGCTGCGCCTCCTGTTGTTTAGCGCTGCTTATTTTCTGCTGCTGGCTTACTGTGTGATCTTCAATAACAATGCTGGCTGGAGCCTTTGGTTTTTACTGACTTTGTTATTGTTGCTTGATGCAGTATTCTTGCTCCCCTCCCTCAAGAAGGTCCAAATCATTTTAGAAGAATCGATCCAAGCTGAAACACACACAGCGATCACCTTACCGCTGCAAGTCTTCAAGTATCGCCCGACGCTGCTGCCGCTGGTCGATTTCACCTTACAATTTGACGATCGTTTCAAGGAAAGTCATCACAGCGCCTTTTATCGAGGCAATCTGATTCGGCTGCAGCTGCCTTGGACCCCAAAGGAGCGAGGCAGCTATGAAGAATTGCCCGTTCAATTGTACAGCCAGGATCTCTTTGGCTTTTTTGAAAAAAGCTACGCTGCAGTTGCGAAACAATCGATTTTGATCCTGCCTAAATTGGCGCCAGAAGCCGTTACCCTGCTGCCATTTTTTAAACAGCAAGTCCGCAGCCAAACCCACGGAGAACCCAATTTTTCTATTCGACAGTTCCGTCAATACCAGTTAGGGGATTCATTAAAAAATATCGATTGGAAATTATCCAGCAAACAACAGGAATTGATCTATCGCGAACGAGAACATGAAGAAGAACAAGACATCGTTCTGCTCTTTTGGGGAGAAGATCATCCTGCTTTTGAAGAGACTTTGACACTGTTTTATTCGATCCACCATTTCTCGCAAAATCAACGACTTTTTCAGCCGCTCTTGATTGGTGACGGATTGACTTCTCCTTACCAAACGGATGCCGCTGCCTATGCCCAGATCCTTCCCTTCGAGAAAGTTCCTGAAGGGGTACCGCTTTTGACTGGCAGCCATCTTGTCTTCATTACCCCGGTTTTCACCCCACAACTGGAAGACTACCTCAGTCAGTTGGAAGCAAAAAACAGCTGCCAAGTGTTTACCTACGCTGATTTAATGAGGCAGTTGAATAAACTTGAGGAGGCGGTAGGATGAGATTTATTAAGAAAGCGCTGATTGGTCTTCTGACCTTTCTCAGTCTATCACTGGTGATCTTGCCGTTTATCGCAGTTTATGACCTTGGCAATCAGTTCACCCTTTTAACTTATGCCTTTAGTGTCTGTTTGATTTTGACCGTGGTGCCGAAAGTCCGTTACAGTTTGCCTTTGCTGGCAGCCGCTTGGCTGATCGTCTTGTATCGGATCTTTCCTTATGGGACTGCCTTTTCTTTTGATTGGCTGCTGCGTTTTTGGCTAGACCTGCACCGTGCCTTTCAAGAGATCCTCAGCGGTGAAGTCGGCTATATCACCGAACTGGCGGCGGTGACATTGATCGTTAGTTGGGTTTTGTTTTTAGCGATCTTACCGATCGCTTATCAACGCTTTTTCTTGATTTACGCTACCATGATCGGCTACTTGCTAACAGTCGTGATTTTTAATCAATTTGATCTGACGTGGCATTTGATGGGTATTTTTCTTTGTGCCTTGGCTTCTTCACTGATCCAGCGCAGCGTCTTTCAATCCAGTCAAACGATCGCTCCCTGGTTCGCTGTGATGCTATTGATTGGTGGATTAGCCGTCACTGCTGTCTACTTGCCGCAAACGAGCCTGCGGGAACAGTTGGCAGCCCGTTCCACGCCTATACGGACAAATCTGAATCAGCTGGGTTTTTATCAATTTATTGAAGAACATGGCACGCCCAGCGGCTCTCGCACTGGATTCAGTGAAAACGACCGTCAATTAGGCGGACCACTACTGGATGATGCGACGATTTTATTTGAAGCGCAACAAGAAACCCCGCATTACTGGCGGGTGGAAAGCAAAGATTTTTATTCTGGTAAGGGCTGGATCAGTACGAGCCGCGAAGAGGCTCGCTTAGAAGCAGAGGGCGTCACGATCGCGGATCAAAGCTATCAGCAAGCCTATCTTGAGAACGAGTCTGTTCGGGTCCAATTTCAAAACCATGGAGACTATGTCCCATTGCCCTATGGACGCAGCACGTTGTCCCTTGAAAACGGTGCTCGCGGGTTTCAGATCAGCGACGCCATCCAGCGGGTCGATCTCATTGATCCACTCCCAGACACCACCTTGACCCTCGATTGGGACCATCCAGATTTTGCCGCAGAAAATCTCCAAAATCTGCCTTTGATCTATCCGGATTCTCCGATCGATTATATCCAGTTACCCGATTCTTTGCCGCAGCGGGTACGAGATCTCGCAGCTGAGATCACCGCTGACAGCAACAGTCTGTTTGATCAAGTCACGGCGGTTGAAAGCTATCTGAAAGATCCGCTAGTATTCCGCTATTCCAAAACCGATGCCGTCGTGCCTGCAGAAGAGCAAGATTATGTTGATCAATTTTTATTTGAATCACAAGTCGGCTACTGCGACAATTTTTCCACGGCAATGGTCGTGCTACTACGGAGTTTAGAGATCCCTGCTCGCTGGGCAAAAGGCTTTTCTCCTGGATCTCCTGCGACAGAAAACGGCATCACTACCTATACCGTTCGCAACTTGAATGCCCACTCATGGGTGGAGGTCTACTTTGACGGATACGGTTGGGTGCCTTTTGAACCGACCCCTAGTTTCCAAAATCCAGATCGTCCCGTGTTGACGCAAGAATCTACTAGCTCCGAAGAAACGCCGACCGCTAGCAGTGAAACAACACCAACGAGCAGCAGGGAAACAGAAAGCAGTGAAACCACGACCAGCAGTTCTGCAACAGCCGCGGTTACCGATGACGTTTGGTTGACTGAGGAGCTGAAACAAACGCTGCGCAATGGCTTCTTTGGAGGCTTAGCTATCCTAGGACTTGGCCTACTTTTCTATTTCCGCCATTCGTTTTTCCGTATTCATTTATGGTTGATCTGCCGCTTTAACAAACAGCCGCTAGTTGCTGCCTATCCTTTGTTTTTGCGGCAAACGACGAAAGTTCTGTACCGTAACGAGGCGGAGCCGTTGATCGATTATGCCCAACGACTCGAAGCATTCTATCCACTGTTCCATGGTGATTTTATCCACTTGACGCAGCAATACGAAGCCTACCTTTACAGCCAAGAACAGCCGGCTAGTCAAGAAGCCTTCTTGAAGCAAGTCGCTGCCCAAATCAGTCAGCTGAAAAAAATCAACTAAGCAGTGAGGATAAACGACAAAAAAACGTATCGATCAAACGATCGATACGTTTTTTGCTTTAGGCGTTTCCTTGACGTTTTTGAACGGCAATAATAATCAGCTTCGTGATTTCCATCAAAACAACTGCCACAGCAGCCATTGCGATACATAAACCGACATGTCCTAAAGTGAAGGTTGCTGGAATCGCAAAGACTTCACGGATGCCAGGAATCAAGGTAATGCTGTATAGTCCACCACAAACGACGATCGCCAACCATACCATTTTATTGGCAAAAAGGCCAGCTTGCCAAGCAGTCTCAGTGTTTGAGCGTGCTGGTAATGTTTGCAATGTCCGGCTCCAGATAAGTGTTGAGAAGGCCATCGCTACACCTAACTCAGGTGATTGACTCATCCCTAACCATTGTGCCAAAATCACGACAGCGGCAATCAAAATACCGCGATACGTTACTGAGATCAATGTTTTTCCAGTGAAGATACCAGCATTTGGATCTCTAGGCTGACGTTGCATGATGGTTGGTTCGGCTTTTTCCATTCCCAGAGCAATTGCTGGTAATGAGTCGTTGACTAAGTTGATAAAGAGTAGCTGCAAGGCAGTAAATGGATTGTCCCAACCCATCACTAAGGCAAAGACGATCGCAATGATCGCACCTAAGTTTCCAGCAAACAAATACGAAATGGCTTTTTTGATGTTGTCAAAGACGTTTCGGCCAACTTCTACGGCACGAATGATCGAGGCAAAGTTATCATCCGTCAAGACCATCGCCGCTGCATCTTTGGCAACGTCCGTTCCGGTTCCCATTGCGATCCCGATATCCGCTTGTTTCAAGGCGGGTGCATCATTGACCCCATCTCCGGTCATGGCAGAGATCTTGCCTTTGTCTTGCCAAGCCCGCACGATACGGATTTTATTTTCAGGCGAAACACGAGCATAAACCGTGATTTTGTCTAATTGATCCGCTAGTTCGGTTTCAGAAAGAGCATCCAATTCCGTACCGGTCAAGGCTAAGTCGCCCTCGGCTGAAATACCGATCTCTTGTGCAATCGCCACGGCTGTCGTTTTGTGGTCCCCTGTGATCATTACTGTTTTGATACCAGCAGATTTGGCATCCGCTACGGCTTGTTTGACTTCTTTACGAGGAGGATCGATCATCGCCATCAAACCAACCAAAATCAGCTCGTTTTCATCTTCAAGTGTCAATTCTCGTGATTGGGCATCAGTCAATGGACGGTAAGCAAACGCCAAGACCCGTAAGGCCCGTTTTGAGAATTCTTCGTTTTGATGCTGCAATTTCTGCTTGATTTCATCTGTTAAAGGCACGACTTGATCATCGATCAAGACTTTGGTACTGCGGCCAAAGACGATGTCTGGCCCACCTTTGGTCAACAATAAATGTTCGCCATCGATCTCATGTAAGGTAGACATCAATTTACGATCAGAATCGAAAGGCAATTCTTGCAAACGAGGAAACTGTTGACGAATTGCCCGATAAGGCTGATTTAGTTTCTCACTGTAATCCAGAAAAGCAATTTCAGTAGGGTCTCCTAGCTTCGCCCCATCTTCACTGATGGCAGCATCATTGGCCAAGACACTGATCTCTACTAAGCGTTTTTCAGGCAATGTCCAGGTAGTTGGTTCATCGGAGAACGTGCCCGTTTGCCCATTTGGTAAATAGTAGTCAACAACGGTCATTTTGTTTTGAGTCAAAGTCCCGGTCTTATCGGTACAAACGATACTCGTTGAACCCAATGTTTCAACCGCTGGTAGTTTTCGAATGATGGCATGACGCTTCGCCATTTGTTTTGTTCCGATCGAAAGAACGATCGTCACGATCGATTGCAAGGCTTCTGGAATCGCTGCAACGGCTACGGCTACCGCAAACATAAAGGCGTTGACTAAGTCTTGTGTCATATCACCTGTTCCGTCACCTAAGAACAACCGTGCGACTTGAACCCCTAAAATAATCAATGAAAGGACTAAGATCGCCAAGCTCAGTTTTTTACTGAAGCTGTCTAATCCTCTTTGCAATGGTGTTTTGTGTTCAACTGTACTTTCCAATAAGCCAGCTACTTGACCGATTTCCGTCACATTACCAGTCGCGGTTACAATAAACCGACCACGTCCATAAGTGACGATCGTTCCACTGAAGACCATGTTGTCACGGTCGCCGATCGGTGCGGTACGATCGATCACACCTAATTCTTTTTCCGCTGGCGTTGATTCCCCAGTCAGCATTCCTTCATCGACCTTCAAAGAACCCTCTTCGATCAATCGACCATCTGCTGGTACATAGTCCCCAGCTTCTAAAATAACGATATCGCCGACAACCAATTCTTTCGCCAGCACACTTTGTTCTTTGCCATCCCGAATGACGTTAGCATCTGGTGCCGACAGGCTTTTCAAAGCGTCTAACGACCCTTCGGCTTTTTTCGTTTGAATCACACTGACGACGGAATTCAACAAGAGTACTGCGAAGATAACGATCGACTCAACGTGGGCACCCATAACCATTTGGATGATTGCCACGATCAGCAAGACGATCACCATCGCATCTTTGAAGGTATCTAAGAATAAGGCAAAGCTAGATTTCTTAGGTGCTTCCTTCAGCTGGTTCAAGCCATTTTCTAACCGCTTGGCTGCCTCTTGCTGCGTCAACCCCTCTGGACTGCTCTGGACCTCTGCCATAATTTCCGAGATTTCTTTTTGATACATTTCTTTCGCCAATTTTTTTGCCCCTTTTAATTTTATTTTCCTTAGGCACTCTGCTAGAAAAAAAGAGACCTAAGACAAGTATACGCTTGTCTTAGGTCTCACCATTTCAAATAATACCAGAAAGCTGTCGCCAGCTTACTTACTGTTGATATTATCGCAGCTTGCGCCACCGGTTACTCCCCTAAGGAATAATAATAAGAATGTATCATTATCATAACGGAAACTTTTGTGCTTGGCAACTATAAAACATCAATTTGAAAATTTTTTGAAAACATTCTTTTTGTCCCCATTCCTTTTTTTCTGTTACACTAAGGAAGAAAGAAATTTGTACGTTACAGGAGGAAAAACGATGGATCTTTTTGATACTTTTACCCGCCACAGCTCTGTCCGAGATTTTCAACCCCGCCCACTATCAAAGGAACTCAAGCAAAAATTAGTAACGGTTGCCCAGAGCGGTTCCAGTTCGAACTTTGTTCAAGCCTATTCGATCATTGAGGTCAGTGATCCTGAAAAACTGGCTGCCATCGAAAAAATTGCCGGTGCCCCAAATTACATCACTCGAACGGGCGTCTTCTATCTTTTTGTCGCCGACTTACATAAACACCAGCAGCTGCTGACCCAAGCAGGGGTGCCTGATACCCACTTAACCACGATGGAACCATTTATTGTGTCTGTCGTTGATACGACCATCGCTGCCCAAAATATGGTAGCTTACGCTGAAGCACAAGACTTAGGAATTTGTTACATCGGCGGCATCCGCAATGATTTGCCTCGTATCGCAGAACTTGTCGGCTTACCAAAATTGACGTTTCCGTTATTCGGTTTAACGATCGGCTATCCGCAACACAGAAATGAGCCGAAAGTCCGCTTGCCCCAAGAAGCGATCGTAAGTGTCGATCAGTATCAACCGCTGACGCAGGAGCAAACAGCTCAGTACAACCAAACGACAGAAGCCTATTATGCACAGCGCAGCAGCAATCAACAGCAAACCAATTGGCAAACGAAAATGACGGAATTTTTCCGTGAACCGCGACGTCCAGATGTCGCTGCCTTTATGAAGCAACAAGGCTTCTCAGACCACTTCGGCGAATGAGGACACTAATTACCACGGGAAAATAAAAAACGATCTTTGGCAAGGAATCTTGTCAGGATCGTTTTTTGCTTAGTGTAAAAAATCAAGTTCAGGCGGCTCTTGTATCTTTGTCGCGCTAATTAACGTGTGGCTTCTTGTGCGGCTTCGTTGACGGCAACTGCCTGCTCACATTTTTCCATTAATGCTACTAACGCTTTATCTAACACTGCTTCATTTTCGGAGGTTCGCTGACTGATTTGCGTCATAGGCTGCGCCGCAAGATCCAGCAAATAGGTAGGGATTGCTTCTTTTTCAGCAAAAGTGCCCTTGATCAGCGGCTGGTAGACAGACTCGCCACAGGGTCCGGTTTTGATAAAGGCTAGTTCGAACTGCGCCTTCCCTGACAAACGCAACCGATAGACCCCTTCTTTGGTCAGCAGTTTTTCATCGGCAAAGCGTGCCTGCAATCGTGCGAAACGTTCGTAATCCATGGTATCTGCTCCTTTTTGATTCCTTCTTTTCTCTAGTGTAGCAAATTTCTTGTTAGCAAAACATCTTTTTCATAGAGAACGCCCCCTTTTTCCTCGCTTGGTGATTTTTCACTTTACAAACAGAACAAACGTTCGTATAATTCAAGTGAGGTGAATGTGTATGCCAGCTGCAAAAATCGCTTATGCAAAACAAGAAACCTATGCATTTGAAAAACACTATTATGAATTGGTAAACTTTCCCACACCAGTGGCGCTTTTGTTTGATGAATTCGCACTGACGATGGAGCGCAATCAAAAATCGTATATTGCGATCCCCGCGCGCTATTCCGTCTTAAAGGTTCCGCTCGTCTTTGTTTTTCGACTAGAGACTAAGGATGCACCTGTTTATTATTATGAGCACGTACTCGCTGAAAATAAGATCATTCGCCGCTACAACCCCGAGCGTAACTATTTGCCCGGCGGAAGATAGACCAATGGTTCAACCCGTTTACTGTACTCAGCGCCTGCACTCTCCTGATGCATATCACTGAGCAGCAGTTCGAATATTTGTCATCCAAACGAAACCCCTCTATACTAAAAAGAAAGGGGTTTTTCACAATGACGAAAAAACCGCCGCAAACGTCTGAAGAAAAGGAAGCCGCTTCTAACAATATGGGACTGGGGATCGGTGTCGGAATGGCATTAGGTGCTGCATTTGGGATGCTGTTTTTTGACAATCTAGCATTAGGCATGGGTTTAGGCATCGCACTAGGGGTAGCGATCGGTGCGGGCATGGATCAAAAAAGCAGCAAAGACAAGAAATAGCAGCAGCAAGGATCTGTATTTATCTGTTACAGCTTGCTGCCCAGTAAATACCAAAAAAGCCTAGGTTCTGCACTTGTTGTGCAGGACCTAGGCTTTTTTACTTCGAGCAATATTCTCGAAAGCAGCTGCTTCACAGTTGGTTACAGCAGATTTCTTTTCGCCATTTCTGCGCGATACAGTTCATAGACCGCATCACTTTGCTTTGCATGGCTGCGGTAAAAGAGCCCATAAGAGAAAATCGCTTGGAAATTGCTTCCTTGATTTGCTCGTGCTACAGCGTGGTACAAATTCGCCAATTGCTGATCAGACATCTTCCCGCTTTTGATTCGTTTGGCAACTGCTTTTTGGGAAAGGGTAAATAAAATCGTCGTAAATACTTGATAAACCACCCAAATCGCCAGAATAACCAAAATAAATTTCACCAAATCAGGCATCACTTTTCAACTCCTTACAAAAAGTAAATCATTCAGATGATTTGATGTCAATAATAAAATAGAACATTTTCATTGATAATAGACACAAAGATTTTTAAATTACCACAAAAGATGATGTTCTTTCAATCATCAGAATTTCTGAATTGATACTCTCCTCTTAAAAAAAATTGCCTATTGTTCAGTATTTATGACACTGGTACAATTGAAAAAGCGACAACTCTTGCTTAAGACTACTGGGTACTAGTAAAAAATAAGAGCGCTACCATTGCAATCAGATCTGTAGAGAATCGCGAAAAAGGAGTTGTACACTATGTTAGCAAGTTACCCTGCATTGTTTTATTACACCGATACAGACGAAAGCGAAGTGAAGTATTTTATTTCTTTTCCTGATTTTCCTGAGCAAGTCGGCACTCAAGGCTTAGACATCGCCGATGCTTTATTCATGGCATCCGATTGGCTCGGAATCGTTTTGGCAGATTGTATTGAAAATAATCGGGAGATTCCGCTCTCTACCCCCATTATTTGTTTATCACTGGAAGCGAATAATCCGTTTATAGACGATTTAGATTTTGAATTCGATTACGACAAAGAAAAATCATTTCTATCGATGGTCCTTGTTGATGTTTCAGAATATTTAGAGAATCAAACCTTCGTCGAGAAAAAACTGGCGATTCCTCAACGGGCGGATAAACTAGGACGAACTATGCATTTAGATTTTTCAGAAATCCTCACTGACGCAATCCTAAAGAAAAAATGTAAAGACTAATTGCTTCTACACCTCATCACTATGAGGTGTTTTTTACTACTCATCCCCCTGTTCCATACTAAAAAAGTGCGGCATTCTCTCACATGAAAAAGATACGAGAATGCCGCACGAAACGTTCAATTGTATTTATTTAGCGAGTGAACAGACCTAATCAATCTCTCTTTATTTCGCCAAACGGTAGATAGCATCTGCATAGATCACCGCTGCGTTGAATAGGTCATCCAAGCTCATGAATTCATTGGCTTGGTGCATGGTGTCGACATAGCCAGGGAACATTGCGCCATAAGCAACGCCGCGTTTCAATAGACGACCGTATGTGCCGCCGCCGATGATTTGTTCGAAGCCTTTTTCGCCGGTATGTTCTTCATAAACCGCCAATAAAGTTTCTACCAATGGATCATCTGCTGGCACGTAGTGAGGTTCCATGTTGCGGTCATTGCGGGTAACGGTTGCCCCTTCCATACCGACGGTGCGTTCCACACCGATTTCAAGTCCTTCCGCAGTTACGCCTTTAGGATAACGGAAGTTCAATGCGATAAAGTTGTCTGCTTGCGTTCCTGCTTGGTTCGCTTTGAAAGCAAACAAGCCAGCATTCATTGTCAATTTACCCATTTTTTCGTCTTCGTACGCCACACCTAATTTTTCACCGTAGAAATCTTCATGGACATAGGCTGCTGCTGCATGGATGAATTGTTTTGCGCCGCCGCCAAAGGCATAGTTATCTAAGAAGACTGCTAAGAAAGTCCCCGCATTGATTCCTGATTGTGGGCTGGCACCATGAGCACCTTTACCGACTAATTCGATCGTCACTTGTTCATTTTCTGTTTCAATCGTCCCCGTCACTGGATTGGCTTCAACGTAATCGAAAAAGGCTTTTTCGATCGCTAATGCTTCTTCTGTTGATGGAGCAATGAAGCTTGCTGTTGCCGTTCCTGGTACCATATTTTCTCGCAAGCCAGCAGTAAAGCTTTGCAGCGTGAAGTCTCCTTCATTGTTGCCTTGGAAATGGATACCTAACGTCACATTCCCTTTTTCTCCATTGATGATTGGGAAATTGGCATCTGGTGAGAAGCCAAAATCAGGCTTTTCTTCATGCTCAAAGTAGTAATCCATATCTGCCCAGCCGCTTTCTTCATCAGAACCAACGACAAAACGGATTTTTTTCGATAATGGCAAGCCCAATTCTTTGATGATCTTCATCCCATAATAGGCAGCCATTGAAGGACCTTTATCATCAGAAGAACCACGAGCATAGATTTTGTTGTCATTGATGACTGGATCATAAGGATCGGTTGACCAGCCGTCACCTGCAGGAACAACATCCATGTGGCCGAAGATCCCTAATGTTTCGTCTCCTTCACCAAATTCGATGTGACCAGCGTAGTTATCGACGTTTTTGACTGTGAAGCCATCACGTTCGCCATAAGCTAGCATGTGTAGCAACGCATCACGAGGTCCAGGACCAAATGGCGCATCCGCAGTCGCTTTATCATCTTCTCTTTCACTTTTCACTTTCAATAGATCAATCAAGTCGTTCAGCAAATCGTCTTTGCGGGCTTCGACCTCTTTTTTCCAATCGATTGTCATAGTGTTCCCTCCATTTCTGTTCTCGCTATTTATGATAACACTCTTAAACCAAAAAAGGAAAAAAAATTGCGCCTTTTTCCATGGGTCTTTTCTATGAAATTTCTAGGAAACAGGTATAATAAATATAACTCGATTTTGATTAACGAAAGGAGTCATTGCATGGAGCAACTTGATTCTGCAATTTTATCCAAAGTGATCCAACAGCGCCCGACAAAAAGCCACAAAGGCACTTTTGGCCGAGCCGTTTTAGTAGGGGGCAACCGCCAATTCGGTGGGGCGATCTTAATGGCTGCGCAAGCCTGTGTGTATGGGGGAACTGGTTTGACCACCGTGATCTCCGATGGCGTCAACCGAACCGCCCTGCACGCCCGCTTGCCTGAAGCGATGTTTGTCGATTGGCAGCAAACAGAACTGATCGATACGGTCACCGAATCGGCAGACGTCCTACTGATTGGTCCTGGATTAGGCGAAGGAAAAAGCAATTTTGATCTGCTGCAGCGGATCGTTTCTGCCCAAAAAGAACACCAATGGTTGGTGATCGATGGTTCGGCGATCAATTTGGCTGCCAAATATCCGCTGATCATCCCCTTTCCTGAACAAGTCGTCTTCACGCCGCATCAGATGGAATGGCAACGGCTCAGCGGACTGGCAATTGCCGACCAGACAGAAGAAAACAACCAGCAAGCCCAACAAAAACTCGGAAGTCTGGTAGTCTTAAAAAGCCATCGCACACAAATTTACGGCAGCAACATCGCCCAAAATCCCCTCGGAAAACCCGCAATGGCGACTGGTGGGATGGGTGATACGCTGGCAGGCATGATCACCAGCTTTTTGGCACAGTTTGAAAAAACAGAGGAAACGATCCAAGCGGCTGTCTATCTCCATAGCCTGATTGGCGAAGCATTGGCAAAAGAGCACTATGTCGTTTTGCCGACACAAATCAGTGCCGCATTGCCTCAATGGATGAAAAAGCACCAAGCATCCGATCCAGAATGATTTCTGATAAACCATTCATCAAAAAAACGTCCCTTTCTGCATTTATCGAAAGGGACGTTTTTTCCAATGGTCAGCTAATTGTTAAAATAAACCACTCGCACTTCATACGGCGCCAAGGTTGCTGTTTGAGGGACTGCTTGATTGGTCTCTAAATCAACGACTTCTTTGATCAAGTCCAATGTCTGCTCTTTCTCAGAAAAATTCATGATGAAAAAGTACGTTCGTTCTGGACTGAACCTGCCTTGGATCGAGACTGCAGGATTGGCATGCGCGATCCTTTCCTCTGCCAAGGACAGCTCACGGACCAAAGAGGCATAAAACTGTTCGAAAAAGTCATAGTTGGTGCGAGCCGCCAGATAGTAGGCAGTGCCTGCACCAAAGGCATTTTTGGTGATCGCAGGTGTTCCTTGGTAAAAATCCGCTTGATACTCCCCTAGTACCTCCGCTGTTTCGGCTTCGATGATTGCAGAATAGTCCCGTGTTTCAAAGGGCTGTCCTTGAAAAACCAACTGATTGTGTTCAGTGTCAAAAAGAGTTTCTAGCTCCAGCACGTTGATGCCTAATAACCCTCGCAACGGCTGTGGCAAGCCCCCCAGATACAACAAGTCGGTTTCATTGACCATGCCGCTAAAGTAACTGGAAATCAAGGTACCACCGGCTTCCGTGTACTGGCAAAGTTTTGCCATCGTCTCTGATGTCATCAAGTAAAGCATTGGAGCAATCACCAACTGATAGTCAGAAAAATCTTGCTCTGGCGTCAAAATATCGACAGCGATGTCTTGTTCCCAGAAATAACGATAATGCTCCTGCAACGTTTGCGGATACCGTCTGGTTGGTCGACCAAACCCGCCGCCTCGCTTCAATGCCCAGTTGCTTTCCCAGTCAAAAAGGATCGCCACTGCTTTTTTTCTTGTGGTTCCTTGAATCTCTTTGATTTTTTCCAAGCGCTTGCCGTAAGCCGCAACTTCTTTGAAGACCCGATTCTCCGTGGAATCATCATGTCCCACGACTGCCCCATGGAATTTTTCTGAATTGCCGCGGGATTGGCGCCATTGAAAATACAAGGTACTATCTGAGCCGTGAGCGATCTGCTGCATGGCACTCAACTGATGGACACCAGGCTTTTTCGCTTTATTAAAGGAATGCCAGTTAACAAAACTCGGCGTGCATTCCATCACTAAAAAGGGCTGTTTCTTCAATGACCAGTACTGGTCATGCACATAGGCGGATTTCATCGCTGTCGCTGCCAAGGATTCAAAGTTGTTGTTCCAATCAGGGTAACTATCCCAGCTAACGATGTCCACATGACGAGCGAACTTGCTGTAATCAATGCCTTCCAAAGGAATAAAATCTTGGGTAGCATGTCCTTCCGCCATAAAATTCGTCGTCACAGGAATGTCCGGTGTCAGCTGACGGATCGGCGCACATTCATGCAAATAAAAATCGATCGTCCTATCTGTGACAAATCGTTTCCAATCAAGATCCATGCCATGCACTTTGTGTTCCCCTAAAGGTGAAGGCGGTAAAACCTGCGACCAATCAGAGTACGTACCGCCCCAAAAAGAAGTCCACCAGGCATGATTCAACGTGGCTAAATCACCATATTTTTTTTGCAGCCAGCTGCGCCAGTTTTCCCGACAATAGGAGCAAAAGCATTCCCCAGAGTACTCATTGGAGATATGCCACATGGCTAATGCCGGATGCTTGCCGTAACGTTTTGCCAACTGCTGATTGATTTGCGTCACCTTTTCCCGATAGATCGGTGAAGAGTAACAGTGATTGTGGCGAAACCCATGGGTATGTTTTTGCCCTTGGGCGTTGGTCCGATTGACTTCAGGATACTTTTGGCTTAGCCATTGAGGCCGCCCACCGCTAGGAGTGGCCAAAATGACTTTGCCGCCGATGCCATGGATCTGATCAAACACACGATCCAACCAGTCAAACTGATAAACGCCTTCTTGCGGCTCTAAGGCACTCCAAGCAAATACCCCTAATGTGACGGTGTTGACATGGGCTTGCTGCATATAAGCAAGATCCTTTTGCAAGATTTCTGGATAAGCCAGCCATTGATCGGGGTTGTAATCCCCGCCATGCATAAACTGCTGATCAAACAATTGATTGCTCATCATTCTACTCCTTTTTTGGCTTGTAACTGGTAGACAAATGATTGAAAATCGCCAGTGACTTGTGCTGTTCCATGGTTGACGGCATTAAACTGATAGGGTTTACGCAACCCTAATTGCCTTAACAGCTGACCAGAGACAGTTTCGCCATTGACCTGGTACACCTGTTGGACATTGAGAAAGGCTGCGGGCAAAAAGTCTTCCGCCGTCGGATTGGCTTGTGCCAACACGCGAAAGAAAGCAACCAAGGCTTCTTCATTTTGCGGATCATACACCGCCCAAGTCGTTTCATTGGCATGGTCCAACTGCTGCAGCTGGTAAAAAGTGCCAAAGGTCAGCAATTGCCGCTGTTTTTTATAAAAGACGATTTGGGATTTGATTGCCTGTTTTTCAGTTTCAGACAAGTGAAAGAGATCGAGTTCATACCCCAAAGGCCCAAACATTGCGACGGTTTGCCGAAAGGCTAAAGACGTTGACCTGCCGACTTGGTGGTTTGGTGCCGCCGACACGTGATTGCTGAAGGAGGACAAAGGATACCCTAACAACGTTCCGCTTTGGATGGCTAAACGTTCCACTGCATCACTATCATCACTAGGCCAAATCTGCGGACTGTAAAATAAGATCCCTAAATCGTATCTGCCCCCGCCGCCAGCACAGCCTTCGATCAAAAGGGTCGGAAACGCAGCTAAGATTTTTTCATATAAGCGATAAAGACCTAAAATGTAGCGATGATAAAACTCCGTCTGAGAAATTCCCTGTTCCGCTAAATAGGGAGAGTAAGCTTCAGTGATATTGCGGTTCATATCCCATTTGATGTAATCCAGCTTGGTTTCAAGGATCACTTTTTGCATCGCTTCGAAAATCGCCTCAACCACTGCTGGATTGGCAAAATCCAACACGTATTGTCCGCGCCCCACAGAGATCCGCTCATAAGGATGCTTGACTACCCACTCAGGGTGCTCTTGGTACAACTGACTATCCGGCGAAACCATTTCTGGTTCAAACCAAATCCCCAGTTGCAGCTGCATGGCATGAATTTTCTCAGCAAAAGACCCGATTCCTTTTGGAAATTTGGCAGGGTCCGCCACCCAATCGCCTAATGAACTGCGATCGTCGTTGCGTTTTCCAAACCAACCATCATCCAGCACAAAGCACTCCATCCCTAACGCCTTGCTTTCTTGAGCTAAGGTCAACAGCTTTTCTTCATTAAAATCAAAATAAGTCGCTTCCCAGTTATTAAAGACGATCGGCCGCTGCCGCTTTTGCCAATAAGGAGCAATTACATGCTTTTCGATAAATTGGGCGGATTCTTGACTCAAGCCATTCAGACCAGCAGCGGTGAAGGTGAAGAGACATTCTGGGGCTTCAAAAGTTTCTCCTTGTGAAAGCTGCCAGCTGAAATGCTCAGGATGTATCCCCAACATCAATCGAACGTTGTCCCATTCATCCATTTCCGCTTGCGCCAAAAAGTTGCCCGAATAAATCAGGTTGGCACCATAGACGTGACCAGTGTCATTGGTGGCTTGCTGTTCTTTTAAGGCGACAAAAGGATTGTGCTGATGACCAGACGCTCCTTTTAACGAGCCGACACTGATCGTCCCTTGGGTCAAAGGGACCGTCTTGATATGCCGTTCTTTCAGCCATGCGCCTGAAAGATGCAGCAGTTCAAAATCGCGATTTTTCAGCTCCAAGACACCACTCAAAAAGCGCTGGATGGTTCTCGGCTTGCTCCCCCTATTGGTCAGTGTTTGCTGCCGCGTGATCGTTCCTGATCCTTTGAAGATCGTATAGGTGAGCGCCATTTCCAGCTGCCGCTCTTGATCTACTAATTCAAAGACGATGCTTTGGCTTTCATCGGCAGAAGCAAAGCTGGCTGGTTGCGCCAGCTTTCGTTCTTTGCCCTCAAAACAGTGAAAAGCCACAAGTTTAAAATCCACATAAAGAGGGGTTTCTTCCTCAAAAACCGACACTGCCCCTTCTCGAAAATCAGAAGTCCCATACGTTGGCAATTCTTGAAAACGGTCCGCCAAGGTAAAAAGATTGTCAGCTTCAAAAAACTTGACGGTTCCTGCCGATTTATTCTCTTTTTTCTCAAGGTACGCTTGATCAAATGGCGCCAGTGTGCCTAGAGATGGCCCAAAATAGACATGACCCAGTTGCTGATTTGGTAACACATTTATGATATAACTGATTTTTTCATTGTATAAGTGAAAGAGTTGTTCATTCCTAATTTCTATCATTGCTATCCTCAATTTTCCCCATTTTTTTCATTTGTCCCTGCTCGTTGACAAGCTGCTTCAAGATAACGCAAGCGTTTTTTGACGCCGCGATTGAAAAAGAATTTGTAAAACAGCGCCGCCAGCATAAAACTGTAGGTTGTTTTCTGCTGCGCAAAACGGCTTTGTTCCGAATACGTGACTTGCAGCTTCCCTTTTCGTCCTGGAGCAAAACTGTACCGTTGATCGATCACTCCTTCTTCATGGGTCGTACGAAGCCACAGCTCATCCGCGGCAATTTTTTTGACCGTCATGACGGCAGGTACCAACCGCGGGGCGGTTTTGGTTTGGATCATCGTTTCAATACGGCAGCCTTCCCCGAACGGTTCTTGGGCTTGTTTGGCTAGAAAGAATTTCTCTTGTTCCGCCAATAACACACGGGAAAAGTCCGTAGGTGTGGTATTCATTTGATAACTGCAAGACAATGTATCGGTTCTCATCACAAATTCCTTTCTAAAGGGTGCGCTATTGCATTCCTTTCCGTTTCTGGGCTTATCTTTCTTCTACTCTTTGATTGATCATTTCAGATGCCGCTTGTTCATTTAATGCCGCTTCTGCTTTTTCTTCTTTCAAGTACCCGCGATCCATTACGATCAAGAATGGCACCCAAATCAAGGTCATTACGGCAACCGTCACTAACTGTAAGATTGCGCCGGCAACAGAACCAGTGCCTAACCAACCAGATAAGAAAACAGGGGTCGTCCAAACCACCGTTGCTCCAATTGGTCGTGGCACCAAGCCTGCGGCGATCGCAAAGTAAGAGATCGTCGTACTGGCTAATGGCGCTAAGATCCATGGGACAAAAGCGATCGGGTTCAAGACGATCGGCAAACCAAAGGTCATCGGTTCAGATACGTTGAAAACAGATGGAGCGATCACCGTCTTCATTAATTTTTTCATCCGAATCGAACGAGCGATAAAGAAGGCCATTGTAATCGAGATCCCCAGCTGCATTCCTTGATTGACGAACACGCCCATAAACGTAGTGTTAATGATATGGGGCAATTGTTCAGCCCCTGCTTTGTAAGCTTCATAGTTTTCGATCGCTAACGCATTCATGATTGGATCGATCACCGCATTGACCACTAGTGTCCCGTGAATCCCAAACCACCAGAAGAATTGGGTGAACAAGACGGCGATCAGTACTGCTGGCAACGTACCGCCTAAGCCCATTAATGGTTTTTGCAAAATCTCATAAACGAAATCAACGGCATTGCCCCATGAAGTAAAGGTGAACAAGTAGCGAATCAAATTGAAAAGAAACAACGGTGCCGCACCAGGAATGATGGCGATAAATGATTCTGCGATCATTGGCGGAACCGAATCTGGCATTTTGATCGTCAGCCCAGCCGCACTGATTTTGCAATAGATCTGCGTAGCGATAATGGCCGTGATGATTCCGACAAACATTCCCTCAGCCCCTAATTTCGACAAGGGGATCACTGTACCTAACTCTTCGGATGAGCCAAAAGGCAGCAGCATCAAAAACGAAGACAGTGAGATGGCACCCGCAAATAATTTGGCTTGTCCATACTTGCCAGCCAATTGATAGCCGATCCCAAAAACAACGAAAATAGCGGTGATACTCATGGTCGCATTTCCGATAGGACCAAAAAAGTCGTTTAGAAACGTGATGAATCCCTCTGGAAGTTTTTCCGAGAGTCCGAAAGTAGCAGGCAGATTTTGAATAATAATCATAATTGACGCAAACATTGTTGCAGGAAAAGCGACCATAAACCCATCACGAAGACTTAACAAGTATTTGTTGTTGGCAATGATCTGAGCAAAAGGCACCATCTTTTCGGCTAATTTATCAATAAACTTCATTTCGTTTTCTCCTTTATTTTTAACTGTAAACGTTTACTACAATCAGTATAGTTGTTTAGTTAATGTTTACACAACCCCTAAAATAAAAAAAGATCAGACGTCACTGATCTTTTTCGGCAATCGATTCTCTAATGATCAATTCACTGCCACAAACGACGCGAACAGGCATCGTCCGCACCCCAAGGATTTTATTTTTCGCTAATTCGACACTCATCTGCCCCATCTCTTCAGCTTTCATCTTGACGGAAGACAGTGCGGGCGTCATAAATTGCGCCATTTCGATATCATCAAAACTAACGACTGACACATCTTTAGGAATCGATAACCCCGCTTCAGCGAGTGCCTTGTAAACCCCGACAGCCATAGGATCGCTGGCAACGACGATCGCTGTGGGGCGAGGATTCATTTGCGCGATCTGCTGACCAAAATGCAACCCAGTCTCTGGTGACCATTTCCCCTGCAGCACGGTTGTGAACTTTTCCAATTTATTGAGCAGCATCCATTGGCGGTAGTTTTCTGCTCGAATCTCTTGTTCATCGTAAACGACTTCGCCAGAAATCGTCACTCGGCTGGCAACACCACCCACAAAGGCGATATTCTCATGGCCCTTCTCTTTTAACATCGTGAGGATCTGGTGGGTCTTTTGGGCAAAATCGGTTTGGATGCAATCGTAGCTAGGTGCTTCACTATAATTATCCACCAGTATAATATTGGCATTTTGCTGACTGATCTCTGCCAAAGCATCGCTGGTCATCTCTCCAATAATAATGACTGCGCCATACTTCGCCAATTGTGCCAAATCTTTTTGAGGCTCCCGCATGGAAAAGGCCCGAATCGTTTTTAAGCGCCACTTTGCCGCTTCCTTTTCGATCCCATTGCGGATCATCATAAAGTACGGATCGTTTCTTTCCGACTCTCGATCGTGGCGGGTAATGATGGCAATCGTGTTTTGGTCGCCGACGTCACGGGAATGGGGTTGATTTTTTTCTTTTGAGTAGTTCATTTGGTTGGCGATCTCAATGACTCGTTGCCGCGTGTGTTCATTGATACTGAAGGTTTCATCATTGTTAAGGATTCTAGAAACACTTGCTACCGACACCCCGGCTAATTTCGCGATATCTCTCATACTTGCCATAGCTGCACCTCATCTGTTTACTGTTTACTAAATTTACATTCAGCATAGGCATAATTTTTGACCCTGTCAACCTTCTTTTCACAAAAAAACCGAAACTCCTTAGCTTTTCACTAAGGAAGTTTCGGGATGCCCATTTGTTTTCTATTTGAGCGCTTGGTCACAGAGCACGACATTGACCAAATACAAGGTGCTGATTCCTAAGACCAATAAGTAGACTGGGCCAAACAGCAAAAAGGTCAAGACAAGCGTCACTGTTGCTAAAAGATGCGCCAGTACTCGTTTGGGTGAACGAGCAAACTGATAAAAACTATAAAACAATGAGCTGGGCTGCTGCGGATAGGTGTGAAGCAGCCTCGTTTGATAAAGTAAGACCAAGCAAAACAAGCCAAAGGTGAACGCTAACGCGTAACTAGCGATCTGAAACAGCGGGTACTGCAAACGGCTAAAGATAAAGCTGTCCGCCAAAAGCAGCAGGAAGAATAGACTGAGCAAACGGTCTTGCCCTTTTCTTGTTGCCCACTGCTGATGAAATGCTTGCTGAAAACGAGCTTTGCTGCTTGCCTCCAAGCCATCGTTCCGCAGTTCCGTCAACGTCTCGATCAATGCTCGACTAGCGGTGGTACTCGTGATCAAAGGCAAGGAATACAACAGCCACATGCCTTGTAAAACCAGTAAATGCGGAAGCCAGTTGATGCCAGTCAACAGCGCTTGGTTTAAGCGTTGAGGGGTAACTTTTGTTCTCATCCTTTGGAACCTCCCGTCAGATCCATTCCCTCAATAAAGTAACGTTGAGCGAGGAAGAACAGCAAGATCGTCGGCAATAGCACAAGCGTTGCTCCTGCCATCAAGTAGTTCCACTGGGTCGTTGATTGGTTTTGGAAAACTTGCAGGCCAATCTGCAGCGTGTACTTTTCTTGGTTTTGAATATACAGTAATGGTCCTAAGAAATCATTCCACGCCCCATTGAAGGAGTTGATGGCAATCGTGATCAGCGCGGGTTTCGTCAATGGGATCATTAGATGGCTCCAAATATAAAGATGATTGGCGCCATCGATCTTAGCGGCTTCGATCAATTCATTGTTGACGGACAAGTAAAACTGCCGCATCAAGAAAATGTTAAAGGCGTTGCCGAAAAACGCTGGAACGATCAGCGGCAGATAGGTGCCGACCCAGCCGATTTTGGAAAATAAGACATATTGCGGGATCATCGTCACAAAGCCAGGAATCATCATCGTAGACAAGACGAGGGCAAAGATCAGATTTTTTCCTGGAAAGGCCAATTTTGCAAACCCATAAGCAATGAAGGAATTTGATAAGACATTCCCGAAGACCACTAAGACGGTAATGAATAACGTATTTTTTGCATACTGCCAAAATGGAAAGGCGTTGATAGTCTCCAAATAATTGCCAAGATTGATTTCTTCTGGGAAAAAGGTCGGCGGGTAGCGCACGATCTCCTCCATCGGTTTCAATGACGTAAAGACCATCCACAGCAACGGAATCAGTAGCACGATCCCGATGATCGACATCACCACATAGCTGATGATTTTTTTGACTCGCTGTTGGCTTGATTTGCTTCGTGTTTTTGTCGTCATTTCCATTAGCTGCCACCTCCGGTATAGTGAACCCAGCGTGGTGCCAGCTTGAGATTGATAAAGGTCAAGACTAAGACGATCAAGAACAAGATCATCGACATGGCCATCGCATAGCCCATATCAAAGGCGACGAAGGCTTTGTTCCACATATGCAAATTATAGAAGAGCAGCGAATTTGCCGGACCGCCGGTACCATTTTTGGTCATCACGTATGCTTCTTGGAAAATTTGAAAAGAACCGATCGTTGAAGTAATCACATCATAGAAGATGATTGGCGTGATCAAAGGGATCGTAATATTTTTGAATTTCGCCCAAACTCCCGCCCCATCGATCTCAGCCGATTCATACAGCGTCGGTGAAATATTTTGCAAGGTAGCTAGATACAAGAGCATCGCGCCCCCCGAACTCCAAATCTTCATCAAAATCAACGCTGGTTTCGTCCATTCGGGATCAAACAGCCATGCTGGACCTTTGATATTGAACCAGCTCAAGAAGGTATTGATCAATCCTGCGGAAGGAGATAATAATTGCATCCATAAGACGTAGACGGCAACCCCTGAAAGGATCGCTGGCAAGTAAAAGGTGGTTCGGAAAAAACTGATTCCGCGGATTTTTTGATTCAATAACGTGGCTAGAAAGACACTGAACAACGTGGTTAAGGGAACATTGAAGAGTACAAAATACGCCGTGTTATAGAGAGATTTCCAAAACAGGGTATCTTGCGTAAACATGCGGGTAAAGTTCTTAAAGCCGATAAAATTCATTTTCGAAGTCAGATTGTAATCGGTAAAGCTTCCTACGAAGGAAAACAGCATGGGCCCTAACATAAACACCACGAACCCAAGCAAAAATGGTGCTACGAAGAAGTAGCCCCAAAGAGCTTCTTGCCGTTTACTTTTTGAACGCTTCTTTGGCATTCCTTCCACTCCATTCTATTTTTACTCATTTCCATTCTATTTTTACTCATTGTTTGTTCAAGAAAACATGTCCGCTTCGCAAAGCAGAAAGCAAAGCCCAGTCCGCTAACCGACTGGACTTTCCTTCTTTTTTAAAAACGCTCGTTTTGAAGTTTATTTGTTTTGCTCAACAAGATCTTCCACCGCTTTTTGCGCATCTGCCAACCCTTCAGCCGGTGTTTTGCTACCTAGCATGATTTGGTCGATCTGTTCATTGACAAGACTGCTGAAGTCAGGCGCTGTCAATGGCACAGGCGTGATCACCGTATGGGCAAAGTTTTCATCCGCCATTTGGTAGATCATTTGGCCGTTTTCATCTAGATTGTCGTTGTTGACCAAGTTTTCGTTGGCTGTCCGATTCGCCATGATATCAAAGCTCTTCTCGCCAAATTTCTCTTGAACTTCTGGTGTCGACAAGTATTTGATAAACTCATAGGACGCTTCAGGATCTTTGGCACCGTATGGCACTTCTAGGACGAACCCGCCGCCCCATGACCAGTGACCAGAGCCGCTTTCTTTTTCAGGAATTTGAATGACCCCAAATTCAAAGTCATCTGGTGCATTTTCCGCCAAACTTGAGTAGTAGTTGATGTTTTGCGCACGCATCGCCACTAATCCGGAAATGAATGGATCGGCAACCCCTGAACCAAATTCAGCTTCTAAGCGATTGATGGTATCTTGACCATAATACTCTTGCCAGTCTAAGATCCATTCCAACGCTTCCACTTTGTTGTCTGTATCGATTTTGACGTTCTCGTCCTTGTCAAACCAGCTGACGCCATCGTCGGCATTCAACGCCCACACGTCAGCGCCTAAATTCCACAATGGGTAAAAGCCGATCCGCTCAAAGTCATCACCGTTTTTGACGTCTAATTTACGAGCAACTGTTTCTAACTCCTCCCACGTTTGTGGCAGTTGCTCTTCACTGATACCAGCCTCTTTAAAGAGTGTCTTATTGTAGAAAATAACTTGCGTATCTGTATTGAAAGGAACGGCATAGGCATCCCCTTCGTACTCCACTGTATCCCATAATTGCGGATAAAATTCATCAGAAAAGCCCTCTTCGATATACTCACTTAAATTCGTTGCTTGCTGCGCTTCTGCCCGCTGAGCAACAGAATTGATATCTTGTACAATAACATCAGGCGGATTGCCAGCAGTGATCGACGACAGTGATTTTGTCCAAATATCGCCCCAAGGCTGGTAGCTGTATTTGACCTCGATTTTATCTTGTGACGCATTAAAATCATCAATAATTTCTTCAATTACTTCTTGTCTTGCACCAGACCCCCAGAAGGACCAAAAGTCCAACGTCGTTTTGCCATCTGCTGACTCATTCCCCGAGGAATCAGCGGTTTCACTGTTGCCGCATCCTGCCGCCAGTACACCAACTGAAAAAAGCAAAGTCCCCATATAAAATAACTTTCTCATTTAACCTAACCTACTTTCATTTATTTTTAATGTACTATTTAAAAGCTATCACTACTTCTTCTTTTCAGCAAATAAAAAGCATCGTGATTCGAATAAAAAAATAACGTTTTTACCGTTTCTCGACAAGAAGAGCGTTTTCTTTGAAAATATAAAAAAAGTGGGGCATCATAGAAATAGCACCTATTTTTCAACCTCACGTCAGACCATTTGAAAAACGATGTTTATAGAAAGGGAGTAACCACATGCTAGTCATTGTCGATATGCAAAACCAAATTCTCGATGAAGAGAACGAAGCGTATGTGCCAGATGGCGCCGCTCTCGTCAAACGAATCGCCAAGCGCCTACAACAAGCACGGGCGGATGGGGAGTACATCTTACACACCCGCGACATTCCAATCGAAGTCAAAGGAACGCCTGATGAAGAAGCCGATGCCCTGCAGCTGATCCCAGAACTTAAGCCTCTCGAAAATGAAAAAGTCGTCAAGAAATACTATTACAGTATTCCACCTGAAGTCTTGATCGACATTAAGAAAAATCTATTTGAACCTGAAGAAGAAAAGAAAATCGAAATCACTGGTGTTGAAACCAACATCTGTGTCCTTTCCAATACCATCGAGATCCAAAGCGCCTTTCCTGACGCTGATTTCACTATCAATAAAACATTAGTCGCTGGTAAAAACCACGAGTCGCAAGGACTCGATATCTTACGAGACTTCAATGTCCAAATCATTGATGGCACAAAACAAACCAATGACCAATAGGTAACGAAAGCTCCCTGTTCAAGGAACAGAGAGCTTTTTCAATTTGATTATTCATTTAATTCATTGAGCCATCTAATAGCTCGGTCGGAATTTCAATCCGAACCTCATTTTCAGTCTGACAGTTTGGACATACGAAGGTTCCTTCGATGGCTTCCTTCACTTCCCCGTAAGCATAATGAATAGCGATTTCATCTTCTGCCAATTCATTCGTTTCCAACGGTGGTACCATGGTTAATTGCCCCTCGCTGTCTTCTTGTAAATGAACGACCAGCTTCCCATCAAAGTTTTCATTGCAATTCGTGCAGGAAGCTTTTCCTCGAATCGTTAGATCCATGATCATCCCTCCTCATTTCTTGTCACTGGTTGATGCAGGTTCCGTTAGATACTCGTAACACATGCATGCTTCACTTTAATAGTGTCACGCTTTCACTTTTTTAGCAAATCATCTGTTTTTCTTTTTTTAAACCATTGATGAAGAAAAATCAAATCAACCGTTTTGAGCGTTTTCGTTGTCAAATCGTTAAAATCCTTGCAGAATTAAATTATCTGTTACTAAAAAGTAAAAACGTGTTGTTGAAAAAATTAGTGATTGTCCGAACTTATCTGAACAAACAAGGAGGAAAAATGATGCAAGCAGTAACCTGGCAAGGAAATCAAAAAATGGACGTTCGTCGTGTAGAAGATCCAACGATTTTAGAACCGACGGATGCGATCATCCGAATCACCGCAACCGCAATCTGCGGCTCTGATCTCCACCTTTACCACCATGGCGGCTCGGTCTTGGAAGAAGGCTATGTCGTTGGTCACGAACCAATGGGTATTGTCGAAGAAGTTGGCAGTCAAGTACAGAAACTAAAAAAAGGCGACCGTGTCGTCATCCCTTTCAATATCGGGTGCGGCCATTGCCACTTTTGTCAAAATGAAATGGAAAGTCAATGCGACAATTCTTCAGAAGATACATTGTATGGCGGCTTGTTCGGTTTCGGAAAAATGAACGGTAACCACTGGGGCGGTCAAGCCGAATTCTTGCGCGTACCTTTCGCAGATTTCACCTCGTTTATCGTACCTGAATCAACGATCCCTGATGAAAAAGTATTGTTTTTATCTGACATCTTACCTACAGCGTATTGGAGCGTCCAAAACGCTGGCGTCAAAAAGGATGATACCGTGATCGTCTTAGGCTCAGGCCCAGTTGGGTTGTTTGCCCAAAAATTTGCCGTGATGGCAGGCGCTAAGCGGGTGATTGCCGTGGATCCTGTTGCTCATCGCTTAGAAAAAGCCAGCAGCTACAATCAAGTCGAAACATTCCAATTGGATGATTTGGCTACTAGTGCTGATGAACTGTATGAGCTGACCAAAGGTGGCGCTGATGTGATCATCGACTGTGTTGGGATGGATGGTTTAGAACCCGTCAAAGAAAAAGCCAAAAACCTAGTCAGCTTGCAAAGTGGAACGATCTCACCGATCCAGATGGCCGCCAAAGCAGTCAAAAAATTTGGTACCGTCCAAATCACTGGCGTTTACATGACTCCTGCTTCTTCTTATCCATTGCAAGAATTCTTTATGCGCAACATTGATGTCAAACACGGGCAAGCACCTGTGATCCATTTAATGTCGAAAATTTATGACATGATTGCCGATGGTTTGTTTGACCCGTCACAGATCA
This sequence comes from Enterococcus sp. S53, assembly GCF_016516865.1. NCBI lineage: Bacteria > Bacillati > Bacillota > Bacilli > Lactobacillales > Enterococcaceae > Enterococcus > Enterococcus sp. S53. Next base: position 200,779 of record NZ_JACVUH010000006.1, read on the forward strand.
TCACTCACACGATGCCTTTAGCAGATGCTGCCAAAGCGTATGAGATTTTTGACAAAAAAGAAGACAAGAACATCAAAGTTGTCTTGAAACCTTAGCACAAACAAAGGAGCAGTGATAGCACCTATGCCAAAAATCAAACGGAGTGAACATCAATTCGATCCGGGAAAAGAAGAAGATGTGATCATCAAGGCAAGCCGCTTTCGCATCTACTTTCAAAATCGCTACATGTTGATCTCACTTACGAATGATATTTTGACGGGCTTGTTTTATATTTTCGGAAGTATCGTTTCATTAACTAGCTTGCCTGCGATTTACGGAACGATCGCCTATTTGATCGGCGGAGTCTTTTTGACCATTCGCCCGCTGATTAAAATCGTTCGCCATGTCTATATCTATAATGATCGCAATCAACAAGGCGAGAAAGAAAAAGATGTCACCATCACCGACGATGAACGTTGATGGGGCGACAACTAGAGAGGAGTTTCCTATGTTAAAAACATTTGATGGGATCGCACTGACCTTATTGATCATCGGCGGTATCAATTGGCTGCTGGTCGGCGCCTTCGAGTTTGACCTTGTCGCAGCGATCACCGGCGGCAGCACGTCGATCATTGCCCGCGTCATTTATATTCTAGTTGGGATCAGCGCATTGTATAGCCTGAAATTCTTTCCAGCTATCGCCCGCCAACAAACCCTCGACTAATTGAAAATAAAACCTGCATCTGCGGTGTACTGACCCCAAAAAAGTTAGATTTTTGGTCTAACTTTTTGAGGTCGCATCTGCGGATGCAGTTTTTTTGTCTACAATCATTGAAAAAAAACACTAGTTGTACTACTCTTGTATTTAACCTACTATTTTCGAAAAAAATAAAAAGGACGTGACTCATGACCCCACCTACTAGACCCTCACTGATACGTCGGATACTCGGCCGGATACTTTTGCTATTGATTTTCTTATTTATTCTAAGTATTATTGGCGGAATCATTGTTTTAAATAACCTCACCATCGCAGAAAATTGGTTTGGTCTGAATGAATACCAAGTCGTTGAAACCAGACATCAGATCATTCGTTTGTTCCCCTACTTTTGGGTAGCAGGGATCCTGCTGGTCTTTTTGATCGGTCTGATCATCGGCATCAAGAAACGCAAAAAATCGCCATTCTATTGGTTATTCTCATTGCTCTTGCTGCCAGTGATTCTCTTTTGTATTGGCGTAGTTTCCACCTTTTTACCTGTAGACCGCCAACTCTTTCGAGAAGAAGCCAGTGCCAAAGAAATCATGGCTGCGCTGCCGAATCAATCCTCACTCAAGGACAAAGAGCTGCAACTGGTCAGCTATAGTTTTCACATCCGCAATGTCCCGCTAAAAAGCGGCATTTATGCAGTTGCGCGAGTGATCAATCCAAACACAGGCCTGCAAGACGAGTATTGGTATTACCCAGAAAATCTGTTGACCAAATGGAAAAAAGACGACGATACGATCGAGCTTTCGATGGAAGATACCATTGCCTTTGATGCCATCGATTGGGGCGTCATTCCCAAGATCATCAAGGATTCTGAGGCACGAGCAGCTCAGCTGGATCACTATGTCCCTGGCGTCAGCATCGTCATTTTAAACGGCTCCCAAGGTGAATGGACTTGGACCGTTGGTTTAAATGGGATTCGTAATCGCACCGAGATCAATTATGTTTATGATCTCAAAGGAAATTATCAATCCGAATGGCAATAAAACAAGCGGCACCTATCCACGTGAATAGGCGCCGCTTTTGCATTTAACGATTTACTGATCCAAGTCTTTGACACACCGAAACCCTAGATTATTGGCTGCCGACATCCCAGAATTACCATTTCTAGCGGCAATTCGGTATCGTTTGCAATAGGATTCGTGGCACAAAAACGAACCGCCGCGAGTCGCATACATTTGATCATCTTGTGTTTGATTCCTTGCCCAAAAGGTTTGTCCCGTCTGTTGTTGAAACTGTGTCAGCGGGATGCGGGCAGGATTGACGCACCATTCCCAGACATTGCCGATCACTTGATAGAGACCAAAGCCATTGGGCTCATACCATTTCGCAGGCGCTGTATTGGCAAAGCCGTCTGCTCGCGTGTTGCTTTTTGGAAACTCTCCTTGCCAAATATTGCAATGATAGGTATTTTCAGCCAAAAATTCCCTTCCCCAAGGATATTTTTCAAAACTTGTCCCGCCTTTTGCAGCGATCTCCCACTCTGCTTCTGTTGGGAGGCGTTTTTTTGCCCAGTGGCAATAGGCGATCGCATCGTTGCGAGACACCTGAACCACTGGGTGATCCATCCGCTGGGCAATCGTTGAATCAGGTCCTTCAGGATGACGCCAATCTGCGCCGCTAACCGCGTACCACCAAGCCATATTTGGTACCTTTTGACTGCGGTGTTTCGTTTGCTCACTTAAAAAATAGTGAAAAACGAACGACCAGCCAAAGCGCTCGGCTTCTGTGACATATCCTGTTGCTTCCACAAAAACTTGGAAAGCTTGGTTCGTCACCGTCGTGGCATCAATGGCAAATGCTGGGCTGTCGAGGCTGATTTGCGGTCCCTCAAGATCCTCGGCAAAGCCGTCCATCGTATTCGTGCCGATTCGATAAGTTCCTGCTGGAATCGTGGGCATCTGCTTGCCTCCTTTTTACAATAATTGATAGCCATTGTACAGATTAATCAGTAACACCAGCACGATCACAGTTTGAAATACCAGTGTCACTCGCTGCGGTGACAGGACGTTGCTGGCCTTGGCGCCTAACAGTCCTCCCACGATCGCGGCTGGAATAACAAACCACAAAATTTGCAGATCATACGCACCAAAACCTGTCGAAAAAGCGATCGTCAAAATTTTTGCCAGCTGCGAGAAAAAAATCGTACAAATTGAATAGATCGTCGCCTCTTTGATCGGCATGGCAAACAGCAGCATCAATAAAGAAACATTGATGGGTCCGCCGCCGATCCCCAGCAAACTGGCTAGAAAGCCGAGAATCAAGCCGCAAGCTGCATACCAGCCGACTTTTTCCAGCGCAAACCCACGCCAGTTATATTTTGTATACAAAAAAGCAAACAATAGTGTCAGCACGGTCACAAGGATTTGGATCAGCTGAACCAGCTTGTCGTCTCGAAAGACAAGCAATAGCTGTTCAAAGGCAACATTGCCTAAAACACCGCCTAACACAGCGCCGCCAGAAACCCACAAGGCAATCGACCAATTGATTTTCCGTCCACTGGCTAATTGTCTAGCTGTCGAAACGATGGACATCGTGAAGACCGCTGTCGCCGAGTAAAAAGAGATCGCAGCAACAGAATGGGCGCCGATAAAATCGAAAATCGGTTTGATCAGCACGCCACCCCCCATGCCGGAAACTGCGCCTACGGCATTTGCTAAGACGATCACGAGAAAATAAATCAGTCCGATCATTGTCTCACCCCTTGCAAAAGCCCCAGTATCTCATTGATTCTAGGTGCGAAGTCTTTTAACAGCTCCTGATAACCGCAAAAACCCTCACTATCCACGTACATTGCATCTTTCATTCGTTTACAGCCTCCTCGGCACATTTTTTGGAAAGGACATTGCGTACACTTCGAAGGCATGTCTTTTTTCTGGCACAAAAACTGCTGCGAACAGTCTTGAGAAAACAATTCCCGTAACGTTTGCTCTTTGATATAGCCCATGCGATACTCATCTAATACATAGAAGTCACAAGGATAGACACTGCCGTCGGCTTCGATCACATACTGCACTTGGCAATTGCCTAGAATCCCGCAGGCAGTTACTTGCTGCCGCACCAATAGATTCAATAAGTCATCGAACAGCTTGATACTTAGGTAGCGCCCTTGCTTCAATTCCTGCAGCCAAAACGCCAACAGCTGCTGATAAAAGCCAGCAAAGCTTCTTGGTGTCAAGGCATAGTCGTTGGTTGATGTGGCATCCAAATCAGCCAAGCAAGGAATGAATTGCACAAATGCAATCTGCTCTTCCTTGAGAAAGTCAAACACACGCTGGGCTTCCTTTGCTAACGGATTTGTCAACACGCACAAGACATTGTACTCGATCTGATAGGCATCCAATAACCGCTTGGTCTGTAAAACCCGCGCAAAGGTTCCCCGCCCTTTGGCGTCTAATCGATGACGATCGTGCGCAAGCGGATGCCCATCGATCGACAGCCCGACTAAAAAGCGATGCTCTTTCAAAAAACGACACCACTTGTCATTGATCACCATGCCGTTGGTCTGGATCGCATAGTGTACTGTCACTTGCTTTTTTTGCGCCGCAACATAAGCCGTTAGTTTTCTAAAATAACTCAGCCCCGCCATCGTCGGCTCTCCGCCTTGAAATGCCAACGTCAAATGATCGCCAGCTTCTAAGTCTGCATAAATGTTTGCAATCATCTTTTCCATTACATCCTCTTTCATTTTGCCAAAGGAACGCACTTCACGCAAGGAACTGACGTTAGCATAAAAGCAATAGGTGCAGCGCAGATTGCAAAGAGAGGATGCTGGCTTGATCAATACGGAGATGTGTTTCATGTGGAGGCCTCGATTCTTTTTTTACTTATTTAGCGTTTGTCCCGTTTCATCGGAACAAAATCAGTCGTTTCCATATAAAAACGAGTAACGCGTTGCTTCATTTTCTCAACAATTTCGGCGTATTCTTTTTCTAGCGCCAAGTTTTTGATTTCCATTGGGTCTTTTTCCAAATCATATAATTCGTCATGCTCATAAAGACGCATCACATATTTATAGTTCCCCATCTTGCACATAACTGCTTTAGTATGTTCCGGACCTTCGCTATACTGTGTCGCAAGCCGCGGCCAATACGGAGATTTCGGTCCATGCCCCAGCTCCATCGCTTGTGTCTCGCCATGAATGCGTCCGCCTTCGCAAAAAACAGCATCTTTGTGCTCTTCGGCTCCTTTGATCACAGGAACCAAGGATTTTCCAAATTGTGTATAGGAAAGATCGAACTCAGCCAGTTCGGCGATCGTTGCTGGTAAATCTAGCAGTTCCGCTTGTGCTTTGGTGATTCGCGGCACACTTTCAATCGTTTTAGCAGGTTTGATGACCAATGGGACATTCGTGATCGGCTCTTCAAAACAGTTTTGGACTTTTTCAGTGATCGTGTAGTCACCAGTATAGTCTCCATGGTCACTGAAAACAATGAGGTTTGTCTCATCGTAAAAGCCTGTTTCACGCAGCTTCTCTTTGATCATGCCCAGTTGATGATCAAAACGCGAAACCATTGCTAAATAGGTGGCACGTAATTCATCAAAGCGCTCTTCTGTCCAACCGTTTAAATTCTGTTTCTCATTGATGCCATACAGCATTGAGGCTTTGTTAGGAATATCTTTGATATTCGGCCGGCGTTTCGGCAGTTTCTGACGATCAATACTCGAATACCATGGATCTTCGCAAGCATAGGGTGGATGTGGGAATGAGATCGTACAATAAACGAAAAATGGTTTGTCTGTCTTTTCCTGACTGCGACGTTCAAGATAGTCCAACGCCTTTTTCACACAATTCCAGTCCGTTTTGCCATAGCCCTCACTGTCTGGTAATTTTCCCATATAAAATGAATAATACGTATCTCCTGAAAGCATCTGGTCGTACAGCTGTTTACTGGCTTCGTTCATATCAGCAGAATGATTGACTTCACTGTTTTGAGCATCCCGAGTGTTTTCGTCTACCACACCGTCATAATATTCATCACAATAGTCTGTTTTTGGTTTATCCCCTGGAACCACATCATTTCTGCCGATCCAGATGACTTCATAGCCTTGATTCTTCATTTCTTTCAAAATATTGGGTTCATCTTCTCTTTGCAAATAGTGCATCGTTCGATGCCCATTGACATGTGGATAAAAACCCGTCAGAAAACTATTTCTAGAAGGCACACAGACAGGGTTTTGGCAGTAGGCATTTTCAAATGAGACCCCTTCTTCTGCCAGTTCATCAAAGTTAGGGGTGATTGATGCGGGATTCCCCATATGTGCGAGTGCGTCATTTCTCATCTGATCTGCTACGAATAAAAAGATATTTTTTTTCAACTTGTCTTTCCTCCTAACCGATGACCGTTAATAAGGTATCTTGTTTTTCAACATCTTGTTTGTCTGTTTCAACAATATCTAGGTAATCCGCCGTGTTTGAAATAATAATCGGTGTCACGATGGAATAGCCTTCTTTTTCCAATGCGTCTTTATCAAAACTCAAAAGTAATTGTCCCTTCGTTACTGAGTCTCCTTGGGCAACGGCTGGCTGGAAATACTGTCCTTTCAAATTCACTGTATCCATCCCTACATGAATCAGAACTTCAACACCATCTGCGGTCGTGATTCCCACAGCATGATTTGTCGGAAAAAGTGTTGAAACGATTCCATCTGCTGGTGCGTAGACCTTTCCTTCTGACGGAATGACAGCTAATCCTTTCCCTAACAATCCGCTGGAAAACGCTTCGTCTTTTACTTCTTTTAGTGGGATGATCGTTCCTCTAACTGGTGTTGCTAAATCATAGAGAACAGTTTGTCCAAGTTCATGATTCAGTGTCGATGGCTCCACGTTTTTTTCGTTGGCTCCTTCACTAGCTGGTTCGTCATCACTTTTGGGATTATAGGCATAAAAGAATGTGATCAAAAATCCTAATGCGAAGGCAACGGCACTAGCTAAGGCAAACCCGATAAAACTGTTATCAATGCCATTTTCTGGGTGAATAAATCGTGGTAAAGCGAAAATACCTGTCCCGCCGTTGATGTAGACTCTCGTTTTGAACAATCCCATGATTCCTCCTGCAACAGCGACTGCGATGGAGGTAGTATAAAATGCTTTTTTCCTTGGTAAGGTTACCCCATACAGTGCTGGCTCCGTGATACCAAAGATTGCCGAAAGAAAAGCAGGGAAGGCAATTTCTTTTAATTTTTTGTTTCTAGTTTTCAAAAAGATTGCGAGGGTGACTCCCGCCATCGCCACAGGTGTTGCCAGACCAGCCATCATCACGACATCGTACCCTAGTGTGGCATAGTTGTTCAAAGCGATCGGCACAAAGCCCCAATGCAGGCCAAACATAATGAAGACTTGCCAAAATCCACCGATAACAATACCCGCGATAATCGGACTAAATTCGTAAGCAGCTGACAATGCTTGCCCTAATAATAATCCTGCCCAAGTAGTAATCGGTCCAACGATTAGAAAGACTAAGGGAACTGTGATGATCAAGGTCAGAAAAGAAACAAAGAAACTCCGCACTGCTCGTGGAATCAATAAAGAAAAGAAAGCTTCTAGTTTTGATGCCAAATAAGTAGCTGCAATAATTGGAATCACGCTTGAAGTATAGCTCATCAATATAACAGGGATTCCAAGAAAAGTAATATAGATTGGAGATTCTAAGACAGAACCTGCAAATAAGGTATACATCGCTTCGCTTCCGCCATTTGCTGCTACGATCGTCGGATAAACTAATGCTGCCCCGATCGCCATTCCGATAAAAGGTTTACCCCCAAATTTTTTCGAAGCAGTGTACCCTAGAAAGAGTGGGAAGAAATAAAACAATCCATCCCCTGTCGCATTTAAAATCAAATACGTCCCTGATGCTTTATCCAGCACTTCAAATGTTGTCAATAAAGCAAGTAACCCTTTGATCATCCCTGCTGCCATCAAGACATTGATGATCGGCGTAAAAATACCAGCGACAATATCGATAAATCGGTTTAAAATCCCTTTTGGTTCTTCCTCTTGTCCAGAAGTTTCTTCCGTATTCATATCGATCATGTCCGTAAATTCTTTATAAACTTCTGCTACGTGATTTCCGATAACTACTTGATATTGTCCCCCACTTTGGACGACGGTGACAACCCCCGGCAAATTTTTGATCGTTTGGGTCTGGGCTTTTGATTCATCTTTAAGTTTAAACCGAAGACGGGTAATACAATGCGTCAATCCAGCAATGTTTTCTTTTCCGCCGATATTCTTTAAAATTTGTTCATTCAATTCTTGGTATTGCATCTCATTCATTCCTTTCTCTACTATACAACCAATAAAAAAGGCAAGACCAAACAACACTACATTTCTTGTAGCCTTGTCAAGTCTTGCCTGCTTTACCAGTAACACCTTGAATTATTGATCGATCAATTTTTGTACATGAAGCGTTAAATACAATTGTTCATCGTCATATAATGTTTTATTTAAATATTCGCCAATCAAACGGGTGGTTTCATAGGCTTTAGGATATTTATCAATCACGTGGACTAACAGAGGATTCCCGACGCCTTCAACGATTTCCTTGTTTTCAATCCGTTTAAAAAAGAATCTCAAATGGGTGACGAAGCGATCGAAAGCTAAACTATTCTCATCAATGTGCACACGATTGTGAATACGAATAAGTGAAATAATGTCTTTGATTTTTTGTGTCAGCAATTCGATATCTTCCATCTTCTCTGAATCGTCATTGATTTGCGCATTAATAAAATGCATGGCGATATTACTGATCTCTGCCTCATTTAGGGAGAATTGCGTTTTGCTTTCAATCAATCGAACCGCATGCTCTCCTACTGCATACTCGTTGGGATAGAAACGCTTGATTTCCCAAGTCAAGCGATTGTTGATGCTGATCCCTTCTTCTTTCAAGCGAATCAAATTATAGATGTGATCCGTCAAAGAGATGTAAATGGAATCACTTAATTGGTAGGAAATGACTTGCTTTCCATAACGGATAATATCATCCGCAAGAGACGCATATTGGATTGGAATGTTCTCTAGCAATTCCATCAAACGATCAGAGGATTTCTTATGAAGCACAAACACTTTTTCAATTTTTGATTCATCGGCGGTTTGTCCTGGTTTCATTTTGAAGCCAAGGCCGGTACCGATCCAGATAAAATCTTTGCCATCTTGTCCGACCAAAACTGCATTGTTGTTTAAGATTTTTTTGATCTTCAAGACGCTTCTCACCTCCTTAAAATGAAAAAAGGCGATACCTTAATACATGTGTAGGATCCATACACACGTAAAAAGGTATAGCCTGCATTATCAGTAACTACCCATTTGATTGCCTTTACTATACTATTTTTCCAGAAACGTTGCAAGCGTTTTATTGATTTTTCTTTTTTTGCTTCGTTTCAACTAGACACGGATCAGCCTTTCTCCAAACTGCTCACTGATCCAGCAACCGGCTTTGCCCTTCGATTGTTTGGATCTCCGTAATGTCTTGCGTGACTTCTAGACAACCTAAATAGATGCCTGCTTCATTTTTTAATGCAAAGTAGCGAATATAGATTTTACGGCCCCGCATATCGATCCAAAATTCAGCTGTCTCCCTTGTACCCGCTCGAAAATCATCCAAAATCTGTTGCACGAGATGCATGCTTTTCGGTGGATGGCAGTTGACGACTTCACGACCTAAAACCGAATTCGTTCGTGGAAAGACGCGACTCTTGCCTTCTGAATAAAAGCGCACCCGCTCTTCACTATCTACAAAGGTCAAGTCCACTGGCAACGTTTGAAAAATGGCCACCAATTGCTCAAATTGCAGATTACCAGTAGGCAATGAAACGGTCGGCTGTTCAGCAATTTGCGGCGAATCTTCCGATTCTGTGACTTGAAAGTCATCGAATCCTAAACCGACTGCGATGCCAGCGGTTGTTTCTTGGGCTTGTTTGATCGCCGCTTGCCGTGCGGGTTCTGCCGCCTGTTCCTTTTCAAGGGCTTCTTGGCTCGGTTTCCAAGGAAGCGGTTCTGGGATAAAGGCAAAGCCGATGTCAAAACTGTCAGCCGCAATTTGTTCCCAATCTTTAAGACTGAAGACATCCAGCGTCATGGGCACCATGATTTCTTCTTCTTTGAAAATCATCTCTTCGATCTCGTTTTTGACTGCTTCCCATTGGACAGCGATTGGATTATAGGCAGCTTTTTCGGATGCCAAAAGCTCATTGAGCGCTTTGATCATAACCCGAATATCATCATCAACACCCCACATCACTTTTGGCGGCGCAGTGATGCCGTACTTCTCCATGTAAGAAAAAATCAACGTTTCTTTTCGCGCATAGTGTTTGTCGATCTGCATTAAATCATTGCAGGCAGCTTGTAGACGCTTTTTAGGCGTCCAATCACCGGTTTTGATTTTGGCTAAGAGGCTGTCGATCTCATCGGTCAACAGGGATTGCAGGACTTGGTTCTCCAATTTCAGGGTATGCACAGGATGGCCTGGTTGCCCATATTCTTCATTGGAGTGATGGATCTCATTGATCGATCCTTTAAAAACAGCAGCATGAATATTGCACAAACGCTGAATCTCAGAAGGGTCCAACCCCGTTTGGATCAAAGCTTTTTCAGCAGCAGTGATCTCCGTCACATCCACACCATCAAATTCTTCGTTAAACAAGCGTTTAGCTTCTTCAAAGGAACCGCCTTGGTGAAGCAAACTCAGTATTTCGACGATCCGTTCTTGTCTTTGACTGTTGGTTTTCATTTCGTCGCTCCTTTCACAAGAAAACCTTGTTTTTCGAAAGCGAGACAAACCATTTCCAAGGGGATCTTCTTCATCTGAGCACCTTTGGGTATCGTCATATAACGTCCAGCAGTTTGCAGCATCCCTGGTTGATTGATCGCCGTAAACCCTAGTTGACTCATGATTTCTTGTATTTCAGGATATTGTGCCACAAGTTCATAGAGCGTTTTTGACAGATCGATTTCTTTCATAGTAAGGTCTTCCTTTCAGTGAGAATGATTCTCAATAAGATATCCTTAGTATAAATCATTTTGTTCAAAAATACACGAACTGCCGCAAACATTTATCAATCGATCATTTTTTTCTAAGATTGTCGGTAACGGCACACCACTTTTTCCAACCAATCGATACTGGCAAAAAGCAGATAGCCCATCAAAGCAATCAGGAGGATACCCGAAAGCATTTGTGGGTAGTCCATTTTTGACCACGCACTTAAGATCAGATAGCCGACACCATACGTCGTGTTATAGTTTTCGGCAAAAAAGAGGGAAGCCAACGCGATCCCGATACTGACCCGCACACTGGCAAAAAGCACGGGCATGAGCGCGGGCAAAATAACGAAGCGCAAGACATGGTGCCATTGGTTGGTATAATTTTTCATGACTTGAAAATACGCTGGCGGGATCTTTGTGACTGCATCACGAATCGAGACGATCACTTGAATGACGATCACCGCAAAAATCAAGAGAACTTTTGAGAGATTGCCTAAGCCAAAGAAGATCATAAAGACGGGTAAAAACGCAACTTTAGGAATCGGATATAAAAAGTAAAGCAGTGGACCAAGCAGCCGATCCACTCTTTGGGATCGCCCAATCAAGATCCCTAACGGCACCCCGACCAGCAACGCCCCACTCAACGCCGCAAATACCCGCAGCAAACTGGCACCTGCGTGGATCAGTAAGACTTCTCGTAATGCCCAAAAACGTTCAGCGGTTTCTAAAGGATTAGGCAACGAGCGGTTGTTGGTCACCCAGCTTACGCCCCACCAAACCACGACAAACGAACAGAAGCCCCAAGCAAAAGATTTGATGGGTTTCATTGCCTCGCCTCCCTCATTTGTTCTTTCAACTGCAAGACGACTTCATAAAAAGCCAACGAGTCTCGTTCCTGCTGGCTGCCGTAAAATGGATTACTGATCGGCGTAACGCCCTGATCTTTTAGCAGCAAAATCGTCTGCCCCAAAAACACTGCCTCTTCTGGATCGTGGGTCACCACGATCAAGCTTTTTTGTCTGCGCTGCTGTTGGGCAGCGATCATGGCTTGGGCGTTTGCTTTGGTTTCTTGGTCCAGCGAAGCAGTCGGCTCATCCAATAATAAAACATCGGGCTGTGTGATCAGTCCCCGCCCCATGGCAGCCCGCTGTTTTTGACCGCCGCTAAGCTGATGCGGATAGCGGTCCTGCACCTGCGTCAATCCCAACTCAGCCAAACAGCTGGCGACCCGTTTTTTACGACTCTCACTAGGGGTTTGGTTGATAATCAGCGGCATTTCCAGTGCTTGGTAGACTGTTTGCCAAGGAAACAAATGCAGTTCTTGGAAAACGACCTCGATGTTGTCAGTGGAACAGCCTTGGTAAGTGATCGTGCCCGATTGCGGTCGCTGCAACCCTTTGACCAAGGATAAAAGCGTGCTTTTGCCAATGCCCGATTCTCCCAGCAGCACATAGGTCACGCCTTGTTCAAAACAAAACGAAAGGTTTTTAAAAATGGCGGTATCTCCATAGGTAAAGGAAACGGTATCGAATAGAATACTCATCAGAGAATAAACTTCTTTCTTCAAATTATTTGTGTTGGTTTTCACATTTTATGCTATACTATTTTTTGCGTGATTGACAAGAAAGGATGGTTTATGATGTTTCAGACCCTCGTATTTCATGAAATACGTCCCGAAGCAGAACTTTATGATCAGGTCCGCCCGATCAAAGTCGCAGACGGGTATCAAGATGCCTTGCCTCTGCCCTTATTCAATAGCACTTCTCATTTTAAACAACAAATCGACTTTTTGAAAGCAGAAAATTACCATACGTTGACCCTTGCAGAAGTCAAAGATTTTTATTTCCGGCAGCAGCCGCTACCAGAAAAATCCGTGTTGCTGACCTTTGACGACTGTTATCAATCGATGAAAGAATATGCCTACCCACTGTTGAAAGAAGCTGGTTTCAAGGCAACTGCCTTTGTCGTGACTGGCTGGCTTTTTGATGCCCCTCAGCCTTACGAGCCAGAAGTTTCGCAGACATTGAGCAGCGCCGAATTAGCCGAAATGAGCGATGTCTTCGAATATGCCAATCATACCGATCATTTTCACGAACGCAAGGACCAGCAAGGGCGTTCAATGTGGGAAACATCAGCAGCTTTTGCGCAAGACTTACGAAGCTGTAATCAGCACGTGGCCATCAAGGATGTTTTTGCCTATCCCTTTGGCTTTTATGATCCACAGACGATCGCTACCTTGGAAAAGGAAGGCTTTGTTCTAGCATTTACCACTAAACCAGGTATCAACACGGCACAAACCAAGCCAATGGAACTCCATCGGGCAGTCATCCCGTTCTCACTACCAATGGCTGCTTTTGAACAACGATTTAGAAACGAGGAAATGAACCAATGAAAAAAACGATTTTAGCAAGTATCCTAGCACTATTCGCTGTTGGCGCTGCCGCCTGCGGCAACACTGACGAAACAGCAAGTACCAGCAATTCCAGCACTAGCAGTACAGAAGCTGCGGTCACAGATCAAACATTGACGATCGGGGTGTTACCAGCTGAATCAGCGATTCCGATCATTCTAGCAAAAGAAGAAGGCTTTTTCGAAAAGCAAGGATTGACTGTGGAACTCAAATCCTTCACTTCCCCGAATGACCGCAATGTGGCGGTGCAGTCAGGCGAGCTGGATGGTACGATCAGCGATGTCATGACAGAAGCGACCTTTAAGCAAAACGGCATCGATATGACGATCACTTCTGATATTTTGGAAAACTTCAAGATTCTCGCTTCACCGAATTCAGGGATCACTGAGATGAAAGGGTTAGCGGATAAAAAAATCACCCTTGTACCGAATTTCATTTTAGAATACATCATGGACCAATTTGCACAGGAAAATGATTTTACCTATGACATCGTGGATATCGCTTCTTTTTCTGCCCGTTCCGAAGCATTGCTCAATGACCAAGTCGATGGCGCTGTTTATACGGAACCGCAAGCCAGCATGTTGGCTGCCCAAGGGGCGATTGTTTTAGGCAGCTCTAAAGATGCTGGCATCAAAGGCGGCACACTGCAATTTATGGACGAAGTTATCCAAAATCGCCCGCAAGACCTAAAAGCATTCTACACTGCTTATAACGAAGCCATCGATTACATGAATGCTCATTCAGCAAAAGACTATGCCGACATCTTGGCAGACTATCAATTTCCCGATGCTATGAGTACTTACTTAGACAGCCAGGAAGACTATCCGTATGCCAAGGCAGTGCCGCAAGAGCAATTCGACGCAATCATTGCTTGGACGAAAGACAAGGGTCAAATCGACCAAGCATATTCTTACAACGAGTTGACCAATTTCGATTTTTTACCCGCTGACGAATAAGAAACAACAAAAAAGACGCATTTGCGTCTTTTTTGTTGTTTCACTTCTTTTTGATACTCTTTTTTGCTCGTGGCAAAAAATTCAGGTATACTTTTGACAAATCAGCTGCCATGAAAGGATTTGATGCAATGCCAACGATTGCTGTTTATACCGAGCAGAAAGAAGATACTTGGGAAGCACACTTGACTCACCAGTTAAAAATAAATGAAGAAAGGACCCAGGCTCATCAAACATTTCATAACGAACCTTTAACGATCGACGAATATTTTTTTGCAGAAGATCCTGCCCCTTTTCATACGAATCAAGCCGTCAGGCAGCAATTAGCAAGCAATGGCCGCAGCTGTCTGCCACTCGTGTATGTCGACGATCAGCTATTTTGCCAAGGCCGCTTGCCAACGATCCTTGAATGGGAACAATTGACGAAATCTGGGATCACTGTGCAATTTGATGCGTAAGATCAAAAGGCGTTGAAGGATTTACCCTTGACGCTTTTGCCGTGTCGGTATTCCCAAAGTCAAATCACGTTCCTTCGACCAAGCGATGGCACCTGACAGCAAAAAGAAACTAATGACCGTCCCTTCCCTCACCGCTAGCGGTAAGCCCAAACTGATCGCTAGCAAGAGTGCCCCCGAAATACAGACTGCATCAACGCCATAACGGTACTGCTTAAATGTCAAACGACTGCGTTGCGCCAGCAAATGACACCAGTGCTCGATTGGAAATTTCAAGACCTGCAACCGTAGGACTTGTCCCGTCGCCGTTCCAGAAATCAAGATCCCACCGATCAAAGCAGCTAGTTGGCTCCAATAATTCGTCAAGTGCAGCGATGCCAAGAAGTAGTAAACAAAGCCATTGATCAAATAGCCGAATGCCAGCAAAGCGATAAACATAATCAAGTACTCACTGCCTTTTTGTTTGAGGGACGTCTGCCGCCGATCCAATAGCCAACAGGCAGCTAAAAAGCCCAAGTTGATGGCTGTTGTGATGGTGCCGACTTTGATTCCTGACATCGTTGCCAGCGTGACATTCAAGGCATTAAAACTACTGACCCCAACGCTTGCTTTAATGGTCAAGCTGATCCCGAATGCACTCAGCCCATAAAAAATCCCTGATCCTATCCATTGCTTTTTATTCATTTTTTCTCCCACACTTTCTTTTTTGCTTTTCTAAGTATGTGCTATACTGACTAAAAACAAATAGGAGATTTCTCCTAGTTTGGAGGGAAAAAGTGAAAAAAACCGCTTATGCCTTGGCAATAAAGCAGGTACCAATCAAAGAAAGCTGCCCCTTGCCGATTCCTGAGGAGATTTTACAACAAAGTGCCCTCTGGACCTTTGATCATCGAGAAGCGATCCAAAAAGAAACGGTGCCGATGTCGGTCTTTTTCGTCCTATTGACTGGCAAAGCCAAGATCATTCAAACGCAAGAAAACGGCAAACGTGCCTTGCTGCAGTTTCTCCATCCTGGTGATTGCATTGGCGATCTCACGTTGATTGGCGCCGAAACAGTACCGAAAACCGTGGTTGCGATCGGTGAAACAACATGTCTGGGCATTCCGATGCAAGCAGCAGCCCACGGGCTCATGCAAGACCTGGCTTTTGTACAAACGCTAGGCAAAACTATCGGTGAAAAATTGCTGCTGCGTATGGATCATTTTTCCGTCAATCAAACCTATCCCTTAGCTTGGCGCCTTGCCCATCTACTGTTGGAAGCTTCGATCGATGATCTTTTTCAAGAAAAATTGACGGAGACCGCAGAATACTTAGGCGTGAGCTATCGCCATTTAACGTATACCTTAAAAGATTTCAAAACGCAAAAACTAGTCACAAAAACTGCAGACGGCTATCTGATCGATGCGCCTGCGCTGCAGACCTTTATCCAAAACCAACAAAAGCAGTAACAAGCAAATAACGACAGCAAAATAGTTGGTATGATGCCCCCCTAAAAGCCAGAGAAAAAGCTGACTCTTGGGGGTGCAACAAAAAAAACCAACTGTTTGCTGTCGTTTTCGGATCGTTGCTTTATTTTTTCGCCAATGCCCAAGCATTGACACAAACCGTGCCGGTTCCGCTGAGAGCGATCGCCTCGGTCCGTTTGGGATACACGCGAGAGGTCAAACAATATTGCCCGCCATTTAGGAAGATCTCAATCGAAGACGTATCGACAAAAATCTGCAGCTGCGTCAGTTCATCGACCTTGACACTGCGCTGTTTACGACCGTAGCCAGAAACGCCATGATGGATCGTGAAGACACCAGCTTCATAAGCCAAAGTCGTATCTTGCAAAAGTCCAAGCTGGAACTGCTGCAATGGGACTTCCGCCGTAACTTGCAACTCATATGCCAATTCATCGAAAGACAAGTGCTGCGGTTTCTCTGAAAGCACAATTTTTTTGCTGACTTGCTTGTCTCGCAATTTTTGGAATTCTGGCAAAGGTTCTTGATACAACTGGTCATTTTTGACCGAAAGCTGTCTTGGCAGCGTTGCGGCATGCTGCCAGCCGCGAGGGATCGTAGGATTGCTGTATTCAGGACTGGTATCCCCTAGCCCCATCCAGCCCCACAAGATCCGACGTTTCTGCTCATCTTCAAAGGTTTGCGGGGCATAGAAGTCAAACCCATAATCAAGTTCACGAAACGCAGAAGTTTCTTTAAACGTCAGGGTTTCCCAATCCACCTCACCAATCAGATACCCTGATTGATGAATATTTTGGTAGGCATGTTCTTTGGCTGCCAAGCCTTGCGGTGAGAAGACCAACACATCTTTGCCATCTAAATGGAAGTAGTCTGGGCATTCCCACATGTAGCCTAGAGCATAGTCCTCACCGAAAAAGATTCCTCGATAGGTCCATTCATTTAAATCCGTCGATTCATAAATCAAAATTTTGCCTTCGTTTTCCAACGTACGCGCGCCTAGCAGCATATAGTAGGTGTCTTCGTGGGCAAAAACCTTTGGGTCACGAATATGATCGGTAAATCCTTCAGGGTAGTCCTCATGAGGAATCACGACTTCTTGCTTTTCGACGGTATAGCCGTCTTTGCTGATTACATGGACCGTGTTTTGTTCTCGTCCACTAAAGGTATAGTCATGATCACCAGGATGTTTGACATTCCCAGTATAGAAGAAATGGATCGTGTCATTCTCGATAAAGGCAGAACCCGAGTAGACCCCATCTTTGTCATAGTTGTGTTCGGGAGAAAGAAACAGCGCTTCTTCTTGAAACGTGACATAATCCGTCGACGTTTTGTGTCCCCAGTGGGGTGGTTCCCCGCCATGGGGTGTTTGCGGTACATATTGATGATAAAAATGAACCACGCCTTTGAATTGGCAAAGACCATTCGGGTCGTTCATCCATCCTGTTTCCGGCATCAAATGGTAGTTCAAGCGCCACGTATCAGCACTGATTTTTTCTGCTAAATCGTTTTGGGTTTGGGCAAGCTTTGCCCAGTATTCCTTCGTTAACAATGTGGTACCTCTTTTCTCTTGCCGATGAACAGCAAGGGATTATTTATTGGTTCAACTCTTTGGCTAGCGGTTTGCGCTGCAATTGGACACCAGCAAAACCGACACCAAAGGCAATCAAAATCACGACAACGTATTTCAGCATGGCACCGAAATCTCCAGTATACAACAACAGTCCTGGAATAAAAGTGATGCCCATCCCAGTGGCAGCTAATTGGAAGACATACGTCGCAAACCCGCCGACTGCGCCTCCCAGCATGCCTGCGCCAAAAATGCGCATCGAGCGTAAGTTGACCCCAAATAGTAAAGGTTCAGTGATCCCAAATAAGGTTGGAACCGCCGCACTGATGGCATTTGAGCGTTTGACTTTGTTTTTATAAATAAATGCCGCAGCAATCGCAGCCCCAAATTGTCCCGCCATACTTGCTGTACCTAAGACTTGTAGGACGTTTTCGCCTGTCGTATTCAATAACCCTAACTCAATAATACTTAACGAATGGTGCAATCCAGTGATCACGATTACTTGCTGAACCCCTCCGTAAATGATATAACCGATGCCCAATGGTGCTTGCACCAAGTAGACGATACTGTTGATGACTGCTCTTTCAGCTACTTGCAAGATTGGTCCTAACGCAAACAAAATCAAACCTAAAGTAATGACAATCGTTAAGAATGGTGTCACGATCAAGTCCATCATTTGCGGAACAAATTTACGGAACCATTTTTCTAGCTTAGAAACTAAGATCCCGACAATAATTGCTGGAAAAATCGACCCTTGATACCCAGAGATCGATAAACCGAATAAGTGCAGTGGCTCTGCATCCCCGCTGGCAACTGCCCAAGCGTTCGGCAATTGCGGTGCCACCATCATCAATCCTACCACGATCCCGATGATCGGATTACCGCCGAATTTTTTCGTCGCACTATAGGCGATCAAAACAGGTAAAAAGGCAAACGCTGTATCCGTTAACATTTCAAACATAGCTAACCAGTCAGCACTATAAGTGACCCCCAACTCGGTCAATAATCCCCGAATCCCCATCAAAAGCCCCGTCGTTACCAAAGCTGGAATCAATGGCACCAAGACATCTGACAACGTGCGGACAACTTTTTGGACGGGTGACAGATTCGAATACACATCATCTTTGAAGCCAGCTTTATCAGCGGAGGCGTCATTGCCCATTTCTGCTGCGAAGGCTTGATAAACTTCATTGACTTTTCCTGTTCCAAAAATGAACTGATGCTGTCCCGTGTTGAAAAAATAGCCCTTGCTGCCCTCAACTGCTTCCGCTTTGTCTTTATCTACTAACTGATCGTCTTTCAAAATCAAGCGCAAACGTGTGGCACAGTGTTCAAAGTTTTTGACATTTTCTTTGCCGCCAACAGCTTCTAACACTTGGTCGATCGTTTTTTGTTCCTTCATTTTTCCCACTCCTTTGATCGTCGGTCCATTTGTGGAACCGGTTCTACATTTGTAGATTAACAGAAACCGCTTGCAATTGCAAGCAAAGAAAATAAAAAAACAGAACGCCGCAACTGGACGTCCTGTTTTCTCTAAAAATGTTTGCTTTATTTCTCCTGCTTTTCACGCTTGGCAGTCGACTGTTTGACCACTAATCGATTCGGTAATTCGATCACCTCAGGAACCTCTTCCCCTTGCGTCAGTTTTTGGATCGTTAAGACGGCATCGGTGCCTAATTGGACATAGGGATATTGGGTCGTTGTGATGGTCGGATAGACATAATCCGTCGAATCATAGCCACCAAATCCGTTCAAGGAAAAGTCTTGCGGCACTTGATACCCTAGTTCATGGGCGGCTTTCAATACAGCAACAGCAATATTGTCGGTAGCACAGGCGATGTACGTTGCCGATTGATCTTTCAAGAACACAAGGGCTTTTTGGTACGTTTCTCTTCTTGAAAAGGAGGTTTCGATAAAGTCGACTTTGACGTTGGGCGTTTGTGCTAAGACATCCAGAAATCCTTTTTTCCGCAAGACACCTACCGCATAATCATTTTCGCTAACACCAACAAATAAATAACGTCGGTGGCCAGCGCTGACTGCATATTCTGCCATGGTTTTGCCAGCTTGATAATCTTCATGGACGATGGAATGAATGCCAGCTAACTGTTGACCTAACAATAAAACAGGCATAGGAACCTCTGCCAGCACCGCTTGCAGCTGCGGCGTGATTTTGCGCGCAAACAGGATCATCCCTGCTACTTTTTGTTTGACCAGCATTTCGATATTTTCTAATTCCCGTTCATCGCTTTGATCAGAGTTGGTGATTAGCATTTGATAGCCGTTTTCCCGTGCCGTCGTATCGATCCCTTTCAACACATCATTTGTCGATGGCGAATTCAGTCGAGGAATGATCACGCCCAGCAATTTCGTGTCTTGGGCTTTCAGCGAACGAGCAAATGTATTGGGGCGATAGCCAGTTTCAGCAATGATCTGATCAATTTTTTTGCGCTTTTCTTCACTGATATAGCCATTGTTCAGATAGCGGGAAACCGTACTTTTCGCTACTCCCGCCTTTTCAGCAATGTCCTTGATCGTTGTCATGATTTCCCACCTTTGCGTTTTCTTTTATTATAACAATAACTGAAAGAAAAGCGCAGGTTTTGCGTGAAAAACAAGTAGGAGGGAAAGATCAAGTATTTTTTCATCTCCTAATGCTAAGTGCTGATAAAAATAATTGCAGACAAAGTATTGATTCAGATATCTTCTTTTTTACAAGTACTAAGATCAATAAAAAAGAGTGTCTTCAGCAGACATTAAAAACGATTGAGTTTTTCGTTTCCATACTAAGATCATACCCACACAATTCTTTAAAGTAATTTTTATAGTCGCTCTCAATAATTCTTATGATGTCGTTGTCTGAAAACTCCTCATACCTAGATAAATCAACTAAAAGGCCCAATTTTGCATCAATCCCAAGAATTTGTGGAATAACCTCCCAAAAGGTTTCTTTCGAAATTTCTTCAATTAGTTGATTTAATCGTTCTACTTGTTTTTCTAAATAGTCTTCCAGCGTGTCTTTCTCTCTTGGCAAACGATCTATCTCTTTTTGAAAATAATTGACATACTCTTTTTTCGTCGCAAACAACATTTTCTTATACTCCTCTCCGCTCTTACTGATTATTCTCACATACCATAAAAGGACTACGCATCCCTTTTCATTTATTGAATACTCTATTTTGTAACTAGTTTTAGATTTGAGAAAGCAGCAAAACCTTCGTGGGCTTTGCTGCTTTTTTTAATATTGACTAATGTAAGTCTTACCTGTCTTTATTTTTCTTTTTGTCAAAAATAATGATTAAGGTAATTAATAGTAGTAGTGATCCAACAATGAGCATGATTCGTTGCCCCGCCATCATTTCCCCAGTATTGGGAAGTTTTGGATCTGCAGGATCTCTTTTGTCATTTTCTGGATTCTCTTTTTCAGGCGAAGTTTGTCCACCATTATTTCCTTCTTTTTGATAGACATAAATCACTTTTTGGACGTCATTCGTAAACGTTCCAGAGGCGTTGGTTGGTATTTCCATCACGGTCCAACCAGAAATTTCTTTTGGCTTGCTTTCATATGGCATGTCGACTTTCCCAGTTAGAATCGTTGGCTTCGATAGTTGATTTCCTTCGGTATCCTCATACTTAACTATCACTGGTGCCGCATCGGAGCGGTCATAGACATAGATCACTTCTTGTGGGTCTTCACCAAAAATCCCATGGGCATTGCTTGGTTCCTCTGGCACATACCAACCTGGAATTTCTTTTGGTTCGCTTTCATATGGCAATCCAACTTTCCCGCTTAGAATCGTAGGTTCTGACAATTGATTTCCTTCGGTATCCTCATATTTGACTGTCACTGGTGCCGCATCGGAGCGATCGTAAACATAGATTACTTCCTGTGCGTCTTCGCTAAAAATTCCACGAGCATTGCTTGGCGTTTCTGGAACATACCAGCCTGGAATTTCTTTTGGTTCGCTCTCGTATGGTAAGCCAACTTTTCCGCTTAGAATCGTTGGTTCTGACAATTGATTTCCTTCGTTATCCTCATACTTGACGGTTACAGGTGCCGCATCGGAGCGGTCGTAAACATAGATCACTTCCTGTGGCTCTTCGCTAAAAATTCCATGAGCATTGCTTGGTGTCTCTGGCACGTACCACCCTGGAATTTCTTTCGGTTCGCTCTCGTATGGCAGACCAACTTTTCCGCTTAAAATCGTTGGTGCCGACAGTTGATTTCCTTCGGTGTCTTCATATTTGACTGTTACGGGGGCTGCATCCGAACGGTCATAGATATAGATTACTTCTTGCGCTTCTTCAGTAAACGTTCCAGACACATTGCTTGGCATTTCTGGCACATACCACCCTGGAATTTCTTTCGGTTTGCTCTCGTATGGCAACCCAACTTTTCCGCTTAAGATCGTTGGTTCCGACAGTTGATTTCCTTCGGTGTCTTCATATTTGACTGTTACAGGTGCCGCATCCGAACGGTCATAGATATAGATTACTTCTTGCGCTTCTTCAGTAAACGTTCCAGACACATTGCTTGGCATTTCTGGCACATACCACCCTGGAATTTCTTTCGGTT
>NZ_JACVUH010000070.1:0-459 GCF_016516865.1 Enterococcus sp. S53
GAGTACAACCCAGCACTGAGAATCAGCGCTAGGATCCTCCAGAAAGACATCAGTCGGACAAATCCATCGAATAATGGGCTTGTCATAGGGAATGTGATCGAATTACAAAGTGCAATCAGCGCTAAACTGCGACAACTACAAAATCAAATTAATAATAAGGCCGAGGATACGGTTACCTCAGAATTGATTGCAACTGAAGATGGTAATATGCGAAATTTCGAAGTGAAGGTCTACAAAGGCAATGTCGATATCACGTCTAATCTCGAAACCTACCAATTTTATTGGAAGCTAACGGATAAAGACGGCAATCTAAAAACGGACTGGATGGAGGCGAACAAAGATGCTGGCAACAAAGTATCTGTTCACTTAGATGATGTAAGGCGTGATAACCAAATCTCATGTCAGGTCATGTATGCGGAAAATAAATTTGTCCAAGCCATATATTTCTGGAACGGACTG
>NZ_JACVUH010000071.1:0-458 GCF_016516865.1 Enterococcus sp. S53
TTTTTTCGTTCTGAAATTATTTGGAAATTGATATCGAAAAGGTAGGTCACACTTTCTATGGTCGAAAATGTGACCTACCTTAAAATTGACCAATCCCATGCAGCACTAACGTTTTACTGACCTCGTTACATGTAGGAAGTTGTTTCCTAACCCCCCTATTAGTAAATGGGGGTTCACGGTCACTTCAGCTCGCACAGCAAGCTGAAGTGACACCAGAAAGGCTACAAGGATTTTTTGCTAGCGCAAAAATCCTACAGCGTCTGCACAGCAAACACTGTACGCCATTTCTCTTTTTTATCATAACGAAAGTAAACTATTTTGCAAAGTTTTTTCTCTCTAGCTAATCAAAAGTTTTGTAAAAATTGATCAATGATATCTGCGCTTCAACCCTTTACTTTAAATGAGTCGCTCGTTTTAAAATCATAAATCATTACACAATCTGCTTCTATATTTTCTTT
>NZ_JACVUH010000072.1:0-445 GCF_016516865.1 Enterococcus sp. S53
TATGATTGCATATTCTTCAACCAATTCTCGACATCTTTCAATAAATGCTTTCTCATCCATAAAATTCACACTCTCCATATTTTTTAGTAGATGTTACTTATACGATTGACTTTAATTTAACAAAGTCATTGCCATCCAAATTATTGTACATTTCTTCTGCTTTTTTCTTACTAAAGAAACTAACAATTTTAATTTGCAAGATTTTCAAATAGATAGTTTTCTTGATTTTTAAGTTAATTGTCACATTCCCATGATTCTTTTCTTCTCCCACGAAAATCACTCCTTTTCTATTATTTTTATTTAACGCATAAATGCGAGATTTCAGGATCACCTTCACTTTCCGGCAAATCGCCTACCTGATTTATTCTGGATCTGCTCAGGTGGTTTCTTCTTGTAACCCAAAGGCGTTGTAGTTACTTTAGTGAAATAAACTGTGTTACCAGCC
>NZ_JACVUH010000073.1:0-406 GCF_016516865.1 Enterococcus sp. S53
TTACAAAACCTTCGCTTGCCACAACTACTTTGGGTTGCCCTTTTGCTGAATATTCAATCGTGAAAGCAACTGGTGTTGTATTCAAAACATATCCTTCGGGTGCTTTTGTTTCAATAAATTGATAGTCTCCTGGTGCTAATTCAATTACCGATACGATTCCTTTTTCGTCTGAAACAAGGCCTTCTTGAATGGTTTTGCCTTCCTTATCAATAACTTTGAATTCTGCGCCAGACAGTGGATTATCTTCATTATTCGTTTTCAACAATTGTGCGGATCCTTTATAGTTTATATAGTCCTCACTTACCGCAACAACTGCCGGTTTACTAGCTGTTGAGGTTTCAATTGTGAAAACAATTGGTGTCGTATTCAAAACATAACCTTCGGGTGCTTTTGTTTCGATAAATTG
>NZ_JACVUH010000074.1:0-400 GCF_016516865.1 Enterococcus sp. S53
TTCTGCTAATTGATTCCCTTCGGAATCTTTAAATTTCACAGTCACTGGTGCGGCGTCTGATCGCTCATACACATACACCACTTCTTGTGCTTCTTCGCTGAATATCCCTGAAGCATTACTTGGTGTTTCCACTACGTACCAACCTGGAATCTCTTTGGCTTCACTTGTATACGGCAAGCCAACTTTCCCGCTTAGGATCACGGGATCGGCTAGTTGATTCCCTTCGGAATCTTTGTGCTTCACCGTGACCGGTGCGGCATCCGAGCGATTATAAATGTACACCACTTCTTGTGGATTTTCACTAAAGATTCCTGACGCATTGTCTGGTGTTTCAGCCACGTACCAACCTGGGATCTCTTTAGGCTCACTGTCATATGGTAAGCCAACTTTTCCGCTTAAG
>NZ_JACVUH010000075.1:0-397 GCF_016516865.1 Enterococcus sp. S53
ACAGCGACGATCACCGTGGTTGCCAATCAAGAAACAGTCGTTGCCAAGGATAGTACACTTTATGTTGGAGATGCATGGGAGCTTGCGGATAATTTTGTTTCAGCAACGGATAAGAAGGGACAACCGTTAAGCTTGGCAGAAGTCACCACCAGTGGTGAAGTGGATACGAAAGTACCAGGAGAATACCAAGTAATCTATCGTAACGGCAAAGCTGAAGCGAAAGCGACGATCACTGTTCTAGCTGATCAAACTTCAGTTACAGCCAAAGATAGCACCTTATATGTCGGAGATGACTGGCAAGCAATCGACAACTTTGTTTCAGCCACGGACAAATCAGGAGCGAATGTACCATTTTCAAATGTGACCGTTAGTGGATCAGTTGATACTTCCAAAGAAG
>NZ_JACVUH010000076.1:0-331 GCF_016516865.1 Enterococcus sp. S53
TGTGATCTACATTGAATACAACAATGATAAACTTGATCGTTTTACAAAGGGCTTGTTCGAGGATTATTCCGAGTTGTTTGGTCGAATCATTGAAATTGCTATGCGGAACAACCAAATTCGTGGATCGGTGTCTATCGATGCAACTGCTACTGCCAACGAAAAGAAAGATGAAAACGGCAAGACTCGAACAGAAAAACTTCAAGAATATGTCGATAAAATCTATCAAGCCTTTAAGACAAAATCAGTTGCGATCGTGGCAAAGGTGAAGAACATTGATTATGAGGAATACACCAATAAACAAGGGGTTTCCAATCAATCACTGGATGAGCTA
>NZ_JACVUH010000077.1:0-328 GCF_016516865.1 Enterococcus sp. S53
CCATATTAGTGGGCTTGGTAAACGCCCGAACCCGAGGGAGTTTTATGTGGGTACTGACGGTTATGTTCGTGAGGGATTCTTGGATAATATGAAAGAAAAAGCGAAAAGAGTGTTGAGCGGTTCAGTCCGTTTCAATGCTCTTTTTCCTTTCATTTGCAAACTGGACTCAGAAGAACAGGTCAATGATCCTGATAACTGGGAATTAGCCAATCCTATGTTTCATCAGCCGCTATCTGAGTATGCGGACAATCTCTACGAAACTGTTATGGAAGAATACGAGGATTTGGAAGACGATCCAAGCAACCGAGAAGAGTTCATGACTAAACGT
>NZ_JACVUH010000078.1:0-328 GCF_016516865.1 Enterococcus sp. S53
TTCTGCTAATTGATTCCCTTCGGAATCTTTAAATTTCACAGTCACTGGTGCTGCGTCTGATCGCTCATACACATACACCACTTCTTGTGCTTCTTCACTGAATATCCCTGAAGCATTACTTGGTGTTTCCACTACGTACCAACCTGAAATCTCTTTAGGTTCACTATCATACGGCAACCCAACTTTTCCGCTCAAGATCGTTGGTTCCCCTAGTTGGTTCCCTTCGGAATCCTTGTATTTCACAGTCACCGGTGCGGCATCCGAGCGATTATAAATGTACACCACTTCTTGCGGATCTTCACTAAAGACTCCCGACGCGTTGTCTGGT
>NZ_JACVUH010000079.1:0-319 GCF_016516865.1 Enterococcus sp. S53
ACACATTGCTTGGCATTTCTGGCACATACCACCCTGGAATTTCTTTCGGTTCGCTTTCATATGACAGACCAACTTTTCCGCTTAGAATCGTTGGTTCCGAAAGCTGATTTCCTTCGGTGTCTTCATACTTGACCGTCACTGGTGCCGCATCGGAGCGGTCATAGACATAGATCACTTCTTGCGCTTCTTTTCCGAAAATCCCACGAGCATTGCTTGGCGTTTCTAGCACATACCAGCCTGGAATTTCTTTCGGTTCGCTTTCATATGGCAGACCAACTTTTCCGCTTAGAATCGTTGGTTCCGAAAGCTGATTTCCTTC
>NZ_JACVUH010000007.1:0-186768 GCF_016516865.1 Enterococcus sp. S53
GTTTTCAAAGGTCTACCGTGCTGTGTTAGCAACTTTTATATCATATCAGAGTGACGTTTGATTGTCAACTCTTTTTTTAAAAGTTTTTTTCGCTCGTTGTTTTTCAACTTCGCAGCGGCTGTCTCAGCGACTTTATTAGAATAACAAATGATTTGTTATTTGTCAACAACTTTTTTCAATTAATTTTGTTGATGTATCAACATCGATTAACTGTTTTAAAATTGCGACTTCGTTATAATATCATCTGTTTCATTTTTGGTCAAGTCTTTTTTTGAAGTTTTTTCAAAAGCATTTTTGACCCGCTGACTCAATTGCCAACGTTGACTAATTTACCATTCTTCTTGACTCAGGTCAAGGAAATATTTCATTTTATTTACAAAAAGTTTTCAATAAAAAAAGACCGTCATAACGGTCTTCAGTCTTTTCACTAGTATACAGGTGCTAAAAGAACGGAACGCCTTCAATCTTATAGTCTTCGATGATCTTACGAAAGATATTAGGCTCTTCCCACGCATACCCTTCTGGCAGCTGTTGCGTTTGTCCTGCTTCTTGCGTTTCAAAAACAAATAAAGGAATGTTTTGCGTATCAATGTTGCCATTTGTGAGTTCAACGAGTTCGATCGCTGTCACATCAAGGTGGATACGGTCTTTAAACAATTGTAAGATCGTAGCCAAGCCGGTTTTATCTTCAGAAAAATCCGTTGACGCTAATTCCGCAGTGCCTTCGTGTATTTGCATCAAAAATCGTTTCGAACCATTTGCTAAGTGCATCATAACTGTACCCGCTACTTTTTTGGATCCCAAAATACCCACCTCAGTTATTCATCTGTTTGTAAACTAATTTTAGCACATTTTCAGAAAATATGCACGATTATCTGTTGCTGTTTTCTTTTTCTAACATTTCTTTAGCTTCTTTCACCCACACTGGTAAAGCTTCTCCAACCGTACGGAAACCAATCCGCTTATTCTTATTTGTAAAGTAGCGTTTACGCTTAAAGGGTGGCTGAACAAAACTTGTTTCCAATGTACGGCGGGACAAACTGATCTTTTGGCTGTATTCGTCAATATCAATGATTTGTACACGGATTTTTTGGCCGATCTGTAAGACTTCATGGATATTTTTAGTAAACCCGGATTGGATCTCTGAAACATGGATCAAGCCTTGCGTTTCTTTATCTAACGAAACAAATGCACCATAGGGTTGAATCCCAGTGACTGTTCCTTCTATAATGTTCCCGATTTGATAATTCATAGTCTTTCCTCTCTTTTCCACTTTCATTATACTTGAACTAGTGGTAGATTTGAAGCATCAGAAACAACGTTACACAATATAGGAGGGAAACGCATGATCAATTTTGACAAAGTCCATCCCCGCTTAAACACCAATAGCGTTAAATGGGACACCATTGCAAAAACCTACAAGGAAGAAAACCTGCTGCCACTTTGGGTAGCGGATATGGATTTTCTGGCACCAGAACCTGTGAAAAAAGCGTTAGAAAAAGCAGTTGCCCAAGGGATCTATGGCTATTCCATCGTTCCTGATTCGCTGCTTGATTCCATCATCGATTGGCAGCAAAGACGTCATGGCTATACCATCAATAAAGAAGCGATTCTTTTTAATAGCGGTGTCGTCCCTAGTATTGCCCTGGCGATCCAAAGTTACACCCAAGAAGGAGATGCCGTACTGATCCACGATCCGGTCTACCATCCCTTTGCCCAGGTTGTCAAAAACAATCAGCGTACCTTAATTCAAGAACCGTTACTGGAAAAAGATGGCCACTTCGTCATCGATTTTGAGGCGATGGAACAAACCATCATCGAAAAGAAGGTAAAATTGTTTCTTCTATGTAATCCTCATAATCCTGGCGGTCGCGTGTGGTCAAAAGAAGAACTGCTGACGATCGGCCGTATTTGTCAAAAGCACCAGGTGGTCGTTGTCAGTGATGAGATCCATCAAGACATCGTTTTTGCGCCAAATCACTTTGTCTCTTTCCAAACAGTCGAGCCAAGCTTTGCCGATTTTTCGATCATTTTGACTTCAGCAACCAAGACTTTTAATTTAGCTGGGATCAAAAATTCGATGGTATTTATCAAAGACCAAACCTTACGCAGCCAATTTGCAAAAACACAGGAACGTAACGTTCAAGGGGAAATCAATACGTTTGGTTTGGTCGCTACTGAAGCAGCGTATCGTGAATCTGAAGCATGGTTAGAAGAACTATTGTCCTACTTAGAAGCAAATCGCACCTTTGTCTGCGACTTTTTGACTGAACAACTCCCAGCAGTGACGTTTCAAAAGCCCGAAGGTACTTATTTGATCTGGCTGGATTTTTCTGCCTATGGCCTAACGGATAATCAGCTACAAAGAAAACTGATTAAAGAAGCCAATGTCGTATTGAATCAAGGAAATATCTTTGGTCCCCAAGGCAGTCACCATATGCGGCTGAACTTTGCCTGTCCTAAAGAGCTATTAGAAAAAGCACTCAATCAAATCGCCGCTGCGTTTAAAGACCAACCGATCGGTTAACTCTTTCTTATGAAAAAAAGAACCCTAAAGCTTCCATTTCAACGATCTCCTTGAGGATGGCCGTTGAAACTGCTTTGGGCTCTTTTGTTTTATTCGCTGATTTCGATCGTTTCGATCACTACATCATGCACTGGACGATCTTGTGGTCCCCGTTGCACGCCAGCGATTTCATCAACGACTGACATTCCTTCGATCACATGACCGAAGACTGTGTGACGGAAATCTAACCAAGGAGTACCACCTGCTTGATACGCTTCGATGATTTCAGCTGGATAACCAGCACCTTCTAATTGACCTAACATGTTGCTAGGAACATTTTGGTTGTTTACGATGAAAAACTGGCTGCCGTTAGTATTCGGACCAGCGTTTGCCATGGATAAAGCGCCACGAAGATTGAACAATTCTTTTGAAAATTCATCTTCAAAGCTGCCGCCATAGATGCTTTCGCCGCCCATTCCTGTACCAGTTGGATCGCCACCTTGAATCATAAAATCAGGAATGACACGGTGGAAGATGATCCCATCGTAATACCCTTTTTTCGCTAATTCAACGAAGTTTTTGACTGTTTTTGGTGCCAATTCTGGGAACAATTGTACAACTACATCCCCACGATTGGTTTTGATGACTGCTTTATGGCCAGTTTGTTTTTCTAATGCTAACTGTGGAAATTCAGACACATTAACTCCTCCTTCTCTCTCATAAATCCATGATAGCAGAAAATTGAAAAAATGCTAGTTTGGATAATTTTTGCTATAATGAAGCTATTCGTACAACACGAACATGCTTCACCCCAACGTGGTTAGAAAAGAGGAATAACATGGATATTTTTGATATAACGATTATCGGCGCCGGACCTAGCGGGATGTTTTCTGCTTTCTATGCCGGCATGCGTAACGCCAAAACTAAGATTATCGACAGCTTGCCGCAATTAGGCGGTCAGCTTGCTACTTTATACCCAGAAAAATACATCTACGATATCCCAGGTTATCCGAAAATCAAAGCGGGCGATCTTGTCCAAAACCTGGAAAAACAGTTGACGACCTTCAATCACCAATATTGTTTAGAAGAAACCGTCTTGTCGGTCGAAAAACAAGAAGACTATATCGAAGTCACTACCGACAAAGGAATCCATTACTCAAAAGCCGTGATTTTGGCTTTAGGAAACGGCTCCTTCCAGCCGCGCAAACTGACTTTGCCAGAAAGCGAGCGGTTTGAAGGATACGGCTTAGACTATTTTGTCACCGATTTGATGAAGTATGCCGGACGCAAAGTAGCGATCGCCGGTGGCGGCGATTCTGCCATCGATTGGGCATTGATGCTGGAGCCGATCGCTAGTGAAGTCTACTTGATCCATCGCCGTCCTGAATTTCGTGCTCATGAACATAGCGTCAGCAAATTACAATCTTCTGCCGTCAACATTCTGACTCCTTATGTGATCCAAGAGCTCCAAGGAGAGCAACGTTTGACTGGTGTCTCGTTGCAGCAAGTCAAGGGTGATGAAACGGTCAGCCTTTCATTGGATGCTTTGATCGTCAATTACGGTTTTTCTTCCACATTGAACATCAAGGATTGGGGCATGAAAAGCAGCCGCCAAGGAGTCTTCGTCTCTTCAGATATGAGCACGTCTGTTCCTGGGGTCTATGGCTGTGGGGATGTCGTTTTATACGACGGAAAAGTCGACCTGATCGCTACTGGTTTTGGTGAAGCCCCAACCGCGGTGAACAATGCGCTCCACTACATTGATCCCAAAACGCGGACACAACCTGCCCATAGTACAAGTCTTTTTAAGGAGTAGCTGAGATGAAACAAGCTAGTCAACATCAACTTGCCGCCTATACTCTCTCTTTACAGGGGGAGACCCTCACTGAGCAAATGGTTCAGTATCTGGAAGCCTTCGATCATGCCGAAACGGCAGGCCACAATCTAGCCGTTGCCCAAGAAGCCAAAGGATTGGCAGAACGGTTTCAAGTCAACGCGGAGAAAGCTTATTTGGCAGGACTGCTGCACGATGTCAGCGTCGTCATACCTAACGATCAGCGAATCGCCTTGCAGATAGCGGTAGGCGAACCGATCTTAGACGCGGAGCGGCAAGCACCTTTTTTGCTGCATCAGCAGCAATCCGCTTTGTTAGCAAAAACGGTTTTTCAGGTGTTTGATCCAGAGATTCTGTCCGCCATCAGCTGTCATACCACCTTAAAGGCCCAATATAGTCGTCTCGATCTGATCGTTTTTTTAGCCGACAA
This sequence comes from Enterococcus sp. S53, assembly GCF_016516865.1. Classification (NCBI taxonomy): domain Bacteria; kingdom Bacillati; phylum Bacillota; class Bacilli; order Lactobacillales; family Enterococcaceae; genus Enterococcus; species Enterococcus sp. S53. The sequence goes on from NZ_JACVUH010000007.1 coordinate 4,771, forward strand.
AATCAAATGGGATCGCAAAGATCAAGCACCTTTTTTAACCGGCTTATTAGAGCGCCTCGATGATTCCTTGGAAGCCGCCGCTGAGTTTTATATGGACTGGCTCTTTGCCGGTGACTTAGTGGTCCCCCATCCTTGGGCAGTGGCAGCCAAAGCAAAATTAGCAAACACCTAAATGCCAGAAGGGACTAAAACCCAAACGGCATGGGCTGCAACTGGAATAGGGCACAACTTATGATTGCAATCCATCAGTCGCATGTTGACTTTTGAATAAACTTTTTTTACATGGAGGGGAACTATATGGTATTAGAAAGCAAAACACTTGAAGACAAAGCAAGAGAATTGTTGGCCGACCGCGGTGTCTCACTGCAAGACATCGGCGAATTGGTGATGTTTTTGCAAAAAGACTACATTGAAGGCATCACCTTGGAGATGTGTATCGAAAGCGTCAACGCTGTCTTAAGCAAGCGGGAAGTCCACAACACGATTTTAACGGGTGTTCAGTTAGATATTTTGGCAGAAGAAAATCAACTGCTGCATCCACTGCAAGAAATCGTCAAAGAAGACGAAGGGCTTTATGGGATCGATGAGATCCTCGCACTATCCATCGTCAACGTGTACGGCTCCATCGGCTTTACTAACTACGGATACATTGATAAAGTCAAACCAGGCATTTTGAAAGAACTGAACAAGCACGACGGTCCCCGCGTTCACACCTTTTTAGATGATATCGTAGGTGCCATCGCCGCTTCTGCCGCAAGTCGCTTAGCCCATCAACACCCAAGTAAATCTCATTACATTACGCAATAAAAAAAGACCAACGATTCACCTCTCTCAAAGGAAGTGGATCGTTGATCTTTTTTCATTACGCTGTTTTTTTCAAGCCTCGTTTCCCCCACCAATAGAAGGCAAAAAAGAAGACTTCAATCAAGACGAAAAAGAGAATAAAGCAATGCATGAAAAACGTTTCTGGCAGCACGTTGATGATCGGATCGGTGGCTGGATTAAAGAGCCAATCGTCGTTACTGAAGAAAATCTCATGGAACGTAACGAAAAAGCGGTCAAAGCCGACAGCCATCAAAAACCCGAAAATCAGCGGCAAAATCATCCCCCATTGAAAGGGACGAATCAAGCGCCATTGCTGTTGTTTTTGCCGTAACCGATTGACGAACCAGATACTCGGCAGCACCGTGACGATCATCACAGCATAATTTAATAGAAACAACTGCTTCACATCGTAAAAATGCCCAGCGCCAGCTTCAGACATTGGAAAATCGGGCAAGGCGAGCGTACTTGCAAAGGGATTGTTTAGAAAATCTAACAATAAGCCATAGTTCTTCAACAACTCTTCTCTTGTTAGCGAGGTATAATCCAGCAGATTCAAGTGATCGACATCAAACCAATATAACGGTCGAAAATTGATCGTTAGGGTGATCGCTAGACTGACCAAAAACAAAAACAAGCAGACAAATCCTAAGCGTTCAAGCCACACTTGTTTTTTCATTGTTCAAAATCCCACTCATCTAAAGAATCAACCACATAGGTTGGTGCTACTGGTAATGTCGGAACTGCCGCTTTCGGGGTAAAGCCAGATAATACGAGCAAAGAATCGATCCCGTTTTGGATCCCCGAGCGAATATCCGTTTCATAATTGTCCCCCACCATCAAGACCTCTTCTTTTGATAAGCCGATGTGTGCCACCGCTTTTTCCATAATGATGGCTTCTGGTTTGCCAATAAAAATCGGTTGCGTTTGGGTGGCAGTCTCCACCATTGCAATCAGTGAACCCGCACCTGGCAACAAGCCTCTTTCCGTCGGGATATTTTTGTCTGGATTGGTCCCGATAAAGGTAGCTCCTTTTTGGATCGCTAACGTTGCTAAAACAAATTTTTCATAGGTCACATGGTTGTCTAAACCAACCACGACATAATCCGGATTGGTTTCTTCCCACTCAAACCCAGCAGCTAAGATCAAATCGATCAACCCCGCTTCGCCGATCACAAACACTTTGCGGCCTTTGCCATGGTCTTTCATAAAATCGATCGTTGCCAAGCTTGCGGTATAGATCGTTTCTGGTGCCACATGGATCGAAAATTCATCCGCCAATCGCTGCGCCACGACTTCGGGACTGCGGGTCGTATTATTGGTCACAAATAAATAGGGCAGTCCTTTTTCTTGTAAGGACTCTACGAAGCGTTTCCCAGCAGGGATCGGCTCTTTTCCTAAGTAAATCGTGCCGTCTAAATCAATCAAATAGCCTTTATATTTCATCTTATTCTTCCCTTTGTCGAATCGTAAACTCTTTTTTGCCTTTTTTCACCGTGGTTGTTTCGGTTTTTTTGACGTTCTTTTCTTTTGGTTTACGATTTTTGATCGTTGGTTTGCTTTTTTTCTGCGGTACTGTGTCACGCTTTTCTTCTATATGGGCGTTTTGTTGTGTATTTTGATTTTGATTGTTTTGGGTTGGCTTTTTCTTGCGTCGGCGGGAGGTACTTTTTTCTTTCTTGCCGCCAACTCGTTGGATCACAAAATAGGCACAACCGAAGTTGCAATACTCATACAAATAGTCTTCCAGCATGTCGATACGCTGATCGGGTAATGCTTTGCGGTTATCTTTTTCAAAAAAGCCTTTCAAACGCAGTTGCTCATAACCCCAATCGCCTACGATATAATCATAACGTGCCAACACTTCACTGTAACGCTCGCCAAGCTTTTCTGGATTGAAGCCTTCACGATAATCCATGACCAATTTGTATTGTCGATTGCCAATCATTAATTCCTCATCATTTAACAAAGTCACCAACTCGCCTTTTTGCGGTTGTTTCGCTGGTTCTTCAATAATTTCTTCTAGTACAGATGTCATTTCATCTGTGATCGTTTGTTTTTCGGTCATTTTTTCACCACCTGCTGTTTATTATACCTTGTTTTATTCCCCAATGATAGTCGCGGTTTTCTCTCAAAAACCAGCTGGAGAAGTGACGAACTACTGAATGGGGTATTTCTGACTCAGGTAATCTCCGACCACTGTGCGAATAAAGTCTGGAAAAAGAAACTCAACGGTTCCAGCAATCTCGATCGTCGGGAAAAACGGAATAAACAAGTAGTGATCCACAAGGGTCAACGTGTAGCTTTGAGCAGGATCGACGGGCTCTTGTTTCCACAATACTTGGTGGTTTTTTTCATCAAAGCGGATGCCTTCATAAACCAGTTCACCAAAAATCTTCCCTCGAAAACCCATTCCCATAATTGGGAAATTGCGCAAAAAGTTGCGATTTTTTTCCATCTCTAAGACCAATCGAATGACATCCGCGCCTTGCAGCGTCACCCGAATCAAATGCATCGGATGAGGCAAAATCGTGTGCAGCTGATCTTGATCGACCCGTCCTTGCGGCAAATCATCTAAAAATAGCCCCGTATTTAAGATGGCGGCCTCCGTCTGTCCTTTGGCACATAATGCCAAAAGCGCCTCCCGAACCAAGGAATGTTGACTTTGCCAATCCCTCGTAAACGCTGCTGGAATTTCTGCCACCTGATTTGCCCGCAACAAGCGATGACCGATCGATAGATATTCGGCGATCTCTTCCTCATCTTGCGGAAAAGCCACCAACGAATCGGTCGGAATCACACGGGCGCGATGCTTGATTGGGCGGTGGTGATCATCTAAGACCACTTCGACTTCGCCAATGTTAAAACCAAACTTGCCAGCTGCGCCAATTTGGACCCCATTGATGACTTCGCCCTTTTCAAACAAATGGTGCGTGTGGGAACCTAAAATAACATCTAACTCTGGAAAGTCCCTCGCAATCTGGCGGTCAGCATTGATGCCTAGATGGCTCATCAAGACCAGCAAATCGACCTCGGGGCGCAAATGCTGCACCAATGAAGGCAAAATCTCCAAGGGTTCGCGAATGTCCCAACCGTTGGGGGCATATGTTAGCGGAAAAGGTGCCGTAAAAGCGATCAAGCCGATTTTGGCGCCTTGATTGCTTTCCATGATTTTGTATTCTTGTGCCCATTTGGGTGGACGCAAATCCTGTTTATCAAATAAATTGCCTAAAATGACAGGAAATTCTGCTTGGTCATACAGATGTTGCAAGACCTCTTTGGGATTGCCGACTCCCTCATTGTTCCCAATCGTCACCGCATCGTAATGTCCTTGATTCATCAAATCGACATTCGCCTTGCCGTCAGTTGCTTCTGTCAAAGGATGCCAGCGATCGACAAAGTCGCCTAAGTCGACCGCGATCACTGTCTCTTCGGTCGTATCCGCTTCTCGTTTTCTTTGATCCAAATAACGCCGCATCTTCGGCCAATGTTCTAGGTGGGAATGCAGATCGTTCGTATGGATAATCGTAATTTTCTCCATTGTGCGCCTCTTTTCAAATACGTCGCCTGAAATCACTATCCATTTCTCTTGGCATCAAGGATTGCCAGCAGAAAGACGACGGAATTCTCTACAAAATAAGCATAGCATAAAATCTCTGGGAAACCATTGGAATGCTTGGAAAAGAATGGTGACTTTTTATAAAAAAGAAACAGTTGCAGTGACAGTTGTTCAAAAGAAAAAATCACTTTTCTAACTGTAAAAAGGAAAGCGATTTTTTCTGATTAATTTGGGGAAGTTCTATCGATAACACGGCCACGGCAATTCGTTGAAGCGAAAATGAAGAGTTCTTGAAACGAAGATTCTATCGAATACCAAGAGGAGGTAATCCATGTTTCAGTTCGTCAGAACTACTGATTCTTTGAGAGCAAAAAAAAAGATATTCTCTATCATCATTCACCCCTATGATATGTACCATTATTAGTTTTTGAGAGTATAAAAATCGCCAACGGAAAAGTTATCAGAGTAAGGTTCTCAACAGGAATAAAGCCTTTGTATCAAAAATACAACTTAACCCTCTAAGAGCTGCTATCGATTGCCTAAATTTAAAGCAGAATACAATTAGAACAGCCCTTGGTTTCACAAAGAATTTAAAAAATAAAAAAACCTAAGACAGTCTGTCTCAGGTTTGAATGGTCATCGATTCATTTAGTACTACTGCTTTCTTCTAAACAAGCAGTTTTTCAATCAGACACATGGAGAATCCTGCTTAGTGCTGCTTCCTTCCGGATCTGACACGCTTCACAAGACCTCCATTGTCCTAGCCTTTCGGCAAAACTTAGTATAACGTATTTCGTTAGAGATTGCCAGCCTTTTTTTGTTTTTTCTTTTCTCGTAATGCTCGGAAAAAATCTGTTAGCAGCTGTCCACATGCTTCTTCTAAAATGCCGCCTTCCACATAGGACCAATGGTTGAAGCGCTCATCTTCCAATAGATTCATCAATGTACCGGCAGTGCCGCCTTTGGGATCGTAGGCACCAAAATACACTTCTTCCACCCGTGCCAATAACATCGCTCCACTGCACATCGGGCATGGTTCCAAGGTCACAAACAGCTGCGCTTGTTCTAAGCGCCAACTTCCGACCGTGCGACAGGCTTCTTCGATCGCAAACATCTCCGCATGCGCTGCGGCTTGTTGCTGCGTTTCTCGTAGATTGTGCCCACGACCAATGACTTTGCCATCCAAGACGACAACAGCACCGATCGGTACTTCTGCCAAACCTTCTGCTTTTCGGGCTTCTTTGATTGCTTCTTCCATAAAAAAGGCTTTTTCCTCGGCAGTCAAGGTACTTGTTTTTTCCACGACTTCTCTTTCACTCCTCTACCTCGCACCATTGCGTGCATTTCCTTGTTAGTATAACGAAAAACGCTTAGAAAGACGAGAAAAACTCGCAAAGACCGATGTCCCTGCGAGTTTCAAATGGAATGATTGGCTTAAAAGACGGAATCAACAAAGCTCGTCAACTTGTCTTTGACATGTTCTGTCGAATCTTTGATATTGTCTCCGTAAACAGAGATTTTGTTGCGGCCCTCATTGACTTTTTTCATCACACCTAACAACGAATCCAATTCATTGTCAGACAAGCCGTCTACGACATCCAGCAATTTTTCATTGCCGTTGAATTTGTCATCGACAAATTTCTTTACTTTGTGTCGGTTGCAAGCGAAGCGTACTTTATTGAATACTTTGTCTGATACAACGACGGCAGTAGTGATCCCAGCGATCGCTGCAATGCTTAATCCAATCGTTACTTTTGATGATGTTTTCATATCGATCAGCTCCCTTATTTTGCTACTTCCATCATAGCACGAGGACTGAAATAAAAACACTATTTCGTTTAAATCGCTTTGAATCTTAATCCTTTAGGAAAGAAGTTTTTCACGGTTCCTTGGACTTGTTTTCCAAAACCGACGGGGATCTCATCGACTGTCAAAATCACCCACCCAGCATTTCCTGACACGCTCAAGGTTTCACCTGCCACATACTGTTGCCATTGCGGCAAAGTGATCGGCACTATCGGTGCCCCTTCTTCTGCATGGATCGCCAATGCCAACGCATAACTTGGTTCGATCCGATTCTTCTTAACGACGCCGACATGCAAACCTGGGCGCATAAACTTGATCCCTTTTAAAGAAGGCATTTCTTCAGGAACGAGCCAGAGGTTTTCACCTAGCAGCTGTGGCGTCGCATTCAGTGCCTGTAAAAAAGGAAAACCCTTGCGAAAGGCTTGCCACAACTTTTGAGTCGCTGCATCTAATGGGCTCTTAGCTGTCGCTCCTTTGCCTTTTTTCTTCTTTTTCACTGGCGCTGCTTCTGCTTGGGAGGTCAATTTCGCAGCGAAATGACCTTCTCCTTGGTTTAAATGCGGCCATAAGCGGATCGTTTTCTCAATCCCTGGTGCCTCTCCCCACTCGCTGCGCCCATGAGATACATTGTCCAAGTCGATCGCTTCGATCGCGAAGGGATACTCCTCCATTAACCAAGCCATCATCGCTTCGTTTTCTTCTGGGGCAAAGGTACAGGTGGAATAGATCAGCTGGCCCCCCGGTTTTAGCATCGCAACGGCTTGTGCCAAAATGTCTTTTTGCCTGATCGCACACTGCTCAGGTGTATCTGCTTGCCATTCTTCTAAGGCGACGGGATCTTTACGAAACATCCCTTCACCAGAACATGGGGCGTCCACCACGATCTTGTCAAAAAACTGAGGAAAATGGCGGCTCAATTCTTGCGGCGCCTGATTGGTGACGACTACATTTGGAAAGCCCCAACGCTCCACATTTTCTGATAAGATTTTGGCACGCTTGGGGAAAATCTCATTTGCTACAAGCAGCCCTTTTCCTTGTAATTGGCTTGCCAGCTGCGTTGTTTTGCCCCCTGGTGCCGCACATAAATCTAAGACCCGCTCCCCTGGTTGAGCGGCTGCGATCGTTGCTACGATCATCGCACTAGGTTCTTGACTGTAGACATAGCCAGCTTGATGGAGCAGCGAACGGCCTTTGACTTCGCCAATATAAGCCGCTTCTGCATAGGGGGCGGGTACAGCGGCTGGTCCATATTTTGCCAGCATCGCTTGTGCGTGTGGCTTAGCAACATTCAAGCGAAAGCCTTTGACTGGCTGATTATCGGTTAAAGCGGTAAAAAAAGCTGATGCTTCTTCTCCTAGCAACCGTTGGTATTTTTCAATAAATGGTGTTGGTAATTGCATACTTACCCCTCCTCGGCTTTTTTATTCTAGCGACTGAGAAGCAATTATGCAAGAATTCCTTGATCAAATGGCAAAAAAACTGCAGCTGAGTGAAGTGGGCGACTAAATCGCTTCGACTTCTCTTTGCTGCAGACCTTTTTTATTTAAAAATCGCTTTTTTGACACTGCTTTCGATGAATGGCTGAGAGACACGGTTGTCCCAGAATTTGATCAGTGGGCCTACTAAAAAGGCACTGATGAAGGTTCCGATCCCGATTGGTCCGCCTGTAAAGAGTCCAATCAAGGCAAAGGCAACGTCTTGAATCACCCGCACCACTCGATAATTAGCTTTCGTCTGATCGACGATGGTTGGGGCGATCGCGTCATAGGGGGCGCTGCCCAAATTCGCTGACATATAAAATGAAGCTCCGAAGGTAAAGAAGATGATCCCGATCAACAAGAACAAACCTTGCTGCCACCAATTATTCGGACCGACGGATAACCAATCAAAAACATTGGTATAAAAGTCGATGAAGAATCCTGTGAGCACCATATTGATGACCGTGCCGATACCGATATGGCGACGGCCAAAGATAAAAATCAATACTAGGACAGCGATATTGATCATCAATTGATAGACCCCAAGGGATAACCCTAGCAACTCACCGACACCGATATTGGCTGCCGTGTATGGGTCTAGCCCCACTCCGCCGACCCGCAGCAATGCCGCCCCAAATCCTAAAATGGCGACACCAATCAACGCATACAGCGAGCGTAATCCTGTTTCTTTTTTCATTAAAATTTCTCCTTTTTTCTCATCTGTTCTTTCAAGTATAACGAGAAAAAAGGAAAATGGGAATTTCAACGCTTCACAGGGCCCTTTGTAGGGAAGGGATCTGCCTTAGTCATCTCCTTTGCTTCTATTGAAAAGCCAGTGGCAACAACCATTGTTATTAAGTATTTTGATTTTCGTTTCCTTCATACTAAGGTTGCACGTTCCACTACTCTGGCTTCACTGGAACCATCACTTCAAATATCTGCAAGTCTTTTTGTGTGGTAAAGACTTCATCTTGCCATAACAATTCCCAAACATCGCCATCGATCTTCAACTGCTTCTCTTTTAGAAAGGCTCGGATGCGGTGGGTAAAAGCGGCAATTTGTTCCTCTCCTTCACTGACAAACCCAGAAACATATGTACCAGCGGGACGGGTGATAATCAGCTTTTCCGGATAGAGATGTAGCCGATCTTGGGGAATCAAGATCAATGCCCGATAAGGAGATGCGTGAAAAGTCTGATCCTCCAACGTCGTTCCGGCACTTAAAAAGCCAATGGGGTAGCCACTGAAGGCATCTTTATAATCCACTAATGGATAAAAACGAGCGTACACTTGATAAGCAGATTCTGGATCATCGCCGGCGATCTCTTCAGAAACGATAAACGCCTCTGCTTTATGATGCGCTATCGTAAAGGTCTCAAAATCAGCTTCCTGTACTTTTTCATAGCGTTGAATATAGCGATCAAAAGTTCGTTCCAATTCTTGTAGCGCTGCGATTTTGTCACGGACTTCTCCTCGCCGTTCCACAAGTTCCTTTTGCGTGTATTCCGGGTTGCGGTTTTTCAAAAATTGGCGAATGTCTTGCAAGGGCATGTCTAAAGAACGCAACATCAAAATCACGTCTAACTCAAGGCATTGTTCAAAGCCGTAATAGCGATAGCCATTGGCACCTATTGAATGAGGTTTGAACAGATCGATCTGATCATAATAAATCAATGTACGCCGACTCACACCGGCATAAGCGGACATCTCACTGATGGTCAATTGTTTTTTCAAAAAATTTCACTCCTTGCTTGACTGTAACGTTACGTTACAGTTTATTCTACCATAGAACAACATTTTTGGAGGGAAATCATGAAACAATTACAGTTATTTTATAAAGAAGAACGACGCTTCTTTTTCAGTTTATTTCTTTTGATGCTGGTCCAATCCTTCGGCACACTCCTGTTGCCGTATTTTTTGGCAAAAATCATTGATGAAGGGATCTTGAAAGTCGACACGACAGCCATTTGGCACAATGGCTGGTGGATGTTTGCCATTGCCATCGGCACCGTGATCGTCTCGGTAGGCGGTAGTTATTTATCTGCCCACCTTTCAGGAAAATTCGGGCATTTTTTGCGGATGCGCCTTTTCAAAAAAACACAGGAACTCTCTGTATCCGCTGTTGATGGCTATGGTACGCCCACTTTGCTGGCACGTACCACCAGCGACATCAACAACATCCAACAAATTTTGATGATGGCGTTGCAAATGATTTTGCCAGCCCCAATGATCGTCGCAGCTTCAATTTTTCTAACCGGCACCGTCTCTTTGCGGATGATTTGGGTCCCAATCGTAGCGATCCTATGTTTTTCAATGATCGCTTATGGAGTGATCCGCAAAGCGATCCCATTATCACAAATCACGCAAAAGCTAGTCGATAAAATGATGCGGATCTTACGAGAAACCTTTACCGGCGCTCGGGTGATTCGAGCATTCGACAAAGCAGCTTACGAAAAAGAACGGACAGATCGAACCTTGACGGAATATGCGAAAACCATGATCCAAGTCAATCGCCTCTTTGCTGTCTTGAATCCGACCGTCAATTTAGTAATGGGACTCTCGATTTCGACCATCCTTGTCTACGGCGGCTATCAAAGTCTGCACGGCCATCTTGCTATTGGTAGTATTACTGCCATCATCGAATACACGATCCTGAGTCTTTGGTTTTTGACCATGGCAGCGATGGTGATCGTGATGGTACCTAAAGGCTTGACTTCCTTGCAACGGATCGAAGAAGTGTTAGAAGAACCAATTGATTTGATCGACGGTGACCAAACCTTGAACAAGGCCGCCGTGTCTGAAGCGATCGCCGCTTTCAATCAGGTGCAATTTACGTATGAAGGCGCCGAAGAACCTGTCTTAGAAGATATCAGCTTCGAGATCCACCGAGGCAAAACGACAGCGATCGTTGGCGGAACTGGCTCTGGCAAAAGCACCATCGCCAAAGCGCTGTTGCGTTTCAAAGATGTGACTGCTGGTTCGATCACACTTTTTGACCGTAACATCAAAGAGATCTCACAAGCCGAATTACGGGACCAAATTAGTTATGTCCCGCAAAAAGCGCTCTTGCTTAGCGGCACGATTCAAGAAACCCTGCGTTTCGGCAATCGTCCAGCAACCCATGAGGCGATGGCAAAAGCTGCTGAAGTTGCTCAAGCCAAGTCATTTATCGAAGGCTTGCCTGAAGGTTATGAAAGTCCAGTTGCTCAAAAAGGCAGCAATTTCTCTGGCGGTCAAAAGCAACGATTGAGTATTGCCCGAGCGTTGACAAAGCCCGCAGAAATCTACTTCTTTGACGACAGCTTTTCTGCTTTGGATTATCAAACAGACGCCAACTTGCGGCGTGCATTGAAAGAATACACGAAAGATGCCGCCGTCATTATCGTGGCTCAACGGGTATCGACCGTCAAAAATGCCGATCAAATCATTGTTTTAGATAACGGCAAAATGGTCGGTAAAGGAACCCACGAAGAATTATTACGCAATTGCCAAACTTATCAAGAGTTTGCCTCATCTCAAGGAATGGGAGGAATGAAGGATGAGTAAACAAACAATGGATACACCAAAAAACATGAAACATACAAGCCGACGTTTGCTGCGTTTGCTGATGGAACAAAAAGCCCGCTTTCTACTGATTATCGCTTCCGCCTTGTTCTTTTCCTTACTGATGTCCATCGCCCCTTTGATTTTGGGGCGTGGACTGGATAATCTGATTGCCTTGTTTCAACAAGAAGGCTGGCAGATCAATGATTTTTGGCAAAGTATTTTAGGTCCAGTCGTCCTATTAGCGGGAACGTGGCTTTTGATCAGTCTCTTTTCCTTGCTGCAAGAGTATACGATGGCCAGTGTCAGTGAAACCCTGACCTTGACTTTACGCAAACAAATCAGTGACAAATTCAATCGCCTGCCTATCAGTTTTTACGACAAACATCATACTGGCGATATTTTAAGCCGAGTGATTCTCGATTTAGATAAAGTATCCGAAGTCTTGCAAGTCGGTTTGATGCAGTTGATCACGGCAACTATCAGCATTACCTTCGGCTTGATCGCCATGCTTTATCTCAGCCCATTACTGACGATCGGTGTGGTCCTGATTTTGCTTTTGAGTGCTTTTGTGACTACCGTTCTCGCACGAAAAAACTTGAGCTACTTTACCAAAAACCAAGAAACATTAGGTGCTGTCAGCAGTCGTGCGGAAGAGTTTTATACCGCAAATCCGCTGATCAAATCCTACAACCAGCAAGTTGCCGTTGAAGCGGAAATGGCGGAATTGAGCGAAGCCCAATTTAAAGCCTTTCGAAAAGCACAGTTCGTCAGTGCAGCGATCAATCCTTTCGTGCGCTTTATCAATCAAATTGGCTTTATCTTAAGTGCCGTCGTTGGTGGTCTGATGGTGTTGCAAGGGCAATTATCCATTGGTCTCGTACAAGCCTATCTGCAATACATCAACCAAGTGTCTGAACCGATCACGCAAGCTTCTTATATTATGAATACCTTGCAAAGTGCCTTAGCATCTCTCGAACGAATTTTTGAGATCCTTGATTATCCTGAAGAAGAAACAGCGACCCAGCAACTGCCAGTTCCACAAACCATCAAAGGAAAAATCGATTTTCAACACGTCTCCTTTGGCTACAACAAGGAAAAACTCCTGATGGAAAACGTCGAATTTTCCGTCAAACCAAAACAAACGGTCGCGATCGTCGGACCAACAGGTGCTGGAAAAACCACCATGATCAATCTTTTGATGCGCTTTTATCCATTGAATGGTGGGAAGATCTTGCTGGACGATCAAGACATGATGTCCTTTTCGGCACCGGCAGTACGGAAAAAATTTGGTATGGTGCTGCAAGATACGTGGCTGTTCCAAGGAACCATCGCTGAGAATATCGCTTATGGCAATCCCGATGCCACTCGAGAAGACATCTTGGCTGCCGCCAAAGCCGCCCAATGCGACCACTTCGTGCGGACCCTGCCCAACGGTTATGATACCGTCATTGGCTCCGAAAGCGAACTGTCTCAAGGACAACAACAATTATTGACGATCGCCCGGGCGATTTTAGCAGACCCAACGATCCTGATCCTTGATGAAGCCACCTCCAGTGTCGACACACGGACGGAACAAATGATCCAAACGGCGATGGATCGTTTGACCCAAGGACGAACCAGCTTTATCATCGCCCATCGTCTTTCTACCATCAAAAATGCCGACTTGATCTTAGTAATGAAAGACGGCTCTGTCGTCGAAAAAGGTTCCCATACAGAATTGCTGGCACAAGATTCACTTTACGCCCAACTATATAACAGCCAGTTTGCAACTGCTTGATGAAAAAAGGGACAATGCAACGATTTTGAAAACAAATCGCTGCACTGTCCCTTTTACTTATATTGCAAAATGAACTTCTGTTCATTCTCAAGAATCGCCCATGATAGGTCTCCAGAAAATCATTTCCCTTGCGTTGCTCCTACCAATATCTGATAATCAGACGTGAGAAACGATCCATCAAACAGACCATATGGGAGTGCTGATCATGAAAAATTTTCAAATGGCATTTATTACCTCTGCTACTACAAATCGCTGGTTGAAACTATTAAATCTTTTGGAACGACACAAGACCCTTTCCAATCGTGAGTTGTCAGAAGCTGTGCAGCGTTCTCGGCGCACGATCATTTATGATATTGAGGAGTTGAGGAGCTATTTTGGGGATACGATGATGATCGAGTCCACCTCAAATGGCTACTCTTTTCATGAAGTTCGGCCGAAAGAATACATTGAACTAAAACGAGCACTCCTTCAAAATGAGCCGTTATTCGCTATTCTCGAGCATCAATTTAAAGGAGAGTATCGGTCCGTTTCTGAATGGGCAGCGTATTTTTACGTTTCTGAAAGTTCACTTTTGCGCTATTTATCACTTTTTGAAAAAGCACTGGTTCCCTTTCAATTGTCAGTCGATCATAAAAATTTCCGCCTCATTGGATCAGAAACAGATATTCGCAAATTCTTTCATACCTTTTATTACGAGTCTGACGCTACCCCTCATACCGTTCGCCCAACGATTGCTGTCCAAAACATTGTCTTAGATTTTTTTCAAACGATTCGTGGCGAAACCAACAACACCTCTTCCTTTTGGTATATCAGTTATTGGTTGTATATTATCCTTGAACGCTATCAAGCTGGGGAATCCGTTGCTTTATCGGAAGATTTAAAAAGAATCGTCTTAGCAGATGAATTCTTCCAAGAGTTCCAACGCCTCAATCAGCGTATACAAACCACCTTCTCCTTGACTTTACCATTAGATGAGTTGGTCTATCTTTTTGCACTTGTGGCAAGCAACCGTGGCATAAAAAACTATCTTGCTGAGATTTCATTCGTCAACCGCTTTGATCATTGGCCTGAGTTAAAAGGGCTAACGACCCAGTTTTGCCAGCTCCAACAAATATCAGACCATGAAAAGACACGTGATTTCGTTTTTCTGCACTCTTTCTTCATTACAGAAAAAATCAAACAGCTGATTTCTCCGACCTATAATCGAAGTATGGAAGAAATCACGGTCTACGCTCAAAATCAATACCCAGTGGAGTATGAGGAAAATAAACAGTTTCTTCTCAAACAGTCTATTTTTGCAGCAGAAGCAATCAGCGCCCGTTTCACCTTATATTTTGAAGGCTTGAAGGAAAAGTATTGGGGCACGCCTAGACGGATCGCCTTTCTCTTAGAAGGTGATGCTTTGATCTGTCTTCATATTAATGCATTTGCTGTCAAATATTTTGGGCGCTACCATACATTGCATTTTCCTGATTCCTGTGAATTTTCTTTGGACTATGTTGAACGAAATAAGGTTGATCTTGTCGTAACGAATTACGCTGAATACCTTGAAGACTATCTGTTGGATGTCGAGTGCCTCCTAATCAAATCGATTCCAGATGCAGAAGACTGGAACAGTTTTTTGAAAACCATCAACCCAAAAATCATCCATAATTTTACTCTGCAAGATGTCAAAAAAATCGCACCTAGTAAATCAAAAAACGGCTAAGCATACTAAGACGACTGCCCTGAGTTAGTTTAAACAGCTAACTTATGGCAGTCGTTTAATATTTTTAATCCTCTGATGCTTGAAACAGCACTATTGGTGTACCGATATTTTTTCACTCAGGTACACTGCTCAAAGACCATTCGATCGTTGCTCGATACCGCCCTGTCTTTGGATTGGCACCAGCCGGAACTTCCAATTCAACACTGGTAGCTGCCGTCTCTTGATCACCGAAACGATAGATCCATGTCCCAGTACTCCGGCTACCACCGGTTAGCAGCAGCTGACCTTCCCCCGGTAATAAAGTTATGGTACCATCATCAGCCACAGCAAGCTCTGGCATATTAGCATCAGCATTGGTCGAAGCAGTCGCAAGGTATTGATTGTGTAAATTGATTTGCGCACCAATTAAATGATCATTATCCTCATTACGGAACCCTTGTGAATCAAATGTCGCCGATAAACGCCAGCTCGTTTCTGCCAATAGCTTACGCTGATCAGTAATCTGCACATAGTTCGGTCGGTCGGCGGTGTCACTTGTCCCTTCCTGACTGATTTGTTGAGGCAACGCATAATAGGTTCCTTTGGTACTACGAATCGGTACTTGACCAAATTGAAACTGAGAGACAAAATCAAGACTGATCATTCCTTGGTTATCAGGAAGGAGCGGAGGATTGTCTGGCTCTACTTCCATCTCTGGTTCTAATGGATCAACTGGCGGAAATGGACCGGATTTCACAATTTTGACCGTTGTAGCAGCGGGGAATACTGCATCACGAAAGGACAATTCTGAAGGAGGATTCTGATTGCCAGTCTGATCATTTGTGACAGGTGGATGCTGAACACCAGCTGCTTTCGCCGAACCGACAGAATCTTTCAGAAATACTTGGATCTCATCTCCATCTTTTAGCTGACGACTACTTAAGTCAATGATAAATCGGCCATTTTCATCGATATCAGCCATCTCTGTATTGAACCACACGCCATTATGCGTTGCGCTTATTTGAACCTCTCTATCCTCTGTATAGCCATGTAGTTCAGTCGATTCTTCAAGAAGTGTCAAAGAAGAAACAACCGCGGGCGTTGGGGGAATAATCGGAAAGACTTCAACAGGACCGACTAAAATTAGATTCAGCGCACCTTCTGTCAACTCTCCACTTGTTAGTTCGACTGCTACAATTCGAACCGTCGTTCCTGCTTCCAAAGGCGCCGCTAAAGAAATTTCAAAAACGCCTCCTTGCGCTTCTTCCCCATAAATACTGATTCCGGGGTTTTCCTCTGTGTGTCCAACCGTACTAGCCGTGACTCGCTCTTTGTGACCAGCAGTAGTTTCAATTTCTACAGTCACTTTCGCTTCATTGTCCCACGCTGGGCGAGTGCCATCAAAACCAACCGGGATACTAACTCTACCATGGATTTTTTTATCGGCATTTGTCGGAACTCGTAAAACATCTGCAATCGCCCAGCGTGCATTATTCGAACTGACTCGAGAATAGCTTGTCAATCCTTTGTCTCCAAAAGTCTCCAGATTCAGTATATCTGGCTGATTCGTCACTCCCAATGTACCAAAATCAGTACCTGAAAAAGCAAAATCAAGGGTTGGAAAGTTTAAATCTGGATCACCGGAAAGATTCGAACCATTTTTCCAGACGGCTAAATCACTATTAGTGGCAGTTAATGTTGATAGATTGGAGACACTGAAGATGTTTCCACCATCGAAGCGCTCGTTACGGAAATCAAAAAAGACTGGATCGTTCAAGATGACAGAAAGATTTCCTGAACGAAAGACACCTCCATTCGGCGTACTTGTATGTCCTTCCACTTGAAAATACCCTTGTTCAACATAAATCGTTGAATTGAAATAAGTGTGCATATCAATCCCAGGACCACTCTTAGCTACACACATAAACTTACTATTAACACCCACGATCGAAAAATTATTTTCCGAGCCATTTTCATAGATACCCCTTGCATAGAAAATTCCTTGGTTTCCCCCAGCAACATTGCCGTCACTAGGAGTCCCTGTACCTGGATTATAAAGATCGACGATGCCTCCATCCGATATTTCAAACGAATTTCCTCCACTAGGAATTCGAATCAAAGGAGCGCTGCCACCTGTTTTAAAGACATTCACTGTACCACCATCGGTCACATGAAAAGTTACCAAACCATAATATAAAAATCGGATCGTCGCGTGATCCCCATTAGCATATTGACTGCTAGTTATTAATTTCCCATTGCTTTGAACCTCAAAGGTAAAGCCCAGACTAGTGACATTGATGGCGCTTGAGTCAATACTCTCGACTTCCAATACTGCCGAATCACTGACCATAAGCACCCCTGATTCTGAGGCATTCGCTGGAGTCGTTAAAACAAAAGAGGCTGCTCCTTCTGCTGCGGTAATTTTGCTGGAAATCGACACATGAGTATCTTGTCCAGTGATGGTGACATCAGCATTTTTTCCGTCGACTCGCAATGCATTAGCATTTCCTGCCGTTAGGTTTGCTTTTGAACCAGACTGAATCACCAGGTGAGGATTATCCCCTGTCAAAAATAAACCACGTCTCCTTTGTGTTGCTTCAATCTGTACGAGGGCAGCCTCACTAACAATCATCTTTGGATTGGCACCACTCATCATAATCGCATTATTTTGATTATTAGAAGCTTCGATCGTTGCACCTTGACTTTGTATGAAAAGCGATCCTTCTTCACTAATGGAAAAGGCACCATTATCTCCACGTATGTCGATCGCATTAGCCTCTGCAGCAAACTCATTCGTGACACGGAGAAACGTTCTATCACCAGTGATCGTCATGGATGGCGTGCCTCCATTCAAAAGTATGGCATTCGCATTCATTGTTTTGATCGATACATCCGCACGAGACTGGATGCTCAATTCTGGCTGATCGCCAGTAAGCGCAAGTCCTCGTTTTCTTTCCGTAACATTGATCGAAAAAACAGCGTTTTCTGCCGCAATAAAAGTCGGATTTTTCCCAGAAAGAATAAGGGCATTATTTGCTTCATTCGTGGCATTCGTAGCGGCACCGGGGCTTTGAATGTCTAAGTGTGCGTTGTGGTCGAGTATGACTTTTCCGTTGTCTCCGCGAAGGTCGATAGTATTCGCGGCCCCTTGTTGCGTCACAATAGTTACTTGAGCTCCCTCATCAATCAACAATCTAGGATCTGAAATATCTGGTGCAGTATAAAAAATCCACATATTCGGCTTATTGATGATTACTTGTGCTTGGTTGCTTGCTTCCACTTCTTTGAGATTAAATAAAGTATCTGAATCCATAGTCATTGCTTCAAAACGATTGATCCCACCGGTAAAATGAACTTTTGCTTCTCGAGCCAAAATAAACGGAGAACGGTTCGTAGCGACTTCTTCAACATTCGCTACCTCAACGACCCAATCGCGGCTTAAAATATTGGTCGTTTGGATCAAAGCAGTATTTCCTGTTTTATGATAGCTCAGATTTTCTAAACGGAAAGTCGTTTCTTCATTTACAGTTGTTAGGCGAAAATAAGCATTATTATTATTGAACGTCAGCGTGTGGCCGTTTCCTTGAATCATGATGGAGCGATTGATATCCATCACATTGTTAGCAGATTGAGTAAGATCCGCTTGCAAAGAAATAATCGAAACAGTTGGATTTTGTAAGGCACTCATGAACTCGGCCATGCTAGCAACTTCAACAACCGATCCGTCAAAAGAACTTGATCTGGCATCACTTGCGGCTTCTTCTAAAAAATCTTGAGGGCTTTCTATACTACTTCCAGATTGCTCGGAAACACCGGTATCTGTCCCTTGAGATGCAAGAGTGCCAGTTTCCACGACCTCTTTTTGGGTATCTTCTTGGATATCTTCTTGGGTATCTTCTTTCGAATCATTTGCTGTCTTTATTTCGACCAGGGCTTCTGCTCCTCCACTTGTTACGACAAAACTTCCCGTCTGTTTGGCAATGATCGGAACAGCAAAGGATTGCTGCCTTTGACTTGTCTTGATTTGCCAATGATTAGCATCCTTTTTTATTACTGTTTTTTCTGATGGTTGCTCCTCTGCTAGCACCTCAAGCTCTGGAGGTAATTCTAGGACCACTTCTTCCACCGCTAGATCACTGACCAATTCAAGTAAGAGGGGGTTGCCCAAAGTACCAGAAAATCTTGGTTGCTTGAACTCAAAAGTCGCTTGTGGGAGCAATGAGCGTGTGCCAATTTCCTCAAGCAGCGAGCTTTCCTCCAATGTTTGCACCAACTCGGATTCTCCTGTCTCAGCAAAAGCAATGAGGAAAGGCTCATTCGGCAAGCAAATCAACATCAAAATAAGGCTCCATTGAAGCAAGTGTTCCAAGCTTTTCTTTTTCATTCCCAGCTCTCCTTTTTCGCTTCTTACGTATCCGTTCTCGGCTTTTTGTTTTTCCATAACAGCCAAATGATCGTTCCAAGAAGAACCATTACTAAACCAAATGTGCTGATTAGCCACCAATTTGTCTCAGGATCAAGGGTAACATCCTCACGATTCAAATGCTTTGCAACATCTGCTTCAACCGTAAAGGGATACTCCCATGACCACTCCTCACCCTCTGATCGTGCCGTCAAAGACATTACATATTCTCCACTATAAAAGCGATCTCCAGCTAAGGAAACGGGGAAATGAAAATGCGAGTTTGGTGCCATTTGCATTCCTTCTCGCTGTGCCTCGTACAAAATTTCTTTCTGATCTGCTCGCCGCACTGTCGCCACTACCTCTAACTGATTCAGGAAACGCGGCTGTGGATTTTGTAACGTCGCCCGAAATGCATTTCGGTAATTCACTTGACCAGGAAAGACGTCTAGCAAGGCAAGCTCTGGTTCAATGAGGGAAGACTCATTCCGCACTACGACTCCTAAGATATAGGCAAACCGATTTTGAATCGCAACACCCTCCACCTCTGAATCGGTGTTTTCTGCTATCACCTCACGGATACGTAAACCGCCAACTAAACTCCCAGCAAAGGCTGCTTCTGGCATATGTATTGGTAATTCGATCGTCTTTTTTTCATTGGCTGACAGTGAGATTTCACCTGGTGAATCGATCAGATCAGCTAGTGAATGAAGCAAAGTTGGATCTGGCTCAGTCGCATCTTTGCCATATTCAACAACTCCATTTCCGTTAGTAAAAGCTGTATGTGCAGAAACTTCAATCACAATGTCATCTGTCGAATGGTTTTGGATCGTCAAACCTAATAAATCACTCGTACCTGGTGCCATTTCCAGATCAAAGTAACCACTGTTTCCGTCAGCTAGTTGGCTTTGTGGCAAATTTGGGACTACATGAAATGGTAGTTCCGATTGTGTTGTTGCTCCACTCATACAGGGCGCGCCAACGAATAAAAACAACAGGAAAGCAATCCCCATCACTTGCTTAGATATTCTTGATTTTTTGTTATATCCTTTCATAACTGAACCGCTCCTTCCATAATAGGCAGGAAATACGCGCCTCCTGCCTATTACCTGAACCACTTTCCTATTTCCCGTTCAAGAATGTTTGAATAGAGAAACCTATTGTGATTTTCTGAGTTTTTACTTCGAAACGAAGCTTCGATGCACTGCTTTTTAGCAGAACCGATTAATTTTCTGGTGTAGCACTTAAATTCCACGTCAAAGTCGCCTTATAAGTAGTCGCTTGAGGGTTTGCTCCCTTTGGCACATGAAACCAAATTGCTTCATTCAGAATGTCACTTTCTCCAGCCTCATGCTTCTGATTCAGAAGTGTTTGGTTTCCCCACTGAACTGTCGAAACTCCAGCTCCTTGTCCCTCCGCAGCAGTCATCAATGTGTTGTCTTCACTTCCAGCATCAATGATTTGACGATTTAACTGATCGATCGGTGCGCTTGGAAAAGTCTCAGGATCTAGCGCATTTGAGCGAATCTGCGGATCTCGTAATTCAATATAGGCTCCCCGTAATATATGGCTAGAATTAGCATCTGTACTCATGAACTGATCCAAATCAACATTTAATGTCCAGCCATTATGCTCCCCACGAGTGTCCAATACTTGAGCAAAAGAAACATATGGAACGGTTCCTGTACCATCAGACAAACGTTCCATCTCTGCAAGCATCGCCGCTGCCCCATGTTCTGTGCTGATTGCTTGTGTACCAAAATCAAAACGCTTTGGCACATGAACAAGAGTAAAGGGTCCTTTTACATCTGGATCAATCGGATCGATTTCTACTTCCGGTTCTTTTTCAGGTAATTCAACATCGATCTCTTCATCGTCCCCTGCAATGAACTCTACTTCATTTTCCGTAATCCCTTGGATGACTGATGTTGCTAAAGCTGTCACTCCTCCAGATAGAACGGTGATACTCATAACGCCGATTGTTACTAAATTCATACGTTTCATACTAATACTCCTCTTCTTTTTTCTAATTGATGCGTGGTCCGGATTTCTTTTCAACCCAATAGGAAATGCATTTGTGTGACTAACCCCCATTGTGCCTACTTTAAATTTCAGAATGACTTCATTCTCTAGTACAGCTTATTTTCTTGTTTTCAAATGGAGAGTCTTTGTTTTTTCACGTAAATTCCTACACTAACACTAACGAATAGCACCCCGATCCAATAAACTTCCCTTTGTTGACTATTTAATTGCGGAAGATCCTTGATTTTTCCACCTCCTTCTTCTCCAGGTGGTAGCCATTCACCTGCCGGCGGCTTTGGATTGGACTCTTTGTTATTGTCCTCAATGAAGCGGATGACCCCTTCTGTTCGGCTAGTAACAATTTCTTTGGCATACACCGGATCAACACGAAACAAACAACATACTATCAGTGACAATACAACAAGATAACTGAGTCTATAAAGCTTCATTACTCCCCCTTTCCCTGCCACGCTTCCTTTTAAAAGAACTTTCGCTAGACACAGAAAAAGTCCTGTAGTTCTTCATTCAAGATTGAAACGACTATCTTAATCGTTTCCTTATAACCAATGTATTTAGGTAGAAAAAAGATTTGTGGCTGCTTTTCAATGGTGTATTCAAACGGAACGATGTTAGTGATCAAAGTATCGCAATCAAGCTGATTGATTTGTTTGAACGACAACTGTTCTTCATACAGGACTTCCATTCGACCACTAAAATGATGCTCAAAGATACTACAAATCCATTCATCAATCACATAATTATTGGCAAGCAACACCACGATTTTTCGAGAAATCCGGATCAATTGATTGCCAAAAAGGTACAGAACGAAGGAACAACAAAAGTCAGAGAAAAAACGATTTTCGAAATAATGCGGAATCGCATTTACTTCCATAAATGCGATCAACGGCTCATACAGATTGAATGGCAAAGAACACACGAAATGATTTGTACTATCCGAATTCTTTAAAAAAGTAGGTGCTAAGCCAACTTTTGCATACTGACGTACTAAAAAATCTTCAACGATTTGTTGGTTAGAACAAGGTTTTTCAAGATAAGAATGGTGCAGCTCCAAAAAATGAACAAATAATTGGTTAAAGTGAGTACTCTTTGTCAAAATACTGCTCAGGGGAATCCTTGTTTTACCACGAAGTGTCCATTGAGCGTATAGCATTAAATAAATAAAGCAAGCCTCTTCAGAAATACGTTTTCTTGCTATCGTTTGCAGACTACCACTTTCTTGGATCGTCTCGTTGATCGCTAAATAAAGTGGATCTTGTTGCGCCAGTGCCTTAATTTTGCTATCAAAAGTCAATGTGCCATAAGTCGATCGCTGAAAAGATAAACGGATAATACTAATGACTTTTTTCTTTGATATGATGTCCACTTCTTGCTCAATTCGTAATATAAGAGCTTCTTGAAGTTGGTGATCGATTGGTGGCAAGTCAAAATAATGCGTTTCACAATAAAAATCCCAGAAAAATTTCCGCTGATTGATTTCTTCTCCTACTAAACCAATCGAAGACTTTGTTACTACCAGTTCGTAGTCATCAAGAATCATTTGCAATTTTTTTAAAAGTCGATTTGCCGTAGATTCCGAAATGTGCATGGCACGAATCCAAGCTAGAAAAGGAAACGTCTGGCCTGCATAAAAAGCCTGTACCAATAAAATAAGTGGTTCTTTTTCATAATAGGAACGTCGTTTTTTATCATACTCATCATGATCGTTGATCACTAACTTCATTCCTTGATGTGTCCCATTAAGAGAGATCGTGTCTCCAAAAAATGCACGAATTGCTTTTAGATCGGTCAAAACGGTTCGACGGGAAATACTTGCTTTTTCTGAAAGCTGCTTGACACTTAAAACGTGTTCATTTTCCATGTGTGCCAAAAGAATGAGACTTCTTCGATTGACTGAGCTCGTTACTAATTGGAATGTAAGACTGTTCACGTGCTGAATCTCCTTTAGTAAGTTTCCTATCCATTGATAATCAAATTGCGTCTCCCTCCTTTGCTCTACCTTCGAATCATTGCAATGTTTCTTGTTTGATTCTAACAAAATTACCACCTATTTTTTAACCAGCATTTGCACACAAGGGTGCAAAAAGATTGACTTCTCCTTAAATTCCCTTCGATTCTTGTCTCTTACAGTTAAATACTATTAGTTATTTTATATATGACTGCTAGCAACTCATTTAATGCGTAACTAATCTTTTTTTCTGACTGTATGTCTAGCAAGAATATTCCTTTTAAATAGCTGCATTCAGTGGTGGTTTTTTTACGCAAAAAAACAGCTAGACACTCGTCTAGCTGTTTATCTAGAATTATAAGTTAGCACTACGTTCTATTGCTTTTTGAAAATACTTACAGCTACGCCACTTACAATGATCGTTCCTAAAACAACTAACCAGGCAGCACGTTTTTCATTCGTTTGCGGAAGCAAACCTCCATTATTTTGACTAGAAGTGGTGGTAGTCACTGAACCACCGACCTGATCACTGGATTGACTCGTTTGGCTCGTTGATGAATGATCATTATTTGATTCGGTGGTACTTGGTTCCGTCGTACTTGGTTCTGTTGTGCTTGGTTCCGTTGTGCTTGGTTCTGTTGTGCTTGGTTCCGTTGTGCTTGGTTCGGTCTCTTTCTTGGTATTAGTTAGAATAATCGTTTCACCATCGTTAGTAACCGTACTTTCAAAGTCTTCAGGAACATTGATTTCCGTCACTGTATAACTGAAGTCTTCTCCCTGATTATTGTATTTGGGTAACACGAGTTGTTGACCATTAACAGGAACCTCACTGAGGGTGACTTGGAAATCGTCTTCCTTGCTCAAGGTCAGTGGATCGGAAATTTGCCAACCTTGTTCCGAGGTGGTGGTCATTCGTTGCACTTGGTATTCGATCTGCTCTGGAATCTCGGCGGCAGAAACATTGACCCACTTCTTAAGGACATTTATCGAAACCACTGGCGCTTTAATCGATGGAATTGGAAAATCTACTGCTTCTCCGTCTACTTCCGGCACTAATGTGGTACGACCGTTACATAGAACCCACGTTTCTCCTTGGAATGAAGAGTCTTCAGTATCAAGGCGGATTTGATAGGTCAATGTAACTCGCTCGTTCTCACCCAAAGCAAGATTGCTGACAGTGATGGTTTGATTGGCTTCTGCTACTTGCACATTTGCCACTAGGTCAGGTGCTTCGACCCAAGTTCCTTGTTCATCTTTTCGCCATCCAACCAGTTGATAGTTATCGGAATCAAAACTACCTGCACCTTGTAGCAAGATTCCTGTACCCATTGGGTCAGTGATCGTACCATTGGAGATTGTTTTATCGATTTTATTTGCGATTTCCGTCAACGCTGAACCTAAGCCAACCAGATTTTCATCTATCGTTAAATAATTCCCTGATGATGTAGCTAAGTTTCGACCAATGTATTCCCCGCGAGAAGACGGAGCAGTAGCTACCGAATACATTGGAAAGCCCGCTTCCTTGATCGCGACGATCGTGCCTAAAGTCGCGTCTGTCACTACCGAAGTACTGACAGGGATTGCAAGAGGATCCGAAGAAGATGAACTTGTCGTATGATACGCAGAATTATCAGTTTGAAAATCTTTGACATAGCTTTGGGTGTGATAACCGTTATAGTCTGTGATCTCCCCCGTGTTAGGATAGGTAGTCGCTCCCTCTACAGGAAGATAGCTACGATTGGCACTATTATCACCAATATGGATAAAAAGTTTTTCAGCTTCTGGACGACTTTCCTCCAGCAAGAGCCGCTCACCTTCTAATAACCCTTTTTGCATAAATGTTCCGGAATGGGACTCTGCGGTTTGACGTAGAAACTGTTCTAAGTAATTGATATCTGTTGAAAAACCATTCGTGGAGTAAACATAGCGATTATAGGCCACGATCCCGATTCGAATAGAGCCATTTGCTAATGAGTCTGCCAATTCCGTGCCAAATTGTTGCAAGCCTAACAACGCATTATTCAATTTTTCTCCAGTCATAGAAGAAGAAAAATCGACTACTAAAACTAAATCAACCGCATTGTTCGTTTGGTTTCCTTTAACATCAAGGGTGACGTCAAACAATCCTTGATTTCCTGCAACTTCTTGCACACTTTTCTTTAAATACGCCTGATCATCATAATTGACATAATTCTCACTATCAAACTCGACTCCAGGTGCATTTCCATAATCATAATTGTAGGTATCTCCAGCAGCCGTACCGTGGGTAAGGTAGTGCCCCGCTTGGTTCTCCTGATAGTCAAAATCATAGGTCGCCGCTTTCGCGCTGACACTGATCATACTCAATATAAAAGTACATAGGATCAGTAATAAGCGACTGTTTTGTTGGAACCAACCTTTTTTTTCTTCCATTTCTATCACTCCTCTTATTTCCAATCATTTCTTCCTGTTTGCTAGCGCAAAAGCTTATTCTTTTACCAGACCACAGTATAGAGCATCCCAGCCCTGAAAAGAGACAAAAAAATGTCAATTTCCTATGCAAAAAAATATCCTTTTTTATGCTATGATGAAGATGAATCATCAATAGTGTAAGGAGATAGGAGGTCCTTTGATGGAACGATTCTACACTTTTTTTGGGAGTAGTCTGAAAAAAGACCTCGATTTATTGCGTTTCTTGTATTTACAAAAACGTTTTGTCCCAATTGAAGAAATCAGTGCCACCCTTGCTCTTGATCGCCGCTCAATCCAAAAAAGTTTCATAGCGTTAACAAAACAGCTTGAGCAAAATGCCGAGGAAAAACACCCCATCTTACTGGCCAAACATGGAGCTGGATATAACTTTAACGGAAACAAAACAGACTATAAACATCTGTTACGACAACTACTAGCAAAGAATCCTTTTTTTCAATTATTAGAAACATTGCTCCTGCATAATGAGATTAATGTGGTTCAATTTGCTAACGATTATTTTTTCTCGGAGTCTACTGTGCGCAAAAGAGTCTATGAGCTGGAGAATCTCTTGGCACCTTTAGGCTTTACATTAAAAAAATCCAAAGGAAATGTACAGCTGAATGGTGATGAAGCGCGCATTCGCTATTTTATGGTCGCCTTCTTTTGGCGTACTTTTTCAGGTGTTGATTGGCCTTTCAATCGTCTCTCTCAAAGCAAATGTGAGGAGATCGCTCGAGCTTTCTATCGCAACAATCACATACCTTTTAACACGATTGAATTGAAACAGACGACCTATATACTAGCCGTAATCTGTTTGCGTTTCCGCCAAGGTCAAACGATTGCCGAAGAAAAGTTACAGCTCCAACCACCATTAAAGGGCTTAGACTTAACCTTATTTCAACAATCAACGAATCCAGAAACACCGATTTTTACCCAACTGTCACAGGAGTTAATGACTCACTTTTTTCTGAATGAAAAAGAATGTCAGTTTTGCTTTTTGTGGCTGATGTCCAATCTAGAGCGAACGTTTCCAGAGGAGCAACTGAATTGTTATTTTCCTTCGAAAAAAACGAGTGACCAGCAATTTACTACGATTCAAAAAGCACTGGCTTCAATGACTTCGCCAGCTGAAAAGATGGTCATTTCCCAACCACGTAAACAAGTCATTTTGAATACGATCCTGAATGGGATATTATCCGTCGAACTGTTTGGCGAAACTGTTCATACGCTAGCGGGCTATAACACAGCTCAGTTCCTTACCGAACATTTTCCGAATTTGCAACTTCATTCCGAACAATTGCTAGCTTATCTAAAAGTCTATCACGAGGATTTGAAAAAACGCAAAGGACTGGCTTTGTATGTAGCAACAGCCTGGACGCTGATTTTACCTCCAGCTCGCTTTCAGCAAGTCATTCGAATCAAGTTAGAAACGGACCTGCCTTTCGCACTTTCTTTAGCAATTAAGGAGTTGATCCAAACCCCTTTTCAAGGTTTCTATAACCTTGATCTGCGGGATCACTTTGAAGACGATGATTATGATCTTTGTATCAGTACATCACCATTGACCGCAACATCGGCAGAAATACCGGTAATATTGATCAATGCACAGATCACCTTGCCAGACCTATTAGCGATCCACCAAGCCATCGAGGGCGTATTGCGAAAATAGCCCAAGATTGGATACTTCCTAAAATCAGCCCAAAAACGGCTAAGTAGCTTCCTCAAAAGCTACTTAGCCGTTAGTTGTTTCTCGCAATTTATTTCGTGAATACAAAAAATGAAGTTCTTGACGAACAGAAAGGCGCTTATTCTTCACTCATATAAATCAAACCGACTTTGGGTTTTTGAGTGACTTTCAGTCCTGTGATTTCACGATAGAAAAAGCGATGCTCTTTCCGAATCATGGCAATGATCTCTTCTTCAGTTAGGCCTAGATCAGTGACCAAGTCATCTTTCCCATGATTGCAAAGCTCCAATAAAATTTGAAGTTGCGCATCGATCGCTAATAGTTTGGCCCACTGAACAAAAAGATTTTCGTACTTTTTATTAAACACAGCTAGAAACGTTTCCGAAAGTTCTTGGAAATATCCATATATTTTAGGAAAGTGTTGAAACACCTCTCTTTGATTGAGTTCTTTTTGGAAATATGCCAAATAGTCTGTTGCATTGTCTATTTTTCTCGCCTGCATACCTTCTTCTCCTTTGTTCCTGCTTTCATAGAAAACATTTTTACTAAGTTTCCTCTATTTTCAACCATTGCATTCCATTTTACGTATTTACCTTTAGAGCGAACATTTTATGACTAACTTCTAAAGCAAAAAACTTGGTTAACATGCGCTGGCTCTTAGTTTCGATAAAAATCCTGCCTTTTTTACTAGCGATTGGCTCAAGAAACGATTTATATGATTACTATAGCGTCAAATGTCCGTGAAAAAAAATAATAAATTTCACCAGCCGGTGAAATTTTTCACTAGAATGATGTTCCTTCATCTTTTATTCAGTCAGAGAAAGAGACGAAATTTCATATGTAAAGCAACAAAAAAAGCCCTTTTTCACCTACCACCTATTTTTAGAGGAGAGGTTTTCATGAAAAAATTTCAATTAAAGTTTTTCAGAAATCGATCATTGATTCGAAAAATACAGTTACTGAGTGAATTTGAAAAAAATGATACTTATAGCTTAAAAAGCTTAGCAACGATCACCCAAAGCAGCAAGCGAACCCTAATCACTGATATTCAAACGCTCCGCGAGTTCTTCAAAGATTCTCTTGCGATTCACTCAACAAAATTTGGGTACTCCATTGAAGAGATTGATCCCGACGGTTATTTAAAGCAAAACCAGCTTCTTGTCAAAGACGAACCCATTTTTCAACTGTTAGAAAGCTTTTTTTTCAACGAAAAGTATTCTTTACTTGATTGGAGTCTCGCATTAAACTTATCCGAGCAAGCACTGTTGAATTACTTTAAAAAAATCAATACTTACTTAGCACCTTTTCACTTGCAAATCGCCACAAGTCCCGTCGTATTGATTGGCTCGGAAATCAACGTTCGCCAGTTCTTTTTTGTTTTTTATTATGAATCAGCGATTAACGTAAACACACTGTTTCCCTCAATTGACGTGCAAAATACTGTGATAGAAATAACTCGATGCTGGCAGGATAAAAACCAACTGGCGTCTGCTTTTTCCTATTTCTCTTATATTCTCTATATCGCTATTGAAAGCAACAAAAATGGCTTACAGGTCCATCTTTCTGCAGAGCTGAAAAACTTTTACGACCAAAGCAAGCCATTTTTTCAATTAGAATCTTTACATGCCATTATTGAACGTTTCTTTGATTGTACGTTTCCTGAAGAAGAAATCATCTTTTTATTTATCTGTCTGATTTGTCGGCAAAAAATCAACCAACCTGCCCTACTAACAAGTGAGCTTGTTTGCGAACAATGGCCTGAAATCAAACAACTCGCTCATGACTTTTATAAAGAAAATCGTGGCTCATCATTTGATGAAAGTAAGGACTTAGTATGGTTAGAGAGCTTTTTCATCCGACTGAAATTAAGAGAGCTACTCTCTCCAACAATGAATGTCGCCATCGATGATTTAACGCAATTCGTCAAGGAAAAATTCACTGATGAATACAAAAAAAACCAATTTTTTTTAAGCCATCACGAACTTGTCAAACGATTCTACGATCCGACTTACCTAGATGATATTTGCGTCAGTCTGACGCTGCATATGGAAGCGATCAAAGAAGAAAATTGGGGGCGGCAACGAACGATCGCGATCATTTTCGAAGGAAATGAGTATGCTTGTGAATATGCGGAAAGTATCATCCGAAAATACTTGGCACCTTTTCATACGCTTTATTATCCTGACGCCGGCGAATTATCGCCAGAATATCTCCAAGAAAAGAACATCGATCTACTGGTCACCAACTATTCCGAATACACCACAGAGTTTTTGCTTGAAGTGGAATGCGTGTTGTTGAAGTCATTTCCTGACGCTACCGATTGGAATCGACTACTTAAGCACATCAATCCACGAATCTTGCGTTTGGTTGTATTAGACAATGTGTAAGTCAGATCGCTAGATTTTTCTTCCTATATACGTATACAACATAACGCTCTTCAGATAATCAGTTATACCAAACGATGCTAGCTTTTTTCCAAATCAATCAAACACGATGATATATATTAGTTAAACTCTGACCGTCTTGATCGATCAGAGTCTATCTTTACTATTTTTCGCTGAGATAAATCAAGCCATGTGGCGCTTTTTGATTCGTCCCAATCCCTGCCATTTGTCTGTAATAAACATTTTTGTCTTTTTTGATCATTTCGACGATCTCTTCTTCTGCTAATTCGATTTCCTTAAAAAAATCATGTCGAAAAAAATCTAAAAACATTTGTAACTGAGCGTCGATCTCTAGCAAATCAGCGATTTGTTGGAGAACATTCTCATATTTTGTATAACAAATTTCTTTGAACCGTGTCTGCAACTCGGTGCACACCTGTTTGATCAAAGGATATTCCTGTAAATAACAAAGTTCACTATAATTTTTCAAATAGGCTTCTGGTGTCACATGTCCTTTTTTCATCATGATTGCATCATTCCTATCTTTCATCTGAATATATTTTTGCACATAGACAAGGGCTAAAGTTTAAAATCGATCAGTGACATGAGTCTGCGCCAATCAGTTGAGTTCGGGATTTTATTGAATAATAAATAGACTCCTGAACAAGAAAAATTCGACATATGCTCGTTATAATTGGTAACGATAATATCAAATTGGTTCGCTTCAAAATAGCCGGGATTAATATCTAACACATTAGGAAAATAGAGTTTTTGGTAGCTGCCAAGATACTTACGTGCTGTGACTTGAATCCGTTGAGAAATAAATTGATTTCCTTCCAATAGAAATGCGATTTTTTTGGGCTTTCCCCAATACAATTCTTTGACACAGTCCATGTTAATCGTTAAGACTGCGCTGATATCCACGATCATTTCTAAAGATAGGCCTTTTAGATGCTTAAATTGCTTTTGTAAAAACGTGGTGTTTTGTGCCATCTCTTCGGGAAATTGTTTTTTAACAAATGAAATCAAATCTGGAATCACTTTATTCAAGACTGGGGAAAGTCTGTTCTTTAGTAAGACTGTAGCAAAAAAGGAATGAATCAAAACCGTGCTGTATTCAAACGCATAGGGCGGTACCACTACTTCCTTTAGATAGCGTTGGGTTAATTGCAGGATCTGAGAATCTCTGCCTAGCTTGTTGCAAAAATTTCTTTCCATCTCAATATCAAACACAGTCCGCTTCCCCATAGATAAAGCATAAAAGTAGATGATTTCTTTTTCGGCGATCGTTGTTTGTAAATGATGCGACAGCATCGTCTTTAAATTTTTCAGCTCGAGATAATACTCTTTGCGAAACTGTTTTACGATGGCTGGATCGATCGTGACGTAATGCCCATGAGAGGTTCTTTCTAAAATGATATATAGCATGTAACTGATTTCCTCAAAGGCGAGATTAGAGAAATTGCTGTCGAATTCTTCTTTTTTTAAATTTAGACCGATCTCATGAATAATCAACGGTGGAAATACGGTATGAGGAGTACTGTCGGATTCATAAAAAAAATTCAGAAAAAAGTGCCGGATATTGACTTCTGCTCCCACCAGATCGACAGTGGTTTTGTTCAACGTCAATTGATATTGCGCTAAAATGGGATCAATCTTTCTGAAATAACGCATCAGTGTGGCAGGAGAAATAAACAAAATGTCTGACCATTCATTGATTGTCAATATTTCACCTAAGAAAATGCTCTCAAAGATGCGAAACAACGGTTCATTACTGATTAAATTCCGCTTTTTTTCTAAGTAGCTCTCTGCATCAATAATTTGTAACTGATACCCACTATTTGTCGTTTCCATTTCAATCGAGGCTTCGAAGTAATCTTTTATATTTTGTAGATCTTCAATAATGGTTCGACTAGAGCTTTTGATCACTTTTGACAACCCACGAATTGGTACGTGAGAGGCATGCTCCATGTGTTCTAGCAGATGTAGCCACCTTAGCGTCGTTTTACTAATGACAAAAGATGATTGGAATTGTCTCATAGATTCGCCTTCCTCTACTCGAAATAACTTTTTAATTCAGCCACGATCCGCTCGCTCGCTTGCCCGTCTCCATAGGGATTCTTGGCTTGTGCCATTTGTTTGTACGCTGCCTCATCTGACAATAAATGAACGATTTCTGAATACACATGCTCCTCATGGGTACCAATCAGTTTCAAAGTCCCTGCTACCACCCCTTCTGGGCGTTCCGTCGTTTCACGTACGATCAAGACGGGGATACCCAAGGAGGGTGCTTCTTCTTGAATCCCTCCTGAATCGGTCAAAACAAGGTAGCTGCCTGCCAGTAACTGATAGAATGCAGGGGCATCCAATGGTTCAATCAGTTGAATGTTTTGCTGCCCTTCTAAATAGTGCTGGGCAAGTGTACGGACGCGGGGATTTTTATGCATGGGAAAGACGATCGTCAGATCTGGATAAGCAACAGCGATGCGTTTTAGTGCACGAAAGACTTGTTCCATGGGTTGCCCAATGTTTTCTCGTCGATGCATCGTAACTAAAAGGATTTTTTTCTCACTAATTAGTTTTCGCTCTTTTTTTTGTGCCAAGGTGTGGTATAAAGCGTCGATGGACGTATTGCCTGTGACTACAATACGGTCTTGTGGGTGGCTTTCTTTTAAGAGATTGGCACGGCTTTGATCCGTCGGTGCAAAGAGAAAATCCGCTAGTTGATCAATCAACCGGCGATTCATTTCTTCCGGAAACGGATCATTCTTGTTACCTGTTCGCAGCCCCGCCTCCACATGACCAATCAAGATCTGCTGATAAAAAGCGGCCAGCGCAGCTGCGACTGCCGTCGTCGTATCGCCATGAACCAACACCACGTCTGGTTCTTCTGATTGAAAAATACCTTCGAGACCTTCTAGAATACGACTGGTGATACTGGTCAAGGTTTGATTTTCTCGCATGATAGCCAAGTCGTAATCAGGAGTCAGCTCAAACGCTGCTAACGTTTGTTCAAGCATTTCTCGATGTTGCCCTGTTACGATGATCTTCGATAGAAATCGTGGATCATTTGCTAGTTTCTTGATGACCGGTGCCATTTTGATTGCTTCGGGTCGTGTACCAAAAATAGATAATACCTTTATTTTTTGCATCTTACTTCTCCTTTTTTCAGCAATTTGTGCATTAATCAAGTTGCTTTTTGTAGATCTTATGCCAACTCGTCATATACGGCGTTAACGCATAGTTTTTTTTGATCGTTTCTCTGGCCTGTTGACTGAGATTCGTTCGTCGTTCCTTGTTTTGTAACAGTTCACTCAATGTCTCGATCATTGCTTGAGTATCACCGGCAGCTACTAGGTAGCCATTTTCACCTGAGTGGATCAACTCCGGGATTCCCCCGACATTGGTCGCTACATTGGGGATGCCTGCTGCCATGGTTTCTAAAATCGCCATCGGCAAGCCTTCGTGATAAGAAGGGAGAAAATGGACGGCAGCCTTGCGAAAAACAGCTGGTAACGCATCGGTTGCTACCCACTCATTTAAAAACACATTGGTCAGGGCTTCTTCTTGGAGCTGCTGGGCAACTTGTTGATTTTCTTGATCCCCAAACAACATAAAGCGAACCTCAGGGAAGGAAATAGCCATTGCTTTGGCAACTGCCAACAGATCAAAACTGCCTTTTCTTTGCCCGATCCTGCCAAGAGTAATGACCCATTTTGCGGTAGGGTCATAAACGGATTCCTCCGGCACCTCTACGGCATTTGGCAAGACCTCGATCGAGGTATCCGTAATTGTTTGGTAGAATGCTGCCCAGCTGCTACTTAGTACTACAAGCTGATCCACCCGTGATAACGTAAAACGGATCCACCACTTTGCCCATGAAGGACTGTTTTGATAAAACTGATCAAATTGCGAAGCATGCATATGAAAAATCGTCTTGCAATGTTTTGGTGCTAGCAACAACAGCAAACTCTTGCGATAGAAACTGCCCTTTTGCGCAACGTGGAAATGAAGGATCTGGCACCTTTCTTTTTTGATATGCCGACGAAAGGTAAGAAACGCTTTGAACTGCGTCCAATATTTTCCTTTTTCCGACCAGGTCGTATGAATGATGAAACGCACGTCCTCTGGCGCTTGTGCTTTTTGGAAATTATGAATGACCGTTGCAATCCCCCCTTTTGCTGCTGGATCTGGACCGATAAGTAAGATATTCATGCTTTGTTGATTTTCCTTTCTTGTACAAATCTAGTTACCTGCTTTAGTTCCTTGCGATAAAGAACAACGACGAAGAGCATCAGCAGCAAAACGAGGCTCTTTTCCAGCCAAAGAGTCCGATTGAATGCCGTAAACAGCGCAAAGCAATACAGCATGATCGAAAGGCTGATTTGGCGTTTGACTGAGAATCCCTGCCAATAGGTCATCGAAAAATATGTACGGGCAAAAAAGAAGACCAAGTACCCTAATGCCGTAGCACAAGCCGCTCCTGTGGCGCCAATTGTCGGTACGAGTAGGAGATGACCAAGGGAGGCGGCTAAGACCGCCAGCAAAGAGGCAGCAATATTCAAATGACTTTTCTTATAAAAAACGATCCCGAGATTGGTCGTTTCACTGATCGTCATCATCAAGGGATAAAAACATAACAAGGGAAACAAGTACTGGGCCTCTAAGTAGTCTTGCGACAATAAGATGACGATCGTTTCTTTGAAAAAGACCATCAGTAAAAAGAAAATCGCCAAGACGAACATGATAAAGTGACTGACTCGTTCGTAATAAATCAATGGTTTGCCTTTTTTGAACCATTCATAGGAGGTGGGAATCCAAAAATTGGCAAAACTAACTTGTAGAATCATCAAGGCACTTGCCACTTTGAATGCAGCCGTGTAGATGCCCAAAGCGGCAAAATCAGCAAAATAGCGCAGCATCATTTTGTCGATAATCATTAACAGGCTATAGAGGAACGTTCCCACCACCGTCGGCAAGCCAAAACGACTCAGCTTCTTGATCAGGTTGCGATCAATGTGGCGAATGAGCGGCCTAAAAAGCGCCAGGTTTGCCAGAACCAAAAGACAATCACCGATGATTTGTCCTAGAAGCATGCCATAGACCACCGTAATGAACGTCGGCGGACCAAAAAAGAGAAACAGCAATGTGATGAGCAAGACCATGAACTTCAACAAAATACTGTACACGGAGAACTGGATCGCTTTGTTTTGCATTCGAATCGTTAATAAAAGAAACCGTTCAAAAATCAGTAGTCCCGACGAGAGAGCAAATAAATAAATCGCACGGGTGTACTGTGGAGATTCAAACAAAAGCTGCGAAAACGGTGCGGCAAAAACCACTAGGATCAGCTGGAAGATCAGCGATCCGAGCAACGGGACGAGCATCGCTTGTTGCAGCAACTCGCGTTTGTTTTCGTGGTCATGGTATTCCCTCGTGAAGGCTTGGTCGAAGCCGAGATAGATCACGTATATCAAAAAGGTCTGTGCCAGGAAAAACATACTGGTCTTCCCATATTCTTCGGGTGTCAAAAAGCTAGTCGTTACGGGCAAAAGCACCAGGTTTAAAACCGCCGAACCTAACGAACCGAGGGAGAAGAAGCCCAGCCTCAAAAGTAATTTTTTCAATCAGTTGTTCACTCTTTCTCTGTTAAAATAATGCCTCCACAAATCAATCCTAAAAAGGTGGAAGACAATGCCGAATACAAAACATGCCCAGCAAAAAAACTATAAAAAAGCACCACGATCAAGGCAAAGCTATAAACCGATCGCTTTTTCGGCTGAAAGGCTAAGTAAACAAAATAGGCGAGCATCAGCAGCAATAACGCTATTCCTAGTAGGCCTTGCCCGAAAAGGGTGTCGAAGAAGTCCATTTCAATTAAGCCAAGACGACCAAAGTGGGCCAACCGGTATTCAAAGCCTTGGCCAAAGATCATGGTAAAGTGACGAGCCTCATCATTTAAGAAGGCGTTCATCCCACCAATCAAAAAATCACTTCTTGAACTAGAAAATAAGCGGATCAAGTCTCCATCGAAAAGATGATAAAAATACACCATGCGTAGATAGGTTCCTTCGACGGCTTGGATCAGCAATGGTAGTCCTTGAATAAGCAGCCAAGCAATCGTCATAAAACTCATAAACCAGATAAACAGTTGTTGCAGGAATGCTTTTCGATCAATACCTAGCACCAATCGGATTAAAAGATAGAACAAGACACCGACACCATAAAACACGCCGGTTTTCGTGCCGACCAAGACCAAACAGACGAAATTTCCAGCGAATAAACTAGCCAAAAACAACGAAAACTTATGGGTCTGTTCTTTGATCGAAACAATTAGTGCCTGGACTGTAAAGGTGATGGAAACAATAAAGGCAAAGCTCGTATCATTATTGGCAAAGAAATAGCCTTTATACCCAGCATCAGAATTGTCATAAGTTTGGTAGCCTAACCCTAAAAAATAGGGAATCAGTAGCCCCAAGGTGAAGCAGACACTAATAAAAATAAACAAGCTGTCATAGTGCAGTTTGGAGAAGTCGTTTTTTCGTTGATAGACATAATAAGGAATCAGTACCCATAAGAGGTATTTGATATACACCGATAGATCCTCAATCACCCATTGCCAGCTGTACTCCAAAAAAAGCGCTTGTAACAGAAAAAGCGTAAGTGTCACAGCGATAAACCCATACGTTAAATACGTATAGTAGCTAAGGGGAATCTTTTCTGTCACGATCATAATCACTAAGAACAAAAAGAACAGCAGACGGTAGAACACGCCAACGGGAAAAGGAATGCCCAGACTTAGAAATAAACCGTTTAAGACGTCGATTATCGGAAAAATGGCCACAATCCCCAGAAAGAAGCGGTGATGGCTTTGCTGTTTTGATTTCATGCGTTTCTTCTTTTTTCTCCCCACACATACTGTAAAAAGCGCAAATTTCCTATGATATAGCGATCAAACATCCTAACTGGCTCTTGAGCAAAGCGATAAAACCATTCCAACCCTGCCCGCTGCATCCACAAAGGTGCCCGTTTGGTTTTGCCTGCGACGATATCAAAGCTGCCGCCAACCCCCATCGCAAAGGGCACTTGCAATACTTCGCTGAATGTATCGAGCCAAATCTCTTTTTGCGGACTAGAAAAAGCGACAAACAGCAAGTCTGGTTTCGTCCGTGCAATCTCTTTTGCCACGTACAATGATTCGTCTTCGGAAAAATAACCATGGTGAAAACCCGCTATGTTGAGGTCGGGATAAAGCTGTTGGTCATGTTTGACGACGGCTTCTACGACTTCCGCAGTTGCTCCTAAGTAATAAGGCCGCCAGCCTTTTTCTGCTGCTAGCTTGACGAGTTCGCGAAAAAGATCGATGCCCGTTACCCTTTCTGGTACAGGACAACCTAAATATTTCGCTGCCCAGACAATCGACTGGCCATCAGCCGTGATCAAAGCTGCCCGATTGACGATCGATCGCAACGAGGGATCATTGCGCATCAAGTTTATTTTTCCCGCGTTAATTGAAACATGTTGTGCGGGGCCCCCTTGTTCGATCATTGCCTCGATTTTAGAAATGGTTTCTTGAAAACTTAGAGAATCTAGATTGCTTCCTAAAAGTGACACACGTGTTTGTTGCTCCATTAGAATGCTCCTTTGGGTAAGAAAACAACGCCAATCGTTTTCATAATTATTTTCAAGTCCAATAACCAGCTCAGGTTATTGATGTAATAAAGATCCAATGCGACCATCTCTTGAAAGCTTAATTCGTTTCGTCCACTGACTTGCCACAACCCTGTGCATCCAGGTGTGACAGACAATCGTTGCTTGTCTTTTTCTGAATAGCTGACAACTTCTCTTTCTAAAGGAGGACGGGGACCGACCAGTGCCATCTCCCCTTTCAAGACATTGATCAGTTGGGGCAATTCATCAAGACTCGTTTTTCTCAACAAACGGCCTAGGCGCGTCACGCGTGGATCTTTCTTCAGCTTGAACATCGCCCCTTCAATTTCGTTTTTATCGAGGTATTGCCCTAATAATTGATCGGCATCAGGCACCATCGTTCGAAATTTGTACATTACAAACGTGGTCTCATTTTTCCCAACACGGACTTGCTTAAAAATGATCGGTGCGTGCCAGTTAGAACATTTGATCCCTATACAAATCAGCAGTAACAGCGGGCTAAGGATGACTAATAAGCCCAAGCTAAAGATGGTTTCTATTGATCGTTTCCAACGTACATAGCCAGTAACCCGAACTGTTGGCTGTTTGTCTAAAGCGGGTCTTTCCACAAAGTTCCCCTCCTTAATAATAGTAATTTTCGGCTGTATCCGTGCCATTCACGACGACACCTAAGATGTTTGCGTTGACAAGGCGCAGTTTTTTGACGGCATTTTTTGCGGATTGCTTGTTCGTTTTATCCGCATGAACAACTAAAAGTACACCATCAACTTTCTTGGCTAAGATCAAGGCATCAGAAACGACATTGACTGGTGGTGTATCAATAATGACCACATCGTATAGTTGTTTGACCTCTTGCAAAGCTGCGGTCATTTTCGAAGAAGCGAGCAAATCATTGGGATTTGACATGATAGCTCCACTAGTAATGATTGAAAATTCGCAATCTTCTAAAATCACTTGTTGGACACAGCTTTCGATGGAGACAGCCCGTCGAATATAATTGGACAAACCCACATGCATTTCTTGTGAAAACAAATGATGTTGGGTGGGCTTACGCAGATCCGCATCAATCAATAAAGTTCGGTTGCCTTTTTGGGCATAGGCGACCGCCAAATTTGCTGAGACCGTGGATTTTCCCGTACCGCTTTCTCCTGAAGTGATCAAAATCGTTTGAGCATCTTGTTGTTGGCATAAATAGTCGACATTTTCGCGAATCAATTTTACTTGTTCGCTGATGATGGAGTAATTTTCCTTCATGCTACGCATCACACACGCTTCCTTCCTCTAAGGCTTCTCGACTGGATGGTTTTAAACGAAGCAACTCGTTTTTCTTTGCTTATCTCACCGATGACTTTTACCCCTAAGACCTCTTCGATTTCAGTATTTGAAGCAAAACTGCGCTCAAAAACCAACAGGAGGAACACATACGTAAAAGCGAAAAGAAGACTTAAAAAAGCGGTCAAACTGTACAACAAAAATTTGTTTGGACGAGCTGGCGTTTCTTGCGGCAAAACGGCTCCTTCTGCCAAAATCGTGACATTATCAATGTTCATGATCTTAGGGATCTCTTCACTAAAAACATTTGCGGTCGTATTGGCGATCTTTGCTGCGATCTTCGGACTTTGATGGTAGGCATTGATTTCAATGATCTGCGAGTTAGTGGCATTCGATACACTCAAAATCTCTGACAGTTCAGCCACATCATAGCTTCCCTCTAGCGCCTCACTGACTTCATTTAAGATGCGAG
The DNA here is from genome assembly GCF_016516865.1 of Enterococcus sp. S53. Classification (NCBI taxonomy): domain Bacteria; kingdom Bacillati; phylum Bacillota; class Bacilli; order Lactobacillales; family Enterococcaceae; genus Enterococcus; species Enterococcus sp. S53. Next base: position 43,772 of record NZ_JACVUH010000007.1, read on the forward strand.
GACTCATGATGATGGTGCTATAGGTACTGACGAGCTGAAGGTCTGCCTGAATCGTCTGGTTTTCCAGACGATTGCCAGCTGTCGTTTCTGACTGACTAATCAGCAACTGTGCACTTTTTTGATAAATGGGTTCAGCAAACAGGGTTAGATAAAGCAACATCGCTAGTAAGGGAACACTAATGATCATGAGGATCCAGCCTATTCTTTGCTGAAAAACTTGCTTCAATTTTTTTGTGTTTATTTCTTTATTCATTGGTTTTCCCTTTCAATAACATAAATAGCAATCAAACCATTTACTGGGCGCTTGGTAATGCCCCAAGAGAATAGGCGGCATCGAACCTCGTTTTATCTGTCACAATATTTTTCGTGTCAAAAACGATTTTTTGTTTCATCGCTTGAATGGCGGCTGGCGCTATGTCTTTAAAAGCATCATGGTCACAGAGGATCAATGCCAGATCACTGTCTGTTAGTGCTACTTCGAGATGTGCAACATCAGAAGTGGCGACATAGGGGTCATAAGTGGTGACTTGCAGTGCTTTCTTTTGTTTCAGTCTTTTGGCGATCTCAATTGCCGGACTTTCTCTGGCATCGTCAATATTGCCTTTATAAGCCAACCCTAAGACCGCGATCTTGTTTCCGCCATGGATTGCTAAAATCTCTTCGACTTTTTTTATAATGAATTCAGGCATCTCTGTATTGATCATCCGCCCCAACTGAATCAACTTTGCGTCTTCAGGTGCTGCCGCAACCACAAAATATGGATCAACCGCTAAGCAATGGCCTCCGACACCAGGTCCTGGTTGATGGATATTGACCCGTGGATGCTGATTGGCTAACGCAATCACTTGGAGTGCATCAATGTTTAGACGATCCCCAATTTGGACCAATTCATTGGCGAGTGCAATGTTCAGGTCCCGATAGGTGTTTTCCATCAATTTCGATAGCTCAGCGATACTTGCAGAAGTCTCCAACACGTTTCCTTTGACGAAGGTCTGATAAATGCGTTTGCCTTGTTGGGTACAAGCGCTCGTCATGCCACCAATGATTCGGTTATTCATCACTAGCTCTTCAAAAATTTTCCCTGGTAAAACTCGCTCTGGGCAATGCAACAAATAGAGTTCTTCTCCAATGGTATAGCCTGCTTTTTCAAAAAATGGTCCAACGATGTCCTCCATCGTGCGAGGTTGAATGGTCGATTCAACAATGACTGTATTGCCTTGTTCAAGATAAGGTAGGATAGCAGCCATCGCCGCCTTGACGTAGGACAAGTCGCAACTACCAAATTGATCAGCGAGGTTTGGCGTTGGTACGGCAATGATAAAGGCATCCGCTTTTTCTGGTACCAATTGTGCCTTGAATGTCTTTTTCGCTAAAGCTTGTGCTAGATAGCGATCAATGTCGGGTTCTTCGATTGGTGCCTGACCGGCTTGAAGTGATTGAACGACTGTTTCTGACACATCAACCCCAACGACTTCAATCCCATGGTTTGCAAAAGTAAGTGCTGTGGGCAACCCGATATACCCCAATCCAATAACGTTTACCTTCATTCGCTCTTAACATCCCATTCTGCCAATTGTTCTTCTCCAGGCTTATAAATCAATTTTTTCGCCACTTGCCCTTCTTCTAAAGCAAAGGAAACTTGTCCAGTGATGGTTTCACCTACAGCGATCTCATTGCCAAACATCGCCATAGTATGATCAAGTTCAAGAAGGTCCCCATCCTCGGTTTCTAGCAGGAAATCAATTGAACCTAACCCTGCGGCAACTGACCCCATATTTTCTGCTGTGATGGTAAATGTATGTAAAACTTGTTCCCCATCTTCTGTTTTCTTTTGATTGATTTCTTGTTTGTCGATGATGATCTTTAATCCACCAATGATCGATTGCGGCTCGGCATTGCTTTGGTCCGTGATTTGTTCAATCGGTTCGCTGCCTTGGGTAGTATCCGTCTTTGCTTGGTCATCCGTCGAGCAAGCCGCTAAAAAACTCCCCATAAGGGCAAGGCTAAAGAAGGTAACGATTTTTTTCTTCATGTTCATTTGCTTTCTCTCTTTCTATCAATGAAGAGACCCTTGCAACAGGCAAGGTACAAGGGTCTCTCGTAGTCTTTGTTTCTTATTCTGTGATCGAAACGGTTGCTTGTGCGATTTCTCGTGTGCTTAGGTCAGCAAAGCGATGCAATGCATGGATCGTCATCTTGCTGTCTTTCGTCACGCTGTTGGCTTGTTCTTGGTTCAAATAAGCGGTAAACGTGCCATCCGCAAAACCACTTACCCACAGAATCATGCCATCAATTTCAAGTCGTCCAAAGTTGATGTCATCTCCTGTATAGGTTCCCGTAATGGTTCTGTCACCCAGCTTGTATGGGTCTGGTGTAATCGTACCAATAAATTCTTTATCGATAGTGACTACACTGCGATCCAATTCGGTGTCCACTGGACGGCCATTAACAACCTCCCGATGGTAAGCAACCAATTCAACTGTTTCCGCATCGCGAATTAAATTACGTGTATCTTGATTGACAAAGTAAGTAAAGGTTTGGTCTGTTGTGTTAAAGGTACCACCCCATGAAACTGAACGCCCATCAACGATCAAGTTGGCGAAATTCACATTACCAGTAAAGGTTCCGGTAATTTCACTATCTGTCACTTTGAAGGCTGCTGGTTGAATCGAACCTGTTGCTTTGACGATTTCTACCGGCTGCAACACCAGCTTATGATCAATCGTTTGTCCATCGACTGTTTCACGATGGTAAGTTTGTAATTCAACTTTCGCTGCTGTTCTGATCTGGTCTCTAAATTGTGCGTGAACAAAGAATTCAAAGCGACCCGTCTCTTTATTGAAGGTACCACCCCAGTTACCTACCGATTGTCCATCAATCACCAAGTTGGCAAAATTGATATCCCCCGTAAAGGTTCCCGTAATCGTGGTATCAGTGTAATTGTATTTATCTGGTGTGATCGTCCCTTGAAGTTGATCAATCACTGTTACTTCTTTGGTTTCTAGCACTTCGATGGCTTCCGTGTTGCCATTGATTTGACGATTCAACGCTTGGATCTCAACTTTATCCCCCGCTTTGATTCCAAGATTCGCTACATAAAACGAGAAGGTGCCATCGGCATTGAAAGTACCACCCCATGCATTAGAAGGCGTGCCATTGATCACTAAACGGGCAAAGTTGACATCACCCGTAAAGGTCCCTGTAATCATGGTTTCACCAACTCGGTATTGATCCGGTGTGATCGTACCAGCCAAATCTCTAGTCAATTCAACAGTTGTCCGATCAAGTACTTTGCCATATTGATCCAAGGCTTCGATTTCTACGACATCATCTACGGATTGGATGCGATTGCCGATAAAGAATTCGAACGAACCATCAGCAAAATTCCCACCACGAACGGATGACCCATTTACATACACACGGGCAGAAGCAACATCACCGGTATACGTTCCTCTCAGGAATTGATCGCCAGAAGAAACATTGTAGGTATCTGGTGTGATCGTGCCTTCGGTGTTTGCTGGATCAGTGACAACGATCGTTGAAGCAATATTTGATTGCAATCCGTCAATGCTTGCTTGAGCAGTAATAATTGTTCCCGCTGCTTGTTGATCAATCTCTACTTCAAAATTGCCCTCACTGTCAACAGTGGCATTTTTCGTTTCAGAATCGCCTATAGTAATTTCCACATGTGCATCTGGTTCGGCTGTTCCACTAACAGTCGTGTCTGTGGTTGTCACTTGATTCAACGTTGTTTCGGCGATCGTTGCGCGCTCAACCATGGTTTCCACAATATTTGATGAAATGCCATTTAAGGTTGCTTGGGCGGTGACTACCGTACCAGCTTGTTGTTTCTCAATCGTCAATGCATAGATACCATCACTACCCACTCGTCCATTCGCAATGATCGTGTCACCGGCTTTGATCGTAATCTCAGCATTCGGCTCAGCCGTTCCCGTCACACTTGTGGAGTCAGTATTAAGCTCGGAAATCGTTGTTTCGGCAATCGTTTCTTTTTCACTATCTTCTACAACTGTTTCTGCAACCGATTGGATACCATTGGCCGTTGCGGTAACAGTCACTTTTGTTCCAACTGCTAACGGTGCGTTCGGAATCGCAAATTGATAAGTTCCATCACTTGCAACGCGTCCCGTCAAACTTCCTTGTCCTTCAATAGTGACTGCTAAATCGGCATTTGGCTCAGCTCGTCCCGTAATGTGCGTTGAGCTTGTGGTTAAGTCGTCAATGGTCGTTTGTTGAATCGTTGCGGTATCCACAAAGTCACCAAAAGCGATTTTTCCGATTTGAGAACTATTGAATGTTGCGTTGAAGATTGAGTCATTGGATTCAATTCGCGAAGTAACTTGTTTGTTCGTATAAGTATTTAGTGAGAAAGAACCTTGTCTAAACTCTGGATAATTAAAGCTGGGCTCTCCTGAAAAATCAGCTGATCTTCTCCAAGTTTGCATTCCTGTCGATGAGTGAATCGTGTAGTTCGTTGTTCCTGGATAGGACCCAATTGCGGTTCCATTGGTATGATTGTTTTGGATTCGAACATTTGATCCTTCATGGAAAGTGCTTGATTGTCCAACGTTTACCGTTGAATACGTGCTTCTTCCCACGACATCCAGTGTTCCCCCAGATAATACGGTCAAAGCACCTCGTAATCCCAAGGCTTCTTGTGTTTTTTGCGTATTTGGTGCACTTGTGATCTTAAACGTTGCATTCGAATTAACTACTACGCTTGAGGCACTTCCTTCGATCAAGACTGCTTTTGCTGTATTTGAAGGATTGTTTTGAGTAACATCTAATAAGCTGCCTTCACCTAAATCAATTCGACCACCACTTGCAAGATAAATCGCACGAGCTGTTCCGTTGTTATTTGCAACTACAGAAGCACCACTGCCGATATTCATCCGGACATTCGAAGTAGCCCAAATCAAGGAACCTGCATCTAATCGGTTTTCGCCAAAGAAATTAGCTGAAGAATTGCTAGCGGCTAAATAGAGTAAGCGCCCTGTTGCATGACTATTTTCATGAGTAACGTTTGTAAAGGAAACACTGGACGTTCTATTTTGATAGATCGTATTTGTTGCATGAGCTACGATTCTCACATTTCTGATGCTTAATCCTTGATTCACCGTATTTCCATACAGCCGAACATTATTCCCGAAGGTTAACGTATGACCATTCCCTTCAATCGTTTTGGTCGTCCCTGTCCATGTCACACTACTAGTCATCGTGATGTTGTTGGCTAAGCTGATTTGTGTAACGGTCGCATTGGCTAATGCTGTCCGTAATTCAGCATCAGACGTTACTTGGACACTTGCCCTTGTTGAACGGGTTTCGGCAGCGTTTTCCGATGAGTCATCAGAACTATTTTCGGAATTTTCTCCATTTGATGCGTCTGTTTGTTCCTCATTTTCTGCAGCTTCATTATTTTCTGAAGAGTTCTCAGTAGATGCTTCTGTTTGAGCTTCTTCACTTTCAATAGAAGAACTATCGGTTTCCTGATTTTCTTGATCATCGGTCGCGGTAATCTCATTGCCTAAGTCTTGCGTCGTTTCACCATCCGATAATAGATTGGGTGCTTCTACTCTCTCTTGAGGAGCTTCTAAGGAATCGGAAGCTTTTTCTGTCGCCATCGCATTTATTGGCAGCGCCGATAATGTTAAATGACTGATCAACAATAAACCTGTGACTTTTTTACTAAATTTGTTATTCATAAGTAACTCCTTTTTCTCTATTCTTTCTCTTGTACTTTAAAGATTCATTTCACGTTTTTACCAGTCACCCTTTCTTACTCCCTCGAAAAATATCAGTCTTAGTCCTTATTGGAACAACCTATTCGAAGCAAACTCTCTAAATACCTAAATAAGAACTAAAATATGATGTTTTTTTGACGAAAGTTTATTGCTTTTGACGAGGTTAAATTTAACATGGTTGAACATCAATAGATAAATCAAGATTTGCAAACCTGTATGAATAAATTGATTTTCATTTTCTTTTCAAATAAGGCATTTTGAAAGTTTGTGCAAAAAAAAGCGTTATAAAAAAAGACGATTCCTTATTCTTTAAAAAGGATCGTCCATTTTTGTTATTACCTGAAACCACTTGACTCATTAAGATGGATACAAGGTTTCTGCCTACTAATTCTTCTTAGTACCAGAAACATTGTTAACAACAGTTCTCTTCAACAGAATGCTTCTTTTCTATAAAAAATGTCCCAAAAAAAGCAAAATAAAAGAAATTCGTTGTAATTTTACACATCTTCTAAAAAAATTCATTTTTCCTTGGTATAATAATTAGAGATCTGCGTATCATTAGATTTACGTTGCCCGTTAGTGAAGTTTCAGGCAACGTTTCTTTTTGGGGGATAGCTATATGGAAGATAAGCAAATTTTTGAGAAGCGGTGGCTATTAGCTACCAGTGAACAACGGGAGAAATACCATGCCTTAATTGCCTCTTACCCTTCAATAGAGTGGACTTTTAAAGAAAAAAGCTACCTTTTGTGGCTTTGCCAACTAGATAATGACACATTCAAATCCTTTGAAGCGATTTTTGCTAAACTGGCAAATGAACAGTAAGAGTTTTCGTGGATCAAGCTACTTCATCTCAGAAGCGTCCATCTTTTTTTTAAGAGGAGTGAAGGAAATTCCTTCCTTGCTTATTAAGAGAAAAAAGCCACAACCATTCTTCTCAACGGTTGTGGCTTTTTAGCTTAATAGGTATTCTGCTTTCATGAGCATTTCTGCTAGCAATAGCTTCACTGATTGCATTCAAAGTATACCCTTGACTTAGCTTGGGGTTGCACTTAATGCTTGCCCCAACTGAGGATCGATTTTTTCAATCACTCTTAGCCAATCTTGATGATCCGGGATTGTTTTAAGTAAGAGATAGTCCGTGGATAAGATGAACTCTGATAGGTATTCACCATAATTCGTTACCACGAGATCGATAGCATTTTCCTTCAAATAGGCAGTCGTCAATTCATTGATTTTTGGGAAAAACACGTAATGATCATTGCCAACATAGCGCAAAAAGCGTGCGCGGATAGCGTGACAGGTGTAAAGGTCGCCTTCTAATGTCAATGCGATTCGGTTGACCTTTTGATAATAGAGTTCCTTGAGCGCCTCACTATACAAGGTAAGCGCTGCACAGATATCAGACAGGTACTCCTTACTGACCCCAAGAATTGCTTGATTCTGCTTCAAAAATACAAGATTTTTTTGATAGGCGACGGAGCTATGCTTTAGGGGCTCATTTTTTACTTCCGTCAGCAAGCGATTCAAAATGGGTGCTAGTTGATCATTGATTTTCTTAGATAACAAAAAGGCGTGAATCATCGTCTCGATTAGTTGCGGATCATTAAATGGGATGCCCCATTCTTGAACAAAGTGTTGACTTAGCGCCTCTAGTTCAGGATAAAGTGCAAACGATGCAATGAACTGCTGTTCTTTTACGGGCTCAGTCAATGTACGCTTCATCACCGTGATTAGATAAAGCCACACCAATTCTTCTTGTGGTAGTCTTACCTGGTAAAGGGCTTCGATTTTAGGTGCTAAGTCTTTCATTACGGTAAATGCCGTGTGGTCTTTGACTATCTCAGCCAAATGAGTAGGAAGTTGGATGGTCTTTCCAGACTGATAACGCTTGATTGCAATATACAAACTATAATAAAAATCACTAGGAGCAACACCCGTGTTCACTACATCAGTTGGCACTTCTGAAAACGTCTCACTGACTACCGCAATCAGCTCTTTAGGTGGAAGCAGAGTATGAGGAGTAACATCTGATTCATAATAAAAATCTTTGAAAAATTTACGAATATTCGCTTCTGCTCCACTCAAATTAACTGGTTGTAGCACCAACTCTAAACCATACTTTCTCAACGTGAGTGAAGCACTATTCAAATAACGCCGCATCGTGCTTTCTGATACATACAAGCGCTGTGCCCACTCTTCAACAGAACAAAGTTCACCATGAAAGATTGCTTCTAAAATTTGATACATACCTTCTTTTGCAACCAGCGCTCTTTTTTTGGTCAAGTATACTTTCGGATTCGTTTCCATAAAATGATAACCATTAGCCACATGCACAAACTTGGCTGCATCCTGCAAATAGGCTTTCAGTTCCTTGATATCAGAGCTGATCGTCCGTTGAGTTACATCAAGTTTGTTCGCAAAGCTTGCGATTGAACAAGTACGTTCACGCTCAAACGCATTTAAAATTTGAAGCCAGCGAACGGTCGTTTTGTTCAGCATAAAACTTAACTGCAATTCTCTCATGTTCCCCTCCTTGTAAGCGATAGTTTGTCTAACGATTTTCTTTCAAAATGTCTTAACTCTAAAAATGATTGGCTAACACATGCCTCGAAAAAGGTGTTGCACCAGTGTGTAACTTTCAGAATCTGTTGCATCGAAAGGAGTCAAACGGAGCTCTTATAGGTTTATCTACCTCATTCAGATGATTTCCTGAATCACTGTGTTTCCTAACATCTCAAGCGTTGTTTCCATAGCGACTGAGAACTGCCTCGTTCAACGCCGCAGGTTTCCTCTCTATAGTACATTATTTGCTTACAGAAAAAAACTACCCTTTTTCTTTTATTCATAATACGTTGGTTTTAGGTTGTATACTTAAGTGAACAAACGAGGTATTCTCTAGGTAGACTTATTTTTAAATGGAGGAAATTGTATGTCAAATATGGTTTATGGATACGCTCGCGTATCTACAAGACAGCAGGATCTTTCTCGTCAACTAGACTTGCTTGAACGATATGAATGCCACAAAATTTATACTGAAAAAATTAGCGGCATTCGCACAAATCGACCGGAATTAAACAAACTAAAAAAGCGAGTGAAAGAAAATGACAAAATTATTATTGAAAGCTTTTCACGGCTTGGTCGGAGCACCAAAGACTTGATTGATCTCGTCTATTTTTTCGAAAGAAAAGGAGTAAAAGTGATTAGTATCAAAGAAAATTTTGATACACAGACCCCTCAAGGAAAACTGATGATGACGGTTTTCCAAGCCTTCAGTCAATTTGAACGAGACATTATTGTGGAGCGAACCAAAGAAGGGCTAGATTCTGCTAGAGCCAGAGGAAATATTGGTGGGCGTCCACGAATCGACCCTAAACTGATTCAGTACGCCCTGAATCTTTATCAGAAGGAAGGTCGAACTGTCGTTGATATTTGTGCCCAAACTGGAATAAAACGATCGACTTTCTATCGCTATCTTCGTTTAGAAAACAACAACCACCTTTCATGAATAGGTGCTCTGATTTTGCTAATGACCCTAGATTCCCCGTAACAAAAAGCACAAGACGGATCTTGCTGATTTGTTTGATCCTTCAAAGATAACTTCTTAAGTTAGCTTTGAGGGACACTCACAGTTCTTTGTCCGGTGCTTTTTTCGTCTAGCAGATTGTTTCCTTTATTCTTCTTCATTGCTTTTTCTTTTGCTCTCTTTTCTAGAGGAACTTCCGATTATTTGTCCTCTCCCGAACCTAAGCTAAGATGCACCGAAACAGGCACCGTTCTTTTCGAAGGGCATTTATTCGTTAATTGAAGAGCGATTTACGTATAAGTAGCGCTTGTTACATCTGGTTCTATTAAGTTTCAAAGGATAAAGCTTCTTGATTGACGTAGAGTATTATATAATCTACTTAAAACCAACGTAATTTACATTCAGCACTGATTGCTTCCATAAGATTTTAAAAGAGGTGGTGATATCATTGTTAGAAAATTTATCAATCAATTTGCATCGAGACAAGTCATTTTCCCGTCAAGTAAAAATTTTACAGATGCTAAATGCAGCACCAACCGGTTATCATCCACAAGAATTGGCAACCTTGCTGGGTCTATCTATGCCGACAATCACGAAAGAACTCAATGTTTTAAGCGATAGCTTGCCAGAAGAACTGATTAAAATCAACTTTTCTGAAAGTAACATCGTTTCAATCAAGTATGCACCAAATGCCTCAATCAATTTAGCGATTCAGCTTTTAAGCATGGAAACACTCGAGTTTAAAATCATGTCGAGTATCATTGATAACAAAAAATACTCCATTCATCGAGCAACGATCGAATTTGGCTATTCTCGTAGTCACTTGTTGCGAACCATCAGCTACATGAACAAGTCTTTACAAACCTATTCTGTGACGATCGCTACGAATCAACTTGACTTTATTGGTACTGAAGCCGATATTCGTTTTTGTCTGTTTGTCTTTTTCTCCGCTTATGGTGACAGCACAATTTTAGATAAAGATAGCCCGGCGGATGCACGTCTTCTGGTCCAAAAAGCCAAGGGAGCCAACAAGAAAGAGTTACATTACAGTCATTATCGACTGGCCCTGTGGTTAAGTATCGCCAAACGCAGATGGCGCTATTCTTACTTTTTGAACTTGCCGCCTTCTTTAGAGCGTAACCTATTGGAAAAAGAACTCTTTAGCATTTTCTCGCAAGTATTGATCGAGTATTATTTAAAAAAATACCGGATCATTCACTTACCAAAACAAGAACTACTTTGGCTCTTCCTCACTACACTCCACTGTCTGTCTTATAGTACATTGGATGTTACTGAAGAAGATGCAGCCAAATATATTTTTCACCATACAGAAAAACCGGAAATCATTGCGGAAATTGGTCTGTTTTTAAAAAAAGGCCAACAGCCTATTTCCTCTGCAGTCTCTCAGAAAATCATCTCTTATCTAGTGAACCTACGCTTGTTATCGATGATTTCTGCCAATTATGAATTTGCTGATCCACAAATCAAAACCTTTGTTGAATCGACCTTTAAGACAGAGTACCTCGCTTGGAATAAGTGGTTGAAACAATTCAATGACCAAAGCGCCTTCTTCTCCTTTACTCACTCGGAGCATATCGCAGTCACATTGACCTTATTAAGCGAACTGGCACCTAGTACTCCGCTAAAAAAACAACGTAAAGTGGCCTTTGCTTTTCAAGGTGGCGCTGGATTGGATGCTTTCTTAGCCGCATCAGCGGAACTATTCAAAAATGATCAGACTGAAGTCAGTTACTTTTTCGAAGTGACTCCTGATACCCATGAATTGATCCACCAGGAAATTGATTTGATCGTCAGCAATTTTGATTTACACTTGAAAAATAACCCCCACTTTCAGCAATTGCGAATTTCGAATGTACCAAGTCTATCTGACTGGATGATCATTCATAAAACGATTGAACAATTGGTTCAGCCAAAGATCATCCCCGATTATTTACCGTAAGGAAACTGACGGCGCTTTACTAAAGCCAGCCGCCAGTTTCCTTCTTTCATTTGGAAGTTCAAGAAACAAGTGCTGCTGCCCCCTCTTCGCTTGCGTTTTGCCTACAGGAAAAGCAGAAATCCGGTTCCTCACATTCCTTTATATCAGTAACTTATCGATGTGTTGCTCCTGGTATCTCATCACTAGAAGCCATCTAAGTAGTCGCTGGTTCCATTGCCTGCCTTTTTTAATGGAAACAACCTCTCACTTATTTCCAGGATTCGTTATAGTAACGGTCACCAAAAATAAAAAGACTTACCCCTGAATACTACACATATTTGAAAGAACTTTTATATCTATTTTTTTGATTTACGATAAAAAAAAGAAATTATTTCACTTTCCTTTTTTTGTATAATTTGAGAAAAGAAAGGGGAACAAATGTGGATTTTATCAAAGAGCTGCAATCCTTTAAAACGATCGTCGAAGAAGGGACTTTTACGAAGGCTGCTGCCAAACTAAACTATGCCCAATCAACGGTTACCAATCATATCAAAAAGTTAGAAACAGAGTTAGAAGTGGCGTTATTTTTAGAAGGGAAAAGCAATGTACTAACATTGGAAGGCGAATTGTTGAAGCAGGAAGTCCCTGGACTGATCGCCCAATGGGAGCAGGTAAAAGAACAGTTGCACAACGCTTCAAGTATGATCGACTCATCTATACGGATGGGGATCGTTCAGCCCTATGACATTTCCATTTTGCCAGAACTGCTCCATATGTTTGCTCAGCAATACCCAAAAGTGAAATTCGAGATTCTTGTGGGAACCACAATGGAATTAGCCAAGGCAGTAAAAGAAAATCGTATTGATGTCGCACTATGCTCACTTCCTCACGAGGGAAATTTTGTTTACGAAGAATTGTTCCAAGAAGAGCTTTGCTGCATCACATCGATCCACAACCCGTTAACGATCAATAAACTAACTGATTTCGAAGGCTGCCACTTCTATCGTTTTAACGATGACAGCCTAGCACATAAAAAAGTTGAAAGCTATCTTGCCAGTTGCGTGCCATCGATCCATTGGGAATATGTCAACAATATTAGTACGATTCCTTACTTGATCGAACAAACTGGTTATTGCAGTTTAGTGCCTCGCTCTATCGTTGATCAGACCCGCGCTGGAATAAAAATCTTAGCGAATCCTTTAGCAAATACTCGTATGTCGATCGGATTGCTTTCAAAAAAATCCCTAATGCATTCTCCCAGTATTACAAAAGAATTTGTCTTTGAATTAAAAAAACGTCTGCTCTAGTTATCCAAAGGAGATTATGTATCATTGACTTTTTATGCACGTTTGCTTTTTCTAGAAATAAGTGTAGTTATTTTGAAAGGATCGTCACTGTAGAAAAGAAACAAGCTGTACAATGTCTAATGGAATCAAAGACGTTGTACAGCAAGGTTTTGAATATTTCTGACTCTCATAAAATGATGAAATCATAGCTTTTCCTCAATTTTAATCTGTGTTATCATTTTACTTTTTTTATACAAATTGATACGATTATTCATACCATTGATAAGAATCTGAAAAGAAAGGCTACTCTTAAATTTCAGAATTTTTCACCGATTGTAAAAAACAGAAACTCTCTTTTGTCCTTTCCAAAGTATACTCTACTTCGGAAAGACACAATGAACAAAAACGCTGGACACGTAAACCGCTCGACTGTATTTTTTAGTAGCAGGTAGCTATTGAACAACGAGCCTATTTTTGCAATTGTCTGAAAAGATAGGCGCTGAGAAAAGGAGGAGAAAACCATGTTTATCGTTGAAGCGATCTTCAGCTTTCTAAGAGACACATTAGGTGTGATCCTAGCCATTCTCTTAGGGACACTTTGTTTGTCGATGGTGGTCAATCTGATCGTGATCGTTGTAAAAAACACCTATACAAAATTCAAAAAAAATTATTGATCAATTGCTATCTTCCTTAGATAGCTTTTTTGATCTTCTAGGTTTCTTTTTTTCCTTTGTAATATCTTTTTTCAAACTCAATCCAAGACTTGCTGAATTCATGGTTGGAAAAGGCGCTTTTTAATCCTGAGCGTTGTTTAAAGCGGAAAACTTCTTCACGATCCATCCCTAATTCCTTGGCAATTCGTTCATCCGTCCAGTCATTAGCGACCAACTGCTGCACGATATTTCCCATCTTCTCGATGCCATGGGTACCGCGGGCCCGATTGTGACGAATCGTTGAAGCGATGCGATTCTCAAAAGGTTTGTCGATCACCGTGACCGGAACGCTTGGCAACGCCAAGCGCTCTTTTGCTACGATATACCGATGAAACCCATCAATCAAAATATACTGGTCTTGCTCTTTATCGTGGTAACAAACCAATGGTTGCGTAAAGCCATCTTCTCGAATCGACAGTTCCAACAAATCCATTTCTGGAGCAGCCACGGTGTTGGGATTATACGTATTCGCGTGAATCTTGCTGACTGGGATCAGTTTCGCCGCTAACACTGGAAAATCGATATCGCTCATGAGGGACTACACTCCTTTTTAGAAATGAATAATTTTTTGTTTGTCGATAGACCGCAAACCCTTTTGACTCCAAAAGGGCAATTTCACTAGGCTGGTTAGTAGAAGCGAGAATCTCTGCTTCTGGGTAGTTGCGGGTGATATCCACCAACATTTTCCGTAAAAGAAACTTTTTAAATTGAGCAGCTGGATCTTTTTCATAAAATTCCCCTAGCTCCACTTTGTTGGCGCCTTTTTCATAATAAGAAAAAGCGGTCACTCGTTTTTCATCATCAAGAATCACGTACCAGTAACAGTTCTCATCATTGACTAAGTACGGAAATTGTTGCTGATACACTCGCTCTGCAAAGAAAGCTCCCATCAATTGATAGAATTGGCTTTTCTTATACGGTGGGAAAAATAAAACCAATCGTTCGTTCACAAAACCCTTCCTCTCTACGAACCCATTCGTCCATCGTTAGGTGATTTTTTTCGTTAGATACTCGTATTTGGCATTCAATTTTTTCAACTGATACTTTGGTAAATGCTCGATCCCCAACGCCGCCCCAAAATCCACCGCCAACTCATACAATTCAGACTCATCTTTTTTCGTCAAACTGTATTGTCGCGTGCTTAAGGAAAAATCATTTTTTTCTAACGCACGAGCGATCCCTTTCCAGTCATGCCAGAGTACTTCGTTTTTTAGCCAGTCCTTACGTTTGCTCACATCGGGTATATCTTCCACTTCGATCCCGTGCTTTTCTCGATAATGATCAATCAAAATCGTGATTTTGCGGTAATAATGATCCTGTAATTTCTTTGAATAAAGTCCAATTGATTCCAGTAAAAAGACCGCATACTCTTGCCAAGTCATATGACTGGGTTTTCTCGTATTGTAATGCGCTAGCAATCCTGTCTGGGCATACAAGCGACCAAAATTGGCTCCTGACACACGATTTACGACGCGCTCCCACGTTTCCGGTTCCACCAAAGCATATTGGTACAAGCCTTTTCGTTGCTGCATGCCGTAAGGCTGACAGATCCGCATTTGATGGATCGGAACGCCATGATCATACAACTTTTCATAAAAGCCATTGATCGGCCAGTCAAATCGAGCATAGGCTCCCCAGACATCTTCGGTTTTCCAATCATAGATGGGGTAAAAATTGACAACCATTGAATCTGCTACTTGCCGTTTGATCCAGCATTGCTTCCGAAAGTTATACTTTGGCGATGTGATTGATCGATACCGATACAGACTTTCTTGTGTCCGAATACCTACACCGCAAGCAACGGGCTCAAAGCCATGGTGACTTGCGTACCAATGAGCAAAGTTTCGCAAGAACTTATCAGGATTCATATTTGCACTCTGATAAATCTCCATCAATGATTCATCTAAATCACCAAGTGAAATCGCATCTTTGGGCATTGGCTGTACCCACTTCTCCCGTTCTTGTTCATCCCACATCAGCCATTGTGGCTGAAATACGCTGGTATTGTTGTCCTCGTAAAAGGGTAAGCAAAAATGGTAAGTTTGATTGATACTTGGTAACGCTTTGATTTTTTCCATGAATACTCGTGTAGCATCATAATTTGCCTCTATATCTAAAATCAGCAGATCGAAGGTTTTCTTTTTTTGTCGGGCGACTTGATCGGCCAACTGGATCATAGCACCACTGTCTTTTCCGCCACTGAACGAAAAGTACACATGGGGAAACGTATCAAAAATATATTCCAGACGATTCATCGCCGCTTCCAGCACATTTTCCTTACAATATTTCTTCATAAAAGCTCATGTCCTCATTTTATTTGTCCTTTTTTTGAATAAGTATTACATTCTAGTATAAAGTTTCACTTGGCTTCTTACAAGGACTTAAGGGAGATTTTGCATGCGATACATGCAACTAATTGGTAACTATCATTGCAGCATGCTCCTCATTCCTCCCGACTATTCCCAGTAATCAAGAAAAAAAAGTGGGGGAAAACAGCAAGCCCCCCCCCTTCTGAAACAAGTTCAATTGCTTTTCTTGATTCATTCGGTCAAAAGAGTTTGAAGGACTTTATCAATACGCTTCATTTGTTTTTCATTGAAGTTTGAAAGCCATACTTGATCCGTAAGCAAGCGTTTCTTTTCATGCTGAAGGTCTTTGTGTCGACTGGCTTCCTTGATATTTTCAATCATCTTCAAGAAATTGCTAATTTTTTCTTCTTTAGGCAGTAGTACATATTCTTGCTTGATTGCTTCAAACTTGTCTTCATGATCGATCACCAGAAGTTGCGTGATCAAATCGTGGGCGATCCACCGATGATAGGAGTTTTTATGGGTATGCAACGCCCAGATCCGTTCCCACTCATCATAAATCAACTCAGGGTTTTTAATGGCTACTTCTTTAATGATCAAATAACTATTAAAATACTCATTGATATGGTTTTGACCATCAACGACATTCTCCACTAGTTTCTCCCTTACCTTTCGATCATCGATCGCCGTTTGCACAAACGGTTGGGGATCAAAGGATGTCGTCTGAAAATGACGCGCGATTTCTTGGTAGTCCATGCTTTCACCTTCTTTAAAAATTATCAGATTATTTTTCATGTTTGAACCTATATATGTATTTTAACAGAATTCAAGTATGAAAAAAGTGGCTTTTGTGTTCCCTCTTCTTACATCAATCATCAATTCTGCCCACGCAGATAGACTAATGTCTTTTTGAATATCATTATTTTTGGAAAAACAGTTAGGAAGAACCATCTTGATTCTTTATCCACTAACACATCTATTGATTTCTTTCATTCGTCTATTGGGCTCTCGCAAGCTTCCTTTTGTATCCTCTTCCGAAAGTGGTCCTCCACAAGAGAACGTGTTGACAACTGCTTTTTCGATAAGCACCCTATTTCAATGACATAAAAAAGGAAGTCCCGTCTTCGGAACTTCCTGCATTTCTTTTCTCTTTAAAGACTATTTCACGCATAGTTGCGAGATGCTGGATCACGCGTCCTTTCTCCGAATACCTCGGCTGGTAGGCATTTTGATCCATTGTTCTGGCGGACGCTTTCTGATTTTTTTTGGTGCAAACATCAGTTGAACAGTTCTTTTGACAAAGTTATTTCGGTATACGTTTTCCATAACTTGCACGCCCTTTTCAATTGATTTAGGAAGTGGTGACGCCGATCCTTCTTCCTATCTTTATTATAAGCCCCAAGCCGTCACAAAACAAACAATTCAGTTGCTGCTCTCGCCCTGTCGTTTAGCTAAAATCTGTGAACACTCCTTAAATAAAAGGTATATTTTCTTGAATAATGTTCAACAATTCACCGCATATTTATTGAAAAAAATAATGGAAAATTGCAGAAAAAGCTTGAATCTGCTCGAAACAAACGCCAAAGGACTGTATTTTTGAATGAAAAATCGTTTCACTTTACTTTTTCTTAAATTTTAATTATTATTCTTTTGAAATAAGATTAATGAAGGAGATAAAAACATGGAAAAATACCAAGTGTTCCCTGGTCAAAACTATCAGGCAAATGTTATTGGCTTTACCGGTTTACAAGAAGTTAGTGTGATTCATGTTTACGAAAATACTGCAACTGTTCTAATCAAAGAAACAGCTGAAACTGGTGTTGCCAAGCTATGTAATTTTCTTGTTGGTACAACACAATTAGTTAGTTGATTCTCTTTTATTAACCAAAACATGGGGAGCCATTTGCCCTCCAACATGTTATAGGAAAACGATCTAAAATTCGCCTTTTGAATGATTGGCTTTTTCCTATTCATCAATTACATTAGTATTTTTATTTATCTACTCAATATCTCTCTACTTTATATATAAATAGTGTTAGAATGAACAAAAGGAAACGTATCAGGCTTCCCCCAAGAGAATCTTCCCCAAGTACTCTTGTCTGATACGTTTCCTATTTTTGTGGCGAAAAAGCCACAGACCAATGGTAGCCCTTTACTCTGTGAAAAGCAAGCATTCAAAATTGATTTTTTCTTTCCTGTCTCATTTCCACTTACTCAGTCTTCCTTTCATAACAAGAAAGAACACGACACGATAAAAATGGTGTTCTCTTTTTGTTCTATTTTTATAACAATGATTATTCACGAATGATAAGTTCATATGGCAGAATAATCTGCTCTTGTTTTCTTTCTCGAAACAAGCGAAACGCCTCTTTCCCACACCGATCCAGATGAAATTCAACGGAAGGAAAGTGCAGCATTTGACTGATGAGGAGGTTTTCTTGTCCAATCACGATGGGTGCTGTCCCGTGAGGGTATTGATTTAAGATCATCGCTGCGATCTCGTCCCCATTTGTGATCACCCCATCGATTCCTCGTTCCTTAAAAAAGGCGGCTGCGGGAATCCCATCTTGTGCTTTGATGCAATCCCAATAAATATCTGCTTCAGAAAAATTAGGAAACAGCTCCTTGGCTTTTGCGATGGTGTTGACTGAATTGCAGCTGAGGCGTTTGCTGCGCCCTAACGTCAACCCCAAGCGTTTTACGCCTTGTTCCTTCAAATAATTGATACTGGCTGTCACAGAGCCGACCAAATCGATCGCAACGAAAGGAACGGCAGTACCGGTCGAATTTTCACAAAAAACAATCGGTCCTTTTTCCATGTAGGGATAAAACGTCTCGATATGATTTGCCCGAGTGATGACGATCAAGCCATCAAATCCCTTTGCAGCGAATTCTTCTAGATACTCTAATTCCAATTTCCGATCAAAATTGGTCGGCAATAACGTCACTTTGTATTTTTGGGCAAAGGCTTCTTCCATAATGCCATTTAAAATCCCATCAAAGAAGGCGTGATTGACAAACGGTACGATGACTCCAATATTATAGGTTTTCCCCGAGCTAAGTTTTTGGGCGATTTTATTCGGTTTGTAATCCAGCTCTTCCATCACCGCCAAAATCGCTGCTCGCTTTTGCTCATCAACATAAGGATGGCCATTGATCACACGAGAAACTGTCGTGATCGAAAAACCAGTAATTTTTGCTATATCGCGAATCGTTGCCATTTCTTTCATTCCTATCTGATTGTTTTGCTAGTGACCTAAGTCTACCATAGAAAATTTTCTGTTCCACTTTCGACAAATTTTCTGAAATGGTCCCTTGGTTGATTGTACGGTATGAAACGAGTTTCATAGCAAGAGACAAACTCCTTTTAAATAAAAATTTATTTGAAAACAAAAACTGACTGCCTAGCACGCTATAAGAGCTGCTTAAGCAATCAGTTTTTCCTACCATTTACTGAATCATTTCTTTTGACAAGCTTTTACGTTTCTTCGTATATCTTCGCATCAGTAGCTCGATGCCCTTATCCACAAAGCGTTGCATATAGGCGGAAAAATTCAACAAGGCAATCAAGAGAATGAGGTTGAGATAGCTGGTATTGCCTAGATTAAAGAGGTCACGACCGACGATCAAAGCAGCAAAGTACAAGATCTGAGTGCTGAAAAAAATCATCGTTCGATAGCTGTTGATCGCTGGATAGACTTTTTTCTGGATCAAGCGATAGTTCCAAGCAGTAAAAATAATGCTCATAATCGATAGAGCTTTACTGCTGCTGTTGAACCAATAGCCAAAGTTGATGATCAGCAGAGTTCCTACCGTAATCGTCAAGGCTGTTGGAAAAGCATTTTTGAAAATCGTTGTCATAAAGTCCCCTTTGATCCGATTGAAGTCTGGTTCAAAGTTCAAAAAGAAAGTCGGAATGCCGACAAAGCAGGCATTGATGATCGTTAATTGGATCGGCTCAAAAGGATACGTCGTTCCTGATAGCAACGTCCCCATAGTGATCATGATGGAGAATAAGACTTGCACTAGTACCAATGAACCAGAGCGAGTAATGTTATTGATCACTCGGCGACCTTCATCCATGACTGATGGCAAAGCATCAAATTGATTTTCCAAAAGCACCAGATTTGACACTTGACGCGCAGCATCAACACCAGAAGCCATCGCGATGGAGCAGTCGGCTTCTTTTAGTGCCAAAACATCGTTGACGCCATCGCCAGTCATCGCGACAGTATGCCCTTGTTCTTTCAAGTAGAGCACCATTTCTTTCTTTTGCTGAGGCGTCACTCGACCAAAAATCTGATAGTTGCTGACAGCTTCTTTTAATTCGGTCGCTGTTAATTTTGACACATCGATAAAATCAGCTGCCCCTGGTAGATTGACTTTTTTCGCGATTTGACTGACTGTCACTGGATCATCGCCAGAGATGATCTTGCATTGGATTGCCTGTGAACGAAAATACTCCAAGGTTTCTTTGGCATCTTCCCGAATCGTGTCTGACAGCAAATAAAAGCCCAGCGGTTCAATATCTGTCGGCAGTCCTGCCTCCTCATAGCCTTGCGTATTGTGCGCCAAAACGATCACCCGGTAGCCTTCTTCTGCCAGCTGTCTTTCCTGTTTTAAGACAGCTTCATGGTTGGTTCCTAGTAAAATCGACGCAGCTCCGATGAAATAAGTGCCTTGCCCTTCAAACGTGACACAACTGAATTTGCGGTCAGATGAAAAGGGGACGACTTGCTGCATCTGGTACGTCGTTTTTTCTGGGAAAAAGGTTCGCAGCGCCATTGCCGTTGGGTTCTGATCGGGTAGCTGCGCCATTAAGTTACCGGTGATTTCTGCCAGCGGTGTGTCCGATTGAAAGGAAATCGTCTTTTCCACCGTCATCTTGCCTTCGGTGATCGTACCGGTTTTATCTAAGCAAAGCACATCGACCCGTGCTAAGGCATCAATACAGTTCAATTCCTGCACCATCACTTTTTTGCGCGCCAGATAGACAGCACTGATGGTCAATGTGACACTCGTCAGTAAAAACAAGCCTTCGGGAAACATCCCCACAGCTGCCGCTACCGTCCGTAAGATGGCGGTGTTAAAAGTTGCATGAGAGAAATAGAACTGCTTGACGAACAAGAGGGTACATAACGGCACCAAAATCAGACTGATCCAACGAATGATTTTATTCAAACTGCCTTGGATCAAGTATTTTTGTCGTTTGATAGTCTTGGCTTCTTTGTTGATTTTTGCGATATAGTTGTCAGTGCCTACGTGGATCACTTGGCATAACGCTTCGCCAGCAGTGATAAAACTGCCAGAAAACAACTCGTCTGCTGGCTGCTTGTGGATCGTATCCATTTCACCAGTCAGCAAGGATTCATTGACTTCTAAAGATCCTTGAATGACTTTGGCATCCGTCGGCACTTGATCCCCGCTTTTCAGTCGTAACACATCATCCATTACGAGCTTGTGGATCGGCAAATTCTCCAGCTTGCCATCCCGATAAACATCGGCTTTGGCAACTTTTAGCAGTGCCAGCTTATCCAGCGTTCGTTTGGAACGAACTTCTTGAAAGAGATTGATGATCACATTGCTGAAGACAACAAAGACGAACAACCCGTTTTGATAAGAACCCGTCAAACAGACGAGAAAGAATAGGACACAGTTGATCAAATTGAAAAAGGTAAAGATATTGGTAAAAAGGATTTTCGGGTACGTATTTGTCGTATCCTTTTTTGTCTTATTGACTTGACCGCGCTGCACCCGCGCCTTGACTTCTCCTGACGTCAAGCCAATGGTTTGGTTGTTTTTGATGATCCTCACCCTTTCTATTCTTAGTCATTTACTTTTATTTTGCTGAATATTCAGCAAACTTGCATCAGACTTGGGAATGGTTTTGTGTTTTTTCTATAAAACCAATTGGCGTCGATTGCGTAAGATACGCCATCGACTCCCCGCTTTTTTTCTGTAAAAAAACAAGTACTGTTTAAAATATAGCATACCCTTTTACGAATTGGCGTTTCATTTTTGTCACCTTCGCGTCACTTTAGCACTTAAAATAACAGTTTATTTTATTAACTCCACTAACTAGACATTAAGCGGTCACAGGCTTCTCCAGTTATTTCTTACGATGACACAAAACAAAAAAACAGCTGATCTTCACAGATCAACTGTTTAACAATTCTTTAAGTCAGCTTTTTCTAGCAGCTATTAGCAGCATCATTGGTCGGCGCATTTCGTCTTTCATTCCCGGTACTTCCAGTAATTCTTCTGGTGGTTGTGGCTCGATCACCTTTTCTAAAATAAAGCCGTTTTGCAATAAGGTCATTAAATAGGTTGTCAGGGTACGATGGTATTTGGTCACCGTTTCACCTAAAAATCGCGCTTGCCGCTTGCCTTCATAATAGTAATGATCGACTGGAAAATGCTGGATTTCCCCCTGCCTATCATACTGCCAATCTTGCGATCCTTCCGCCGTATAAACCGGATGCTCCACCGAAAATACCAGCACACCACCAGATTTCAGCCAGACCGATATACTTTTGATCAATGTTTCGAACGTTGCCACATAGTGAAACGCCAATGAACTTAAAACAACGTCTATTGAGGCTGGAGGAAGTGTCACTTCTTCCATTGCGACACATTGATACGTTATTTTCGGATCAGGGTGCCTTTTCTTGGCCTCCTCAAGCATCCGTTGAGAAATGTCAGTTCCTAGTACTGCTGCCGCTCCATGGTCTACAGCATATTGGCAATGCCATCCATACCCGCAGCCTAAATCAAGTACCTGCTTTTTTTCGAAGTCAGGCAACATTTTTTCTAGCGTCTGCCATTCCCCAGCTCCTTGCAGGCCTTTTTGCGAACGAGTCATTTCACTGTATTTCGTAAAAAACGTTTGGTCATCATATTTGTTTTCTTTCATCATTTATTCCTCCCATGTAAATCGTTTTTTGCTGGTCTTGATCTACATGGGCTTAGGCAATTTTTTGGGAAATAATGCCACCACACATCTGCTTTTTCCTCCTTGCTCTGATTAACGCCATCATAGCACGATTTTCAGTCTCTCACAATTGATAGCAAGCCACTGGCGCTTCTTTGCCATTGTTTCTCAATGAACCGTTTTTTATGTACAGCAAAAAATCACACTATGAAAAGGGTGTGATTTTCCTGTTCGATTCATTCATTTCTCTGTTGATCAATGCAGTGCTTCTTTTTTCCATTTTCGGATTTTCGTTCTGAAATTGGTAAACGGCGCTACTGTATTGATATGGATCCATTTATAGACTGGCCACTGTGCTTTGGTGGTTGCCCAATCCCGTTGCCCTGCTTCAAACAATTCCTGATCGGATAAGCCTTCGATCCACTGGCAAAGGGCCGTCACCTTTTGATCTAAGAATTCTTGCTGCTGTGCTAAGGTCAAACTGCCGTATGTCTGATAAAAAGATTGATACAATCCGCCAAGGTTGTTCCATTTATATCCTTCAGCAGGTGTGTGAACGCTCATCCCTTGTTGTTCCTGTGCTTCCCATGACAATAACAAACTGACCCAGCCGATTTGGTAAGACAGGTTTTCTGAAGGCGTCTTATCGACCCCAGCTGTTCGCTGATTTCGTAACGCTTCGGGAATTTCAACAAATTCTTGGCGAAATTTTTGGTAACGTTCTGTGATCTCTTGGATCAAGTCTGCTTTGCTTTCGTACTGTCTCATTGACTGTCCTCCTATTCAGGAAAATGGTTACTCTTTGTCGCTTTCTTCAATGGCGATAAAAATCGTCACTTCGCCGTCTGGTGCATACTGTTCAAAATCAAAGGAATACTTGCGCTGTAGCTGCTGGTTTTCTTCCTCTGACCAGATTTGACGCCAAGTAGTCAGAATGCCCTGCGCATCGCGCCGATCGACCGGATACATTTTCCAAGTATATTTTTCTGTATCAAAGTCTGCTTGCTCCGTTTCTTCGAAACAAAGCGAAACGGCATAGTCTCCTTGATAGTTTGACTCATACTCGTGGTAAACGCAAGCGATGACCGTTCCTTTTTCTGCGGCTTTCTTGACCGCCTCGCTGTTTTTCTCCCATAAGCCAGTGATTTTTGCTTGAATCGCCGGATCAGTAAAATTATTGGTTCTTTCCGTTGCCATTATCGAAAATTTCATTAGTGTTCCTCCTTCTTTGTCTTTATGATACGATAGAAACCTAGACACCTTGTGTCAGTGTTTTATCATCTTTTTATAAAAGGAGTAAATCAAGTGAGCACGACACGCCTGTTCGGCCTTATCTACCACCTGTTGAATCATGAAAAAGCAACGACATCTGAATTAGCCAAACAATTTGAAGTCTCGACTCGCACCATCACCAGAGATATCAATACCCTAAGCAGTATTGGTGTGCCCATCTATACCGAAACGGGTCGAAATGGCGGCGTTTATCTGTTAAGCAGTTTTGTGTTGGATAAAGTGTTATTATCAGAGGAAGAACGAAAAAACCTACTTTTGGCGTTGAAAGGGATTCGCCAGCTAACGCCACAGATCAGCGGAGAATCATTGGCAAAACTACAATCCTTGTTCCAGCAAAACTATACAGACTGGCTAGAAGTTGATTTTTCCACTTGGCATCGGCGAGAAAATGGCAACGACACGTTTGATTTATTAAAAAAGAGTATTTTAACGAACCACGTGATCACCTTTGACTATATCAGTAAACAGGGACCGCAAAAACGCGTCTGTCAGCCTTACAAACTGCTTTTTCGTTCGCAAGCATGGTATCTGCAAGCCTTCGACCAGCAAAAGAATGCCTTTCGGACATTTAAAATCAGCCGTATGAGTCAGGTCCACGTCACTGAACAGCATTTTTTTCCGGTCACTGCGCCTAATTCTGCCATTGAATTGACTGTTGACACCTATCCCGCTCGTCTATTCTTTCAAGCCGACGTTCTTTATCGGGTATATGATGAGTTCGATCATCAGGATATTACTTTGACGGAGGAAGGCACTGCTGTGGTTACCGTTGAGTTACCCGAGGAAAGCTGGGTGGTGCCCTATTTGTTCTCTTTTGGAAAAAGCCTGCGTATTTTAAGTCCCCCTCGACTAAAGAATCGTTACCAAGAAGAAGTTGCTGCGATTTATGCCAATTTGTCTAAGAACGAGGGTGCGAACTGATTTTTTAAGAAAAGGATCCCTAGTTGAAAGGAGTGTTTGATTTGAAAGAAGTGATCGTAGACTATGGCGGGGTTTCGCTAGCCCGCCTTTGCCAGCAGTTGGAAGAACAGCAGATTCACTTAAACGCGTATGGCAACCAGCTCTTGCGCCATCCCCATCTCTCCCTCAGTGCCGATAAACAGCGTGCTACTTGTGTGATTGTTTCCCTTAAAGAACTGGGACTCACACAAGGTGGCTCGTTGACGGAGATTTTTGCAGCTGCATTTTCTTACGGATTGACCGATTGTACCTTGGAAATGGCCTTACACTTTCGCCTCGGCTATCGTCAACTGGCAAATAGTACCGGACTGAAATCCCACGGAAAAGCGCCAGCTGCTGCAATCACGATTGCTTCTATGCCTTTGGAAAAAGCCGACGATTTCCCCAAAGGATTCTACGTTCGCCGCATCGATGGTTGTGACTGGTTGCGAGGCTATACTTGCGATGCACGCCACCAATTTTCCCCGGATGATCTGTTTTTGTTTCAACGACGAGACCCGTTGTCAGAGACCTTCATCTGAAGGGGAAACAAACCGTTTCATATCAAATGTCTTTGTTTCTCATTGCCTACAATCATTCTGTAGGTTAAGAAGAGCCGAAAAGGACAAAAGGAGAAACAGATGAACTTAATCCCAATGAAAGACAGCGACTATGCTGCTTACTTAACCAATGCAGTTTTCGAATACGCCAATGACAAAGTCCAAGCAGGCACATGGGCCAAAGACGAGGCCCTCGCCCTAGCCAAAGAAAGCTTTGCTTCCCTGCTTCCTCAAGGGACTGCCACCGAAAACAATCACTTGTTTTCTTTATTTGCAGCTGATTTTAGTGAACCGATCGGGGTGATTTGGGTCAACACAGCTGCCCAGAAAGCCTTCATCTATGACTTTATCATCGAGGAAGACCAGCGAGGAAAAGGCTATGGCACCAAAGCGTTACAGGCTTTGGAAAAGTGGGCGTTCCAGCAAGGCATCACTGAAATCGGCTTGCACGTTTTTGCCCATAATCAGTCTGCGTATCAGCTATACAAAAAAATGGGCTATTTGGAAACAGATATTACGATGGTTCGACGTTTCGCTGAATGAGTGGTGTTGAATATGCCCGATCATTAGAACAAAAAAATTGATTGATCAGTGCCGGAGCCAAACAAAAAGAAACGACAGAAAATCGTCGTTTCTTTTTTCTATTTACAGAAAACCACTCTTTCAGATAGGGAATGGTTTTTTCAGTAGCATCGCCATTGTCGAGCCTTCTTCGCTATAAGGACTACCTTTGACATCACCGAATATCTCACAAATATCAAAACCGGCAGTCCTAGCTTCTTTTATCAATGCATCTTTTGAAAAATAGGTCGTCCATAAATAATAATTTGTGACCTCATCTTCTGATAAAATCGTTGTTTGCTCCAGCAAGACGTGATCAGGATATTTCCATCGTTGATTCAGCACAAGATGGGGCTCCCCCCGCCAAAACCCTTCTGATTCGTGACTTTCCCAGGTCTGCTCTTTATTAAGCGTTAAAAACTGTGCAATCGTAAATACATCGAACAAAAATTTGCCCCCCGGTTTTAGATGCGCCAGCACATTTTTTAGCAGTAGTTTGCGTTCCTCTGGATTTAAGGCACCATAGTCGCAATAAATCAAGGTAATAAAATCAAATTGCTGAGGTAACGCCATCTCCAAATAATTATCAAATAGATAGGTAATATTTAATTGCTGCTTACTCGCGGAATCTCTCGCATAGGCGATGGACCTTCTGGAGTAATCAACCCCTGTCACTTCATAGCCCAGCGCTGCAAATTTTTCCGCATAGATCCCTGGCCCACAACCGATATCAAGAAGTTGCGTCTGTTTTTCTGGCGGCACAAGGCGACTGATCCATCGAACGGATTCGTCGATAAAGTCAACCTTTCTACTCGCTCCCTCAAAATCAGGATCCAAATGAGCCTTCAACATTTGCTTGGAAATATACGCATCGTCCCAAAACGCCTCTGCCATTTTTTATAGAGCGGTGGCCGCTCGATTGCTTTTCTCAATTCTTGGTACATCTTCTTTTCCCCTTTCAAAATAATTGAAAAACAAAAAAGACCGCAGATTTCACTCTGCGGTCAACCTTCAAACGATGAAGATCAAAAAGCGAAGAGTAAAATAAAATCAATGATAGACACTTCAAATAAAACTGCATGCAGTCAATTTTTTGCCTATGAAATTGATTTTATTTACTCTTTTTCAGTCCTACCCCTGTTAACGAAGGAATAACAGCAGATAGGCCGGAGCCATCACCTTTTTCTCTTGTTTTTCTGCTTTTAGTTTAGAAGGAGCCAGCCGATTTGTCAATGAGATTCGCCTGCTTTCCTTCGATAAAAGAAGTTCTTACTGCAATTCACACCTTGCCTAACAAAAAAATTGCATCAAACTACGTCTCTGCTTACTGTCGCCTGCTGATTTTTTCAACAGGAAGCTGGATCTCAGTCAGCCCTTCCTCTTCACTTTCTTTCTTCCAAATGCCATCAATATAGCTTTCACGAAAAGGCCCTGTGATTCGATAGCCGTTGTTTTCAACAAACTGAATAACTGCAGCATAGGCTCCATTATGGACCGTACAAACTGCTTCTAGTACTTCTTCTATCTGGCCTGAAGGTCAAATCACTATCTTGGGATGTATAAGAAACAGCCCCTCCTCACTTGACCTCCACCAATCATGTTGGTCAAAAATAGTACGACCAGCGGTATTCCCCTACCAAAAAGGTCAGTTGATCAATTGTTTTGCGTCCATTGATTTATTTTGACAGCCCAGCAACCTCAATCATTTTCCATAGCAATCGCCTCTTTCTACTAACGCATACTGGCTCCTCTTGAGGGAGAGTCAATAGTAAGGTCGCCTTTTTTCATAACGAACAAACTCATACTCATTGGTTAGCCAAACGTGGCTTTTTCTTTTTTGTACCTATTCCCAACACTATTTAAATCACAATTAACTATTTTTAATTCCTGACCTTGTTTTTTTCTTCTATCTCCACTATATTTGTGGGTAACCCTATTTATTTCTATGTAGAGAGGATGTTTCCCTTGAATTATCCCTTATTAAATGAACAAATGCCTCAAACCATCATTCGTGTTTGGCGGTTGCGAAGGATTACGTCACTGATTATTTTCAGCCTGCTTTTCGCTGCTTCTTTTTGGTTTCTAGCCACGCAAAACTGGCTGCATTTCTGGGTGATCGCCCTTTGGTCAAGCGTATTGGCGCTGACTTTGATCAGCCATCTGCTTTCTTTTGTGCTGATGAGCTACCGTTACAAATTCCATCGCTACGAGATCCAAGAAAATGATATCGCCATTCAACACGGCTATCTATTTCGCAGCACCACGTATATTCCGATCCGCCGAATCCAGCATATCGAAACAGACCAAGGGATTTTTTTGCGAAAATACTCCTTAGTCTCCTTACAGATCCATACGGCTGCCACCAACCACACCATTGAAGGCCTACCAGTGGCGCAAGCCGAACGCTTGCGAGAAACCATTATGACTTTAGTCGAGGTGGTCAAAGATGATCTATGAAAAACAACGACTGCCGTTGCTGTGTATCGGTCTTTATTGGTTCAAAAATTGCAAAAATTTTCTGGTACTAGCATTTCTGCTTGTATTCAAATTATTCAACGACGCCCCTTCTTTGCCGATAATTCTGGGTGGCATTCTGCTATTTTTACTGGTCTGTCTGATTTTTGCGGTACTGTCTTACACCCGCTTTACCTTTCAAATCGACCAAACGAGTGTGCTAGTCAACAAAGGACTCTTTATCCAAAAGCAAACGATTTTGCCGTTTGAACGCATCCAAACGATTCAAGAGAATCATTACTTTTATTTACGTCCGTTTAAACTAGCTGAAGTGAAGTTGGAAAGCGCCGCAAGTTCGAATGGCGAAGCCGAAATTCTTTTCCCTGCATTGCCGCTGGCTCTCATTGCCTCCATCGAAGCGTCAAAAAAAGCGGCTGCGACACTACAACAGCCGACTACCCAAGCAGTTAGTGGAGAAGAAACAACCCACGATTACGCTACTGTTTTTTCGGGTGAGGAAACAGCAAATCCGCCGTTAGAAACATTCACTTTGAAATTCAAGGAGATTTTCTTGTTTTCTATCACTGATTTTTCTGTTTTCACCTTGGTTCTAGTCATCGGCTACAACGTGCTCGACAACATACCCAATCTCTTTGCCTATGCATCGGATTTGCAGCAACTTGGTCTTTTATTAGGTGCTGCGCTTTTGTTGGGGCTGCTGATTTTGTTTTTCTTCCTTGCGATCGCTAGAAATCTTTTCCGCTATTATGGCTTTACGGTGGAAACGAACCAGCAACAGCTGCTGATCACGCAAGGCTTGTTTTCTAAACGACACCAAACGATACCCCTCGCTAGGATCCAAGGGCTGAGTGTCGAACAAAACCTTTATCGAAGAATCTTTCATCTAAGCTCCGTCAAATTACTGCTGGCTGCTGGCAGTTCGTCAGAAAGCGATGATACGGTCTATCTGTTCCCCATTTTGAAAGAGGCGCAGCTGACCGAAACATTGACCCGCTTTTTACCCGAATGGTCGTTTCAACAAACCGCTCTAGTGAAAAATCCGCGACCCAACTTTTGGTACTTTTGCCGTTGGCCACTGCTTGTCGGGCTGCTTGCTGTAGGAATCTCCGCCTTCTTTTTCTGGTGGTTAGCGCTGATTTTCTTCGTGTTCTTTGGTTCCTTCGTGTTATCAAGCATCTGGCGGGGCAAAATACAAGGCTATCAATTTTTAGACAACCACGTATTGTTGTGTCAAACGATTCGCGGCTTAACAAAGGTGACCGCTTATCTGAAGAAAAATAAAATCCAAGATTTCACCGTCACCACGACGTATTGGCAGCACAAAAAAGGGCTTGGCAAGTCACAGCTGACCATCAAAACCGAAGATACTCTCACCGAAAGTAAGCTGTTCTACTTTCCATTAACTGAAGCAGAAAAGTTACGGCGCTGGTTTTTGTCTTAGTTCACACAAAAAAAGCGTCAAACAGCAGACTTACGCGCTGTTTGACGTTTTTTCACAAGACCTGAAAGGAATGAAAAGGAAGCATCAACCATTGATTCGTTGATGCTTCCTTTTTCTATCCCCTGTCCTTACCCTCGACGATTTGCTGCTTGATTGAAGCAGCATCTAAGCCATATTCTTTTTGCAGGAAATCGGGTGTGCCGACTTGGCCAAATCGTTCGTTGACACCAATACGTTTTAAGGAGACAGCACTGCCAGTTTCAGCAAGCACTTCGGCGACGGCACTCCCTAGTCCACCGGTGATAGAATGATTTTCGATGGTGATGACTTGCCGTTTCCCCTGAACTTCACGGATGATCATTTCTTTATCAATCGGTTTGATGGTAAACATATCGATCACTTCACAGCTGATTCCTACTTCTGCTAATTCTTCTGCCACTTGCAGTGTTTCAGAAACCAATTGGCCACTGGCAATCAACAATAGTTCATCGCCTGGTCTTAAAATATTGCCTTTTCCTAGTTCAAAGGTCGAGCCTTTTTCATAAATCGTCGGAACCGCTTTCCGATTGCCTCGTACGTAATGAATGCCTGATAATTGGCTAAAGGTGTTTATGATCCATGCCATTTGGACTTCATCCGCTGCATCGCAGACGATCGACTGGGGAATCATTCGCATCAAAGCCACATCTTCCCATGTCGTATGGGTGCCGCCGTTGTGCCCGACTGCAAACCCTGGATCAGAACCGTAAATATTGATCGTATTGCCGCCATAGCCGCCAGAAATAAACAACTGATCGAATACCCGACGCGTCGCAAATGGCCCAAAGGTGTGGATAAAAGGTGTATAGCCAGTTAAACTCAAGCCAGCCGCAACGCCAACCATATTGGCTTCCGCGATCCCCATGTTGACAAAGCGTTTGGGATGTTTGTTGGCAATCGTTGTCCAGCCACTGGCAGAGCCAAGGTCGGCATCTAACGCAACTAGCTGGTTATTTTCATCCATGAGTTCCACCAATGTGTCAACGACACATGTTCGCAGCTCTTTACCAGCAGCAGTGGTTTTGCTTAATGTAAACATGCCTTAGCGTCCTCCTTCGATTTTTATCGTCAATTCTTTGATTGCCGCTTCTGCCGCTTGATTGATTTCATCCGTGGTAAACTTCACGGAGTGATTGGCCTCTAGTTCTTCAAAGAAAGGAACGCCTTGTCCTTTCACGCTGTCCAAGACAATGCAAACCGCTTGGTCTTCGATTGCTTTGCAACGCTCGATTGCCTCATCAATGGCATGCATGTCTGCCCCTGGAACTTTTTCTGTATAAAAGCCAAAAGCAGTCATCTTCTGCTGGATGTCAAAGGGATCAAGAATGTCTTTGGTTGGCCCATCTAGCTGTTTTTTATTGTCATCAATAATGACGATACAGTGATTCAGTTTGAAGTGGGCAATGTATTGGAAGGCTTCCCAGCACTGTCCTTCATTTAGTTCGCCATCTCCGACGATCAAATAAACAAAATTGTCCTTCCCTGCCAAGCGCAGACCCGTCGCGATCCCAGCAGCCATGGAAGTCCCCTGCCCCAGTGAACCTGTGGTGGCATCAACCCCTGGCGTTTTCCAGCGATCCGGATGGGAAGGTAGTCTCGTGCCGCCCTCATTGATCGTCCATAACCACGACCGATCAAAATAGCCACTATTTGCTAATGCACTATACAGTGCGGCGCCGGCATGCCCTTTTGATAAAACGAGTCGGTCACGGTTCGCCCACTGTGGATCTTGTGGATTGATTCGCAGCTGTTTGCCGTACAAAACGGCCAATAGTTCAACAATTGAAAAGGAACCGCCCAGATGGCCTTGCCCCATTTTCTTGATGCTGCAAAGGGTATCTAAACGAATCTTTGCCGCTAATCTTTCGAGTTCCTGGTATTCTTGTTCACTGATTGCCACTATTTATCCCTCCATCCTCTATTTATTCAGAAACAGATTTTGCCCGACTGTTTTTCTTGAAAATCGTCAATCCGATCAAGACCGCGACTACCGCAATTATCCCTGAGAAGATGGCGATTTGACCGCCCATATTGGCTAAGTTTCCTAGGAAGATCCCTGCAACTCCATAGTCGGTATCAGAGAAAGTTGAGCCTTGGAACCCAAGATCCCCCATGACTGGCATCAACAAGATCGGCATGAAGCTGATAATGATCCCATGAATAAAGGAACCAATGACGGCGCCTCGCACACCACCCGTTGCATTGCCGTAAACACCGGCCGTTGCGCCACAGAAGAAATGGGGCACGACACCTGGAATAATAACGGTTGTTCCTGTGAAGACCATGATGATCAAACTAACGATCCCACCGACAAAACTGGTTAGAAAACCAATCAGAACAGCATTTGGCGCATAAGGAAAGACGATCGGGCAATCCAATGCAGGAATCGCATTAGGAACAAGCTTTTCGGAAATTCCTTTAAAGGCTGGTACGATCTCTGCCAAAATCAGACGGACACCAGCTAAAATCACAAAGACACCAGCGGCAAACGAACCGGCTTGCTGCAACGAATAAATGATCGAGTTCGTGCCATTGCTAAGATTTTCTGTAATAAATTCACTCCCAGCAAAAATTGCTACGATCACGTATACAACAGCCATCGTAATCGTGATACTAACAGTAGAGTCCCGCAAGAAAGACAGGCCTTTCGGAAAATTGATGTCTTCGGTAGATTTTTCCTTATTGCCGACGTATTTCCCAATCAACCCGCTCAATGCGTAGCCGAAGTTCCCCGTATGCCCCAATGCGACGGAATCATTTTTAGTAATTTCTCGAGTAAACGGTTGTGCGATCGCTGGGAAAATCGTGTTACAGATCCCTAACGCTAAGCCGCCAAATAAAACTAGATTAAAAGTATTCATTCCAGTAACGCTCAAAATCACCGCAATCATGCAAGCCATATACAATGTGGCATGTCCAGTCAAATAAATGTATTTGAAGCGAGTGATACGGGCAATCAAAATATTGAAGGCCATGCCGGCTAACATAATAAGTGCGGTATAGGTGCCGTAAGTCGTCAAAGCCAGCGCAACGATCGCTTCGTTATTAGGAACGACCCCTTGCATGTTAAAGGCTGCTTGGAACATCTCCCCAAATGGCGCCAGAGAGCTTTCGATCACCCCAGCCCCGGCAGTGACCACGAGAAACCCAACAAAGGTTTTGATGCCCCCTTTGACGATCGTGGCAATGTCTTTTTTCTGCAGTACATTCCCCAAAACAGCGATCAGCGCAACTAAGATCGCTGGGGTACTCGCGATATCAACAAGAATATCTAAAAATTCGTTCATGACTGTCTACTCCTTTTTATAGTAATCCTTTTTCCTGACAAACGGCTTGAACCTTTTGCTTCAATTCATCGAGATCGATAATACTGTCTAACACCACGATCTCACCTAGATGCTGCGCACTATCGGCTAAATCACCACCAACGAAGAAAACATCTGCCATATCGGGTGCGGCACTTCCTAAATCATAATGGGACACTTCCACACCTGAGACACCCAATTCATTTAAAACAGAATTGATATTCATCTCCACCATAAAACTTGATCCTAATCCTGACCCACACACTGCTGCAAATTTCATTTTTCATCTTCTCCTTCTCTGATCACTTCAATTATTTGATCCGCATTGGTTGCGGAAAGTAACGCAGTTAGTTTTTCATTATTCGACAAAATTTTGGTTAAACTCGCTAACGCTTTTAGATGGAGCTCATTGTCAACCGCCGCCAAACATATAAACACTTGAATGGGGTGTTGCGGATCATCATTCAAAAGTACTGGTTCTTTGACTTTTAATAACGACATCCCGATCGCATTGACCCCATCTTCTGGGCGTGCATGGGGCAAAGCGATGCCTTTTCCAATATGGATAAAAGGCCCATGATCTACCACTTTATTGATCATGGCGGTTATATACTGTTCCTCAATTTTATTGGTCTTTTTTAATGGCGCAGCAGCTTCTCGAATGGCTTCTTGCCAAGTCAGCGGCACCTCGGTAAATTGGATGGTTTCTGCTGTTAATAAATCTGATAACATCGGACGTTGGTCTTCCCTTCTATTCAATTCTCGATTGATTTTTCTTTGCAAAATTTTTCTCAGCTTTTGCTTACTGATGCCTGCTTTTAAATCAACATAGGGCAAAATCACTTCTAACACATCGTCAATGGAATGCAAGCCAGTTTTTGAAGGAAAGAATGCCGCTTGTACGTTTCTAAGCAGTTCATCCTTCTCAATGGGCGTCATAATCGGATTGATCACATAACAGGGTCGTTTGGTTTTGATCGGGGCACTGGAAAAAATCAGATCAATCTCTTCATTGAAGCGAACATTTTCATACTCTTCGATCGAACGAGCCGGCATAAAATGGATCTGGGGAAACAGTTCCTTTAATTCTGATTCCAAAATCAAGGATGAACTGATGCCACTGGGACAAACGACTAATGCATTCAGTTGGAAGTAATCACGTTTGGCCTTTTGTTTACTGACTTCCCCACCAAACAAAATCGTAAAATAACCGATTTCTTCATCAGGGATCGTACCGACTAGGTCTTCTAAGGAACCCAGTGCTCGTCTCGTCAGTTCAAACAACTCATTGTATTGCAGCTTGATTTCTTCAATCAGTACATTCT
This sequence comes from Enterococcus sp. S53, assembly GCF_016516865.1. Lineage (NCBI taxonomy): Bacteria > Bacillati > Bacillota > Bacilli > Lactobacillales > Enterococcaceae > Enterococcus > Enterococcus sp. S53. Next base: position 78,174 of record NZ_JACVUH010000007.1, read on the forward strand.
CCAGTGGAAAACCGTAGCGGATTCGAAAATACGCCGGGACAAGATGATAGAATGTGTTCATCAAAAGGGTGCGATAGTCCACAAACTCGATAGCTGCCAGTCGTTCCATTTCATGAATGATCTTACTGGCACATTCCAATAAAAACTCTAATGAAGTATCTTCGATATCTCCTTGCAGAATCGTTTTTAGCAGAATCGTTACATAAAGCGCTTCTGTTTCCCGATCTTTGATCGCAGGAAATTCTGCTAAAAACTGCTGACTGACTTGATGGACATGCAGCGACTGGAGCAGCGGTATTTCTGTCCCCGCTAAAGAAACAGCCGTTTCTGCCATCCGAAAGGATAAATAATTAAGAAAATAAAGCATTTCTTCGAAGCGGCTCGGCACGATCACCAGATTGAAGGCAGTCAGTGTTGCGGACAAATGATCTCTGATCCGAACATAAATCGTTTTATTCTGCGCATAAATCCCCTCAAATAAGAGCAAATTCCCGTTTTTCGTATTGGATAACGCACTGACTTTTCGAAAAGCAAGAGCACGAATCTGATATTCCTCTCCCTCTAGATAAAAGCCATATTTTCGAGAGTACAATAGTTGAATCTTTAAAGCTGCAAGTTCCTCTCTGATCCCCTTTACATCCTTCAAAATCGTATTTTTACTGACATAGAACAGCTCTTGAAACTGATAGACAGATAAATCTTGCACTCCTGAAAAAGTCAGAAGATAAATCATGGACCGTCGCTCTTTTTCCGAAAAAAACAACGTATTCTTCTGGACATTGAAAAGAATTTCCGGCCACTTTCGTTGAATCAGTGAAGGAATCAAAACTTCTCCCTCATGCATCGTGATTCGTTGATTCAACCGCTGTTCAGTGATTTGATTGATCTTGGCAATCTCCGCCAAAAATTCCTCATCCCTCCACTTCGTCAACTGAAGAAACGCCTCAATATTTGGTTCTGAAAACAGATACGTCAATTTGAAATGAATCATATTTGCTACCCCCACCTAAACTATAGCTTGCACAAAATGAAATCGCCATCATTTATCGGTACAACTGAAACTCCGTTTTTTTTAAACGATGGACCGAAGAGGAGATTTCAAGGATTACCATAACATCCAATAAAGTATTCGAGAAGGTTTTATTGATAGAAGCAAATGATAAAAAATACAACATTAAAAAAAGCGAATCATTTACTGATTCGCTTAGATAATGATGCTATTTGTTGTTTTATTATTGAAACTATCAGAATCATGAAGGACAATCGTCTTTTTTCCAATATACTTTTTTAAAGTTATTTTCTAATACCTAAAAATACTTATCTTAATGAATGATGGAAAATAGGCTTCTTCTATCTACTCACTTATACTCACAGGAATCGTTGTTCCCGTTTCTTGCGCCTCTGCGGTTTCATTTTTCACTTGCTGCTTTTCCAATATTTTGAAAAATGGCATATAAATAAAATATGAAATGAAAATCGATACAAAAGACCAAACGGCTGCTCCAATACTACCATTAGTAGCTAAATAAGGACCAATAATAGGAGGAATAGTCCATGGAACTTGAATAACAATCGGTCCCACTATACCAATATTCATTAAGATATACGTACCGATACATAGGACCATAGGCGTTGCTATAAACGGAATAAGCATTACAGGATTCATCACAATAGGCAAACCAAAAATAACCGGTTCATTGATACAAAAAATAGCTGACGGCAAAGATAATCGTCCAATCGACTTATACATCTTACTTCTGGAATGGAGCATATTTAACACTAGACCGAGTGTTGCTCCAGTTCCGCCTAAACACATAAAGACAATCCAAAATCCATCGGCAAAAACATGAGGTACTTCTGCACCACTTTGAAAAGCTGCCGTATTATCAGCAAGATAACTTAGGAAAACAGGGGTCGCAATTCCAGACAAAACATTGTCTCCGTGGATTCCACATATCCATAGCAAACAAACGAGAAGTGTGTATAACAGCATGCCTGGGAGTGTTCCCATCCCTTGCATTAAAGGTTGGAAAACAATAGTAATGATTTCATTGATATCAACCCCTAATAAAGTTCTGACGATCCATATAACGGTCAGAATAAATGCCCCTGGGATTAACGTTGCAAAAGAGGTTGCTACAGTGGGCGGCACACCCTCTGGCATTTTTATTACAATATTGTGAGTGACAAACCATTTAAAAGCATGAGTAACAAAGACCCCAACAATGATCGCGGTAAACATACCACTAGCACCAAAATTAGCCAAATTTATCGTCCAGTCATCGTTTAATGTTGCTAGAAAAAAGCCGATAGTTGTGAGCATCGAATTAGAAATAGCATCAACACCAAACTCTTTTCCTAAATGATAGCCTATACCAATGGCAGATATCAGTCCAAGGATTCCGAACGTAACATTGACTGGTGCATTCAACTGCGGCCCCCAATTTGACACAAAATCCATCCATGACTGTATTGGAAAGTTACCAATGATTAGGAAGATACTTCCAACAATAGTAAAAGGAATCGTCATGGAAATCCCATTTCTTATAGCAACTAAGTGTTTACTATTGCCTATTTTCAGCAATATAGGCAATACCTTATTCTCAATGACCCGCATCTTTTTTCCTCCTTTTAGTTCACGACTTCCTTATCAACCACCAATACAGGATCTTTGTGCAACCATAGAGAAGTAACTGGACACTCTTTTGTAATCGTACCGCATAGAAATTGTTGTATCGCAGATTTCTTTTTTGCCCCACTAGCTTGTACGATCATTGTTCCAGATTGTAATAATTGTCCTATCCCTAACGTAATTCCTTTCGTACGATCAACTTTCTCATCTGAAAAATATTTTTTCCCAACACTTTGGGTTGATTCGTCTAAGTTCACTATATGAGCTTTATCTTCGAAGGACGAACCAGGCTCATTAAAACCTAAGTGCCCATTTACTCCAACCCCAAGCAAACTCAGTGTTAATCCTCCATTCTCCTCGATAAATTTATCAGCTTTTTTGCATTCCTCATTTAAATCATCGGCTAAAGGATCAAATGTGTGAAGTTGCTTTAGGTCAATAGGAACCCGATTGAATAAGTTTCTTTTCAAATAAGATATACAACTGCCTTCATTTTTCGGATCGATTCCAACCCATTCATCTAGTTCAATAAACTTTGCCTGGGATAAATCTATTTCTTTATTGATTGCTGCTTCTGCAATGATGTTAAGCGTTCCTACGGGTGTATCACCACCTGCAAAGCAATATAACCCATTTGGCTTTTCTTTCAAGACATCTAAAATGAGTTTTGCACAGATCTTACTGACTTCCTGGTAATTTGCCTCAACATAGTATTTTACTTTCATTGTCATTCTCCTTTAAAAAAATTCGGCAGATATTCTTTGTGTGCTAAAAGCATTTCATCAAGTAGTTGCTTTGCTGTCCTATCACTTGGAACTAAGGGATTGATCGTCATCGCTAATAAAGCAGTGTTATAGTCTCCCGTAACAGCTGCTTGGGCCACTATACGTTCAAAAGACTTAATTTGTTGAACTAGTCCTTTGATAGGAATAGGTAATTCACCTGTAGTCAAAGGGATCGGTCCTTGTTTTGTAATCAAACAATTTACTTCAACCGCTGAATCACAATCGATATCATTGATGGCACCATTATTTCTTGTATTGACCGTTTGAATATCACGTTTGTCATTATAGATGGAATTAATTAAATTACATGCTGCTTCACTATAATAAGCGCCCCCACGTTCTGACAATTGAGGTGGTTTGATTGCTAGATGTTCATCTTTATAAAGTTCAAACAACTCATGTTCGATTTTCTGCACAACTTCTGCACGAGTTCCTTCTTTCTCTGCTGATCGTTTTTGCTCAGACAACATAGTAGCTGTTTGATAGTAATACCTTAAATAGCCTATGGGAATCATGCCAAGTGTTCGGAAAAAATTTGGTTCCCATTCTAAATCAGCAATGTTTTTCAGACCAACTGCATCGCCAGTATCTTGCGTCATCAATGTAAGTACTTTTTGGGTCACATCAATCCCTTTATGATAAATCTTTTTCGCAAAAACCATATGATTTAGCCCAGTAAATTCAACATATAATTCTTGTTTGGGTACTTTTAATGTTTCTGCAATGCCACGTTCTATTCCAATTGGTCCATTACACAAACCTACTACTCTACGCATATTGCTATGGCGTAAGACAGCTTCTGTCACCATACCAGCTGGATTAGTGAAGTTGATCAGCCATGCTTCTGGGCAAAGGCGCTCCATATCTTTCACTATTTCTAAGATAACAGGAATCGTGCGTAATCCTTTAAAAAGCCCTCCTGGACCATTCGTTTCTTGTCCAATCGTGTCATATGTTAAAGGAATTCTCTCGTCTTTCGCTCGCGCTTCCAAAAGACCTACACGAAATTGCGTCGTAACGAAGTCCGCATCCTTTAATGCCGCTTCACGATCAAGAGTCATATAAATTTTCATTGGAAGGTTCGCTTTTTTTACCATACGTTTAGCAAGTTCCCCAACTATTTCTAATTTCTCTCTTCCTTGTTCAATATCCACAAGCCATAATTCTGAAATCGGTAATTCAGCATATCGTTTAATAAATCCTTCTATCAATTCTGGTGTATAACTTGATCCACCGCCAATTGTTGCAATTTTTATTCCTTTATTCATCCTGAAACACTCCTTTAACTTAACTACATGGTCAGTATAGATTATTTTTATCCCCTTAAATACCGCTTTTAAGTAAACGGTTACAAAAACAGGCGATTGACACCGGTTACAATCCTGTTACAATTTGTAACAGGAGGGGATTACTATGTTGTTTCTTGACTATCAACCAGACTTAAATGAAACGGATATTGAGGTATATAAAGCAATTATTTCAGAGGTAAATGCAGTTGCTTCCATGAGTATTCGAGAATTAGCTGAGAAAAGTCATACGAGTACTGCCAGCGTATTACGCTTTTGTAAAAAATTTCGCTGTACCGGTTTTTCTGAATTTAAAATTTACCTTAGTGCGTATCTCGAATCTCTTAAAGAAGAAAAAGAGGTAAAAACACTTGATTTTGAGAGTGAACTCTTGAATTTTTTAGCACGAACACAAGACAAATTCTTTGAAGATAAATTTGATGAGGCAGTTCACTTATTGATGGAAAAAGAGCTGATTATTTTTATTGGCGTAGGCTCCTCAAATGTTGTTGCTGAATATGGTTCTCTTTATTTCTCGTCACTATTTAACATGGCGATTCGCATTGAAGATCCTAGTAATTATCCTATTAATTACCTATCCACTGAGTTAGCAAAAAAAATGTGTATCGTCGCTTTATCCGTTTCCGGCGAGACCACAGAAATCATTCAATATTTAAATCATTTGAATCTATCAGAAAGCTCAGTAATAGGAATTACCAGTAGCTCTAATTCAACACTTTCTAAATTAGCTGATATTTCAATAACCTATAATATTTCGCTAGAAAAAATTAATGAAGCTGATATTACAACCCAGATACCGGCAATGTATATTATTGAAAAGTTAGCCAAAACCGTGAGAAATAGAATGGAAACTCAATAGATTTGTATAAAAAAATTCTTGCTAATAAATTCTTCAGGTAATTCTTTCCGTCTAAACACAAGTTCACCGACCGATATTTCCACAAAAAAAGAGACTCACATACATCTATGTGGTCTCTTTTTGTTATATAGATTTGTTCAGTTTATTTGTTTCACTTACCTTTGGTTTGAGACGACTTCAAAAAATCTTGTGAAGTTTCCTCTTCTCAATCATTTGCCTCTTCATTTCCTATTGTTGAGGTAACTTTTTCATCGATACGTAAAAATGGTAAGTAGATAAAAACACTCACAGCAATGATCGCAATTTGTAAGACTGATGCTCGCCAATCGCCACCAGTTGCTAAAAATCCAGATATGACGGGAGGAGTGGTCCAAGGTATCTGCACGACTACATGATTGATCAAACCAACAGCTGTCGCAAAATATGCAACTGTTAGGGAAAAAATCGGCGCCAATACAAATGGAATAATCAAACTAATATTGAAAACAATTGGTAAACCAAAAATGATTGGTTCACTGATATTAAAAAGTGCTGGAGTTACGGATAATTTTGCAAAGTCTTTGTAATCTTTACGACGACTAAAGATAAAAATAGCAATTAGCAAAGCAATAGTATTTCCTGATCCTCCCATAACAGCAAACGTATCTTTAAATGCCATGTTTATGATATGTGGAATATCTTCTCTATTCGCATAAGCAGCCATATTCTCTTGCATATTTTGAATCAAGAACGGATCGAGAAGTGAACCTGATATCACTGCTTGATGAATTCCAAACCCAAAAAAGAGATTTGCAATTGAGGTAATTAAGAGGAACCCTGGTAAACCTGTCGTTACCCTACTTAAAGGCCCAGTGATTAGAGTAGTAATCAACGAATTAACATCCATATTGAATAATTGATTGACAGCAAATGAACCAATTGCGAAGGTAGTCACAGTAATCATGATTGGAATAAGGACGTTAAAAGACTTCAACACAGCTGGAGGGATATTTCCTGACAATTGAATTTGTAACTTTTTATTATTAGATAACTTAATAAAGAGTTCCGTAGCAGCTAAGCCCACAAAAATTCCAACGAACATTCCTGACGCACCAGTATGAGTGACAGGAATAACCCCACCTACTTCCAGCGCTTCTTGACTTCCTTCTGGTGTAAACATCGTCATCATAGGGGTGAGAACAATAAACGTTGAAATAGCGACTAGAACAGCAGCAATATGATTTGTATAATTTCTGCTAACACACATATGATAAGAAACTGCCGCAACAACTAATAGTGTCGTTATACTTAGCGTTCCATTACTGATGGAAGTCCCGATCTCTTGAATCGTCGTTAATGTTGCTGGATCAATAATATTTCCCATAAATCCTGTTGGCTCTAAAATAACATAGTTGATCAATGTAACAAATCCCGCCAACATCATAAAAGGCATAAAAGTGGCGAAAGCATCCCTTAGTGTTCGAAGATGAATCTGGTTCCCTAACCTTGTGGCTATTATTCCGAACTTTTCAAAAATAGCATCTTTTTTACTCATAATTCCAATCAGTCTCCTTTTTTAGTTGTAAGCGATTGCTTATGGGATGATCATACACCAGCTCTTCTAAAAAGTAAATATCTTTATTTAAAATTATATATCTTTTTTTGAAAGTCAAAAAAAGACCAACGAAATTCGTTAGTCTTCACTTCTCAACAAAAACTGCTTCAAAAATAAAATCTTTGTATAAATGTCTCGAAAGAGAATATTCAAACGGTATACCAGAAGACAATGACACCACTTTGTCTACCTCTATCATAAACTCGCCTGGTTTTACAGAAAGAATTTCCGCATCGAAATCATTTGCCACATCCCCTTTGATCCAAATATGGGAAGATTTAATCTCTAGACCAAGCTCATTTGTAATGTAGCCATATACAGAACGTTTCAAATGCTTTGGTTCTAACCCCGGTATAACAGAAAGTGGCATAAACGTTTGCTCAATAGAATAAGGCTGTTCATCAATAAAACGACTTCTAATAATATTATAGACATACTCTTTTTGATTTATTTCTAAAATTTCTGCAACTTCATTCGATGGCAACTCAATTGAGAACGTATGGATTTCAGAAGTCACATGTTCTTCCCCTACTAAATCAAAAAGACCTTCATTTGGTCCAAACACTTTCGAATTATCAATTGGTCTGCGTAGAACTTCCGTTCCAAATCCACTACGTGTTCGTAAAACCCCCTCTGATACTAGCATATCAATACCTTTCTTCACAGTGAGCTTACTTGTTTGATACTCATGCGCAAGTTCATCGCCCGTAGGTAATTTTTCACCGATTTGATAGGTTCCATTGGCAATTTTTTTCTTTACCTCCGTATAAACCTCCATATATTTTGGCTGTTTCTTCATAACTTACTCCCTCATACTCATCTCTATTACTTATACTTTAACATAAAAATTGTCTTTTTACAGCTAAAACCATACCCACCATAAAAAAGATATATATTTTTAATAAAAAGTATTTATTTATATCAAAAGCAATGTTACACTGTTAAAAACGAACAGGAGGAAACGATAATGTCAATACATACTCAGTTAACATTTCCAGATGACTTTTGGTGGGGATCCGCTTGGTCAGCAGAACAATCTGAAGGGCGTGGAGAAACAGGAAAAGCAGAGACCGTATGGGATCGGTGGTTTCACGAAGAACCTCATCGTTTTTATAAACGAATTGGACCTAGTATTACGACAGACCATATCCATCGTTACCACGAAGATATTCAATTGATGAAACAAACCGGGCACAATTCATTTCGGGTGTCTATCTCATGGGCACGAATGTTTCCAAATGATGGGGTTGGTAAAGCGAACGAGAAAGCGATAGCCTATTATCGAGATCTTTTTACCGAAATGAAAAATAATAATATCAAAGTTTTTGCGAATCTCTATCATTTTGACATGCCAGCAAAATTACAAGATAAAGGGGGATGGGAATCACGTGAAGTTGTTGAAGCTTATGTAAATTTTGCTGATACCTGTTTTCTAGCGTTTGGCGACTTAGTTTATCATTGGTTCACCTTTAACGAACCTTTGGGGCCAATCTTGGGCTCTTATTTAGAAGATTTTCACTATCCAAATCTCATTGATTTTAAACGTGGTGCTCAAGCAGCGTTCTTTACCATATTAGCCCATGCAAAAGCCATTCAAACTTTTAAAAAATACCAGCTATCTAGCAAAATCGGAGTAATTCTCAATTTGAGTCCGACTTTCCCAAGAAGCCAAAATTCAGCAGATAAAAAAGCAGCAGAAATTGCGGATCTTTTTTATACTCGTAGTTTCTTAGATCCCATGGTCAAAGGAGTATTTCCAGAAAAACTAGTCTCTTTGCTGGAGGAATATGACCAATTACCCGTTGATTTCAATGACACAGACCTAAAAATTATTGAAGAGAATACCGCGCAGATACTTGGTCTAAACTACTATGAACCACGCCGTGTCAAAGCAAGAACTTCTGCCGTTAATTTAGAAAGTCCATTCTTACCAGAATGGTTCTTTGAACCGCATATTATGCCTGGTCGTCGAATGAATGAATATCGTGGATGGGAAATCTATGAAAAAGGAATTTATGATTTATGTATGGACATCAAAAATAACTATGGAAATATTGAATCCTTTATCTCAGAAAACGGTATGGGTGTTGCTAATGAAGAACGGTTCATGGATGAAAATGGACAGGTGATTGATGACTATCGCATTGAATTTATCCAAGATCATCTCGCCTATTTATGGAAAGCAATTCAAGATGGCTGTAATATAAAAGGGTATCATCTATGGACATTCATTGATTGTTGGTCATGGATCAATGCATATAAAAACCGCTACGGCTTAGTTTCTTTAGATTTAGCCACACAGAAACGTACAATAAAGAAAAGTGGCTTGTTTTACAAGGAACTAAGTAAGCAAAACGGTTTTTCCTACGATCTCGAGCGATTGGTAGATCAGCATTCACGAATATGATCGATAGTGATCTGTATAGAAGAAACCTGTTGCCACAACTCCTTTCTAGCACCTTTTAAGAAGGCGACAGGGTTTTATTAGTAAAAAAATAACCGTTTCCTTGCTAAAGTCGACGGTTATTTTTTTGTTATTTTTCACTGTGGCTAGGATACGAAAGAGCAGCACGGCAATAAATGTACCAGAATTTATCTGGAACTTATTAGCCGCTAGTTTCGATAATAATGCTTCCCTTTTCTTTAAACATTGCATTCGTTTTTAGATGTTCGAACACTTTTCAAAAATGACTACATCGAACACCTTATTCCAATTGAGAATAAGGTTTTTCCTATGTCGCTTGTCGATTTTGTTTGAGAATATCCTTGTTAAAAGTTGAAAAATCACTCTCTTCTTGCTATACTAACTATGTAAAGAGGAGTTGTTGCCACAACTCCCCTGCAGCGCCATTTAAGACGGCGACAGGTTTTTAAACTTAGAAGATAACCGTTTCCCTGTTAAAGTCGACGGTTATTTTTTTTGTCATTTTTCACTGCGGCTAGGATACCAAAGATCAGCATGGCGGTAAATGTACCAAAACTGATCATTAGCCCGATTGCTTCCGCTGCGGACAAAAAGGCTTCTCCTTTCTGAAGAGTTAGTACTTACATTCATAAGCACCACCACCTTTCAAAGATAGCCACCGTCACAAACTTTACTGCAGTCAAATGGTACCATACTTCCATCAAAGAAACTTCCAAATGCCAAGGATTTATCATTATTTTTTTCACGGCGCATGGTTCATTTGCTTTGATTCATTCCATAGAATCGTCAAAATATGTCGCTGTTCTCTCTTCAAGCCTGATCCGCTCATTCCCGACCTCCTCCAGCCTTTTTTCTCAGTCCCAATCAAGTGTCTTCCATCAAAAAAATAGTCAAAAAGTCAATATCGTTCTATTCGCCAAAAAACACTTTTGTTATAGTTACAAAAAGGAGGTTTCAGATGAGAAACGAACGACAAATTATTCAAGATAGCACCCTTGGTGTAGAGGCCTTATTGTTTAACGGTATCCAGCAAGAGTTTCCTAACCATTGGCATGAATATTACGTGATTGGCTTAATGGAAGCTGGTACGCGCAAATTCACCTGTCAGAATACTTGCTATATTGTTGAAGCGGGCGATTTGATTTTGATTCCACCAAAAGCTGCCCATAGCTGCCAGCAACTCACGGAAGAGAAACTGGTTTACCGCAATATCCACTTAACCCCAGAGAACATGGCGGTACAAGTACAAAAAATTTTTAACACTCAATTGACACCCCACTTTCCTGAACCAGTCATTTGTCAAGTAAAAGAAAAAGAGGAATTCCATGCGGTGCACCAGCTGTTGCTGTCAGATCAGGGCGATGAATTTGAGAAACAAGAACGCTTTACTTGTCTCCTTCACGACCTGCTTGTTCAGTATGCGGATTTCACCCACGAACAAACAGATCCGGTTTCAAATAAAGCCGCAGCGGCAAAAGCCTATATCGATCAACATTATGCCGAAAAATTGTCCTTGAGTGAATTAAGTGACGTTCTTGGAATGAATCAGTACGTCTTGATTCGGCAATTTACCAAAGCGTATGGGCTGTCGCCGTTTCAATATTTAAGTACGGTGCGCATCAGTGCTGCCAAGAAAAGACTAGAATCACAAGAAGCAATTGCAGAAGTCGCTTTTCTGACAGGTTTTAGTGACCAAAGTCATTTTACCCGTATCTTTAAAAGCTTGATTGGGGTCACCCCGAAAGCTTACCAAACAATTTACCAAGAAGATGGAGTGAGAACGTATGAATAACCAAGAAAAATGTGTCATGATTATCGATGAACAATTACCGATTGGCTTAGTTGCAAATACTGCTGCAATTTTAGGCGCAACCTTGGGCAAATTGTTTCCCGAAGGAATCGGAGAAGATATTTACGATTCGACAGGCAGAAAACACCTTGGCATTGTCAACTTTCCCATTCCTATCTTAAAAACGAACAAGGAGCAGTTGCAGACCATTCGTGAATCGATCAGTCAGCAAGCTGATCCAGAAGTAACCATCATTGATTTTTCCGACGTTGCTCAGATCACCAATTCTTACGAGCAATACCGTCAGACGCTTGAGACGATTCCCACAGAAACACTGGCTTATTTTGGTCTTTGTTTAAAAGGCAAGAAAAAGAGTATCAATAAAGTCGCTGGCAGCTTGCCGTTGTATCGGTAAAGCGCTAGTAAGAAAACGGTCGTTTAAAATAAATTTTCTTTTTGTCGGCCGAACAGTCTTCTTGCTATATACGTTATTTATAAACAGTCCTACAAAAAAACAAACACTTTTGAGGTGTTTGTTTTTTTGTAAGAGATTTTCTAACATACATTTTCTTGCTCTTTGATTTTGCCAAGATCAATTGAAAAAGAAACTACTCTCCTTGATAAATATTCAGCCCCACTTCAGTATCTTCTACACAACTGTTCGCTGGTGCTTTAACAATCAGAAAAAGAAAGTAAAAGTCTCCCACACAAGAAGCGGCATGTGCGGCAGCAATCAAGGTGAAAAGAGATGCCGTCAACCAGCCAAATAAATAAAATAGAAAGAGACCCACAGAAATGCCAAGGAATGGCGCCAATAAAATGATGGCAAATTTCCCTTTTGAATAAAAGGAATGGGGACTCGTGGCATATGCTACCCCATTTTTGAACCCAAACTTTACCTTCCCTTTAGGGTCAAAAAGCTTGAAGAAGGCACCATGGATCAATTCATGAATAATGATGAGAATAAAATACGCAACCACTAAGATCAAAAGATCGAAAATAAACGAAGTTTCAGCATTTGATCTATGACCACCTAAGACAAAGAGTGTAAAGAACACATAGAAAAAAATAAAACTAGGGATCGCCGCGAGATTCAATCTCTTTATTGTTTTTTTATCATCCATTAAATTAATTTGCTTGAGTAATTTCATCGCTGTTCTCCTTTTCTTTTCGACATTCTTCTTAGTACTTAATTTCTATTAATTCCCTTTACCCAACCAACAAGAGCAGCAAACACAAAACCAGTGCCGTTAAAACGAAGAGGAAATTGATCGTTTCTGGCGCACCTTCGATCCTTCTCTTTAATGGCGGAGGACGAAAACTTGGATTCATGCTTTTCGTTTGGTAGTCCACGCTGCTTGATAAAAAGCTGTCGGAAGGGATCATAAACACCAAAAGAACGCCGTAAATAATGGATGCAGGAATCAGGAGTGAGCATTTGGCTAAGTAGCCAATCAGCAGACTCACGATCAAAGGAATAGCTACGTATAAAGCACTTTGGTACAGTGTTCGCCGAATTGGTTTCATAGGGAAGTCTCCTTAGTCAGTCTTCGTTACACACAGAAAAAAAATAATTTTATTTACTTATCAAATAAATATACCATTGCTTTCTAAGGGTGTAAACACGCAGAAAACCAATTCGATGCTGCCAAGTGCGGCTACCCAATGCTTGGTGCAAAAAAAGAAGTGGTTTCTTCCCACTTCTTAAAAAGCACTCTCCTTGCCTTTCTATCCTCGCTTAACCTCTCAAGATAATCGGAAACCGTTTAGTAAACCGTTATACTTACCAGATTGCTTCCCCTCTTCCTTTTGAAAAAGCTACGACTCTGGACAAAGAAGCCTGCGAACATTGTCTCTTTATTAAAACTTCTTCTGAAAAGCATTCGTCTAAAAAAATCATACGGCCTTGTCTTTCCTTTTGGTTTCCTACAACACCCAATCTACTTGAGAAAAGACTGCTGAACCTTCTTTAGAAACGAAAACGTCTCAAGAAAATATAATCGTGCGGTTTCTGCCCTTCCTTTTGGCTTCGTACAATGCTTGATCTGCTTGGTAAAAGGTTTCTGAAATGTCTAACGCAGAGGCTGCTTCTGAAATCCCTGCCGAAAAGTAAAGGGTCAGTTGTGTTCCCTCTAGTTTCAACTGTTCATTGCTTAAGAACAAATGAAATTCTTCAATAATTTTTTTCACTGACACGGAAGTATTCTCTTTAAATAGGACTAAAAATTCTTCGCCACCATACCGATAGACTTCGACTAAATGGGAAGGACTTTTTTGATAGAGAAATGTCGTCAGTTTATCCGAAAAGAAGGTTAAGGCTTGATTGCCGATTTGATGTCCATGGTGATCATTGATCTGCTTAAAATGATCTAAATCCATCATCACCACGACCAGCTGATCCTTCTCGTTTATCACCAATTTTGAAATATCTTCGTTCAAACTACGGAAATTTTTTACCTTCGTCAACTCATCATAATTGCGCTCAATGATCTTCGTATTGATTTTTTCGAGAAAGTTTTTTTGATTCTGCAGATAATACTTCCATAAAGAAACGATTGCCACTGATCCAATCCCTAAAGTGACAGCATCCCAAAGACCAACTTCACGGCGGTGAAAAAGCAATGCGTTGACCATCGGCGAGACAACCGTAACCACAATCGAAAATAGATAAAAGACAGTATGATTTGTCTGTCCGTAAAATCTTTTCTTTAATAAGCGAGTAACGATTAAAATGATGTAATTTAATCCGATAATAAAGAGCATGGCTCCCCATTCGAACTTATTGATCAATGCAAAAAAAGTTAGCAAGATGACGGGGACCAGCCCAATCAGATATATTTTTTCTTTGAGGATACCAAAATAATAAATAAAGATTGGAATCGTATATTCATACGCAACATAACCGATACTGTTCAAAGAAAATGATATAATAAAGTAGACTTGCGAAATGAACAGAACGACACCGATAAGAATTTTAAATGACAAGCGTAAATTCAATTCTTTGAAGTTCTTGATAAACAGATCATACGAAATGAGCAAGCTTACAACTAAAACAGAATAGATCGCAGCATAAATCAGATGGACAAACACACTATTCCTTCTTTCTTTCATAGATTTTTCTTTAAAATCCTTCGCCCATGATTTTGAAAGGCTCGATTCTTTAACAATGCAGGTAAAGAACTCGATCTTCCTTTCCTGCACTTCATGAAACCAAAAATAAAACTACCCCAGAAAGGAGCAGAAACCAATGGCTGAAAAAATTGAACAAGAACTCTTATCGATATTTCCCCAATTATACTTTGATGCCCAGCCTATCTTTCAAATGAAACAAGATAGTCAGAAAGTGATTGGCTACGAGTTATTATTGCGAAGTACCGAAAGAAATAGGTTTCCCCTTTCTTTCTTCCAGCAAGTGATCAAATATAAAAAACTACACACTCGCTTACTACAATGGTATCGAAATGAAATTTTCAGCTTGCTTCATCCCAACGAAAATACAAAAATTAGTCTCAATATCCACCCGCAACAACTTAGTTATCCAGAAACCTTTCTGATGTTAGCAGACTTAGCCCCTTACCATAATCGTATTTTGATTGAGATCACCGAAGACGATACGGAACCTTCCATCGCCTGTGATCCCAAATCCTTTCTTATGAACAAAATCAACCAAATAAAACAGATGCACTTTTCTGTCGCATTGGATGATGTAGGGACGGGCATTCATTCCCTGACGAATATTGCGCCAATGCTGGACAAAATCGACGTGATCAAATTTTCGCCTATCTCATTGCGCGTGCTGCCCCAAAAAGAGATTTTCTTTTTGATCGACTTCTGGCGCAATATTGCCAGTAACCGCCAGCTCCAATTTATCGTTGAAGGAGTGGAAACCTCCGATATTCACGAGTATTTGCTTGAAGAAGAGATTTTTCTTCAACAAGGGTTTTACTTGGATAAACCTGCCCCCGCGGATCAATTAAAGCGGAAAAATTAGTCATCGCGTCGTTTATTTTTCTCACTATATGCGATAAAAAATAAACGATTATTAAAAAAATGAACAGATGCCCTTCAAATATAACACAAATAATTTTATTTGCAGAATTTTTGCTGGTTCGGCATCGTTTTAACGGTGATTTTACATGAGAGGGAGTAGAAATCAAAGTAAAGACCTTTTTTAGATAGGTGAATAGACAAAAAGCATTCAAGAAGTCAATTCCTGAATGCTTTTTGTCTAACCACTCTTTTTTCGATACACCCCTTCTATTTCAATCGCTCACCTTCACTAATTGCAAAAGTATTAATAATAGTCATCACTTCTTACCTACTCGTCTTGCTAGAAGTGATTCCTATCATTCCCCTCCTTGATTCATCTCACATTGAAAACCAGAGAATGCTTCGCTTTTGTTCCTAGATTGTAACCACACAGTTCTTTCAGATAAAATCGGTAATCATTTTCAACGATTCGAATGATCTCGTCATCGGAAAAATCGTCAAATCGCATCATTTCTGTGACTAAAACCAGTTTGGCATCGATTCCCAGAATATCTGGGGTGATCGCCCAAAATGTTTCTGGAGAAATCTCTGCTACCAATTGATCAAGTAACGTTAATTGCTTTTCTACATAAGAGGCTAAGGCACCATTTTCACGATTGGAATCCGCAAATTTCTTTTGAAATCCATCAAGATATTCTATCTTTGAAGTAAATACAGTCATGCTTCTTTGCTCCTTTCTTTGAGGGGAACAAGCCCCCTTATTTTCTTCCTAAGTCTCATCCTATTCTTTCTCGTTATCTATTCACTACTTTTTCTAGCTACTGAGAAAACACCAAGGTCCAGTAGTCAATGAAGAATATCCAGCAACCCTCTGACCAGCTGCTTGTAATGCTCTTTTTGATCCTTCGCCTCATCTTCTGCCTTGATTGAAAGACTTTGCTCAATTGCTTCTTGAGGCATCAACAAATGGGTGTTCAAATTTGAGATGTACGAGACGCATTCTTCCAACAACTGATACTCTTTTTGTAGGACACTAGGTACTTTATACGTACGAAAAATGAACAAATAGCGAGCATTCGCTTTTATTTCTTCTATGTGATTATTTTCTAATAAGTAACGCATCTTATCTATTTTTTCCCCTTGGGGATAGGGGCTAGAATCTGCAGTCAGCAGATGATAGTAGTAGCCAATATATTCACTATTTATGATGGTTCTTTCAAACGCTTCTTTCTTGATCTTCATCTTCTGTATCCTTTCAAAACTATCACTGACCTCACTTATACAGCGTTTGTGGTATCACTAAGGACTGCTTACCTTTTTGATTCATTTTTTATCCGCTCTACTCTTTCATTAAAAAGGAGAAACTGTAAGTTTTCCTCACAGTTTCTCCTTTACGCTTCTAGCGATGACGATAGTTAAGGAGCGACGCTTTCACCGTGCTTCTTTTTTCTTGTCGCTGCAATGACAAACAGTACTAGGAGTGCATACCCAAGGATAATCAAACTGCTTGTGTTTGAAGAACCTGTTTGCGGTAATTTCCCTTGTCCAATTTGAGAAGCATCTGCGACGATCGTTTTCTTATTGTCATCGTCTGCTTCTTCCTCTTGCGTCACCGTTTCACCGATTCGACCAGTCACAGAGACTTGCCCTGTCGTCGCCTCGGCGACGCTGGTTTCCGATAGATCCCAGACAGTCAGAGTCAGTAACACAGCGACGAAAAGGACGATTCGTTTTCGTTTTTTCATATGATAGATCCCTTCTTTACTGGGATTTCAATTCTTAGTCTTCCTCTACATCCGGCGCAAAGCTCAAGACCAATTTGAAGCTTGGATTTGATTCTTCTGATGCATCGGTCGGTGTTGCTTCACCAGTGAACGCAAACGTCCCTTCATTCGTTCCTTGGTTGCCTTCAAGGGTAAACAATTCTGTTTCTGTTACAGTTGGTGTGCCGTTTTCAAACAACTCAATCCCGTTTACGTTTAACAAGTCTACTTCAGACATATTCAATGGTGTATCGACACCCGCAACAGAAGCAATTACGCCAACTGCTGAGTTATTTGTCACAGTGTAGGTAGGTGAAACGATCTCTTTGTGGCTTGATTCTTCTGTGGTGTAGAACAAAGCAGTCGTTGGAATCGTCACATTGATCCATTGGTTCAAATCTTCGGGATTTGGTCCAGGGGTTGTGTTATCGAATGATCCGATGATCCCGTTTACTTGGACATCTCCTGACGTATCCCCTTCACGTCCGTCAATGGTTTGTGTCGCAAAAGCGGTGGTGCCGCTTGCGATTACTCCTGCGATTGTTGCTGTACTTAGAATGGCTGCTACAAATTTTTTCATTTTTATTTCCTCACTTTTCTTTTTTTTAATTCTTAACGATAATCGTTAATTCAGCTTCAGTGACCCCTTGTTTTTCTTTGCTTTCAGGGTCGTAAATATTGATGGTGGCTTTGGCAGGATACTCGCCTTTTGCCAATGGTGTCGCCAAGGCAACATTTTCAACAAATTGATTTGGATGGATCGCACCGGAAGAATAGATGACTTCCCCGCTCGACAGTAAAGAGATATCCACGGCGATTGGGTACACATTGGTGCCCGGGTTGACGATCTCAATGGATCCCGTGCTTTGACCATCTTCAAAAATGGCTTCTGGATTGATTTGCAGGGTAAAATAATTCGCATCTGCAATTTCCTGCGCCCGTTCAGATACTCGCTGATCGGTGGCATCGCCAGACTCCGGCAACAAGTCAGCACTGATCAAAGGGACTGCTGCTTTGGATTGGTAAAAGTAGTACCCGAACCCACCGGCAAGTACTGCCAATAGCAACAACCACCAGAGCCATTTCCGTCGTTTTTTGTTTTCGGTTTGATTCGTTTGCTCCAATGGATTCACCTCCTTCACATTTGGTACGATCTTTTTTAGTCTCGTGGGACAAAGCGTAAGACGATGCGATAATTCGGTACGAGCAAGTCTTCATAATACCCGCCTTGATCGGCTTCTGCATCAACGACCCATTGCGGGTAATCCCCATAGAAATCCCCCGTTAAGGAAATCGGCACGCGACTTCTTTCTTCTAAGCGAACCAAGTGTTGTTCCTCCATCGCTTCATAGAGTTGGATCTGTGTTTCATCTGTTTTTAGGTTCAATCGCAACAGCGGGGTTGAGATATCGTCATAGCTAAGGGTTGGGTCCTCTTCTTCGCTTTCACTTTCGGCATAGTCGAGAGGATCTTCTCCCGCTTCTAATAAGACAATACTGGCACTATCATCGATCGCCAGTTGATTGACGTAGGTATCCACGGCAAGTGGCGATTGATTGCGGATCTCATACCCTTGGCTTTCAAAATTACGATTCGATTCCGCTGTGTTGTACAAGGATTCGAAGACCATTTTGGTCGGGATCGTCACCCGCATATGCTCAAGTTTCGATGTCACATCGATACCGACTATCAGCTGGTAAGCTTTATTTCCCACCTCAAGAACAGCGAAGTAGCTACCGTCTTCGTCCACTTCTCGTGTAAGATCCGTTTCTACGATGCGAAAGTCATCCGTCATATCCGCTTCCGTCAATACATTTGCGGCTTGCGCACGACTTTCTTGAAGTATCAAGGCATCTAATTCTTCTTGCGTGCTTAATTCATTAACTTTATAGCGATCTAAGGTGATATTGTATGCTTCAAAGTTCACCCCTTTGATAACGGTTTGACGAGCAGTCACATCGACATAAGTCTCAATCGAAGGTTTTGATAAGAAAATCGACACTTCTGTCTCTGTTTCCAATCGTTCATTTTCTCTTAAAGGAATGCGGAAATAGCGATACAGCTGATTTTCATCTCGATAGTCGCCCCATTCGATTCGTTCAGAGTTTTTGTCCAATTCAACGAGTTCTCCATCAGTATTTGTATAGGAGATAATTGTGACATCGGTATCCTCGTAGATGGAACCAGTAATTTCGGTCGATTGATCACTCAATGCATCGATTCGTGCAACGAGACCTTCTGGTTCTGAAAAACGAATTTTATTGAAGTTATTCTTAGAAATCACTTGGTAAATATCCGTTTGTTTTTCCAGACTCTCCAAAGAACCATCTAGTTGCTCACCACTCAGTAATCTGGAACGTGCTTCGCCATTGCCTGTGCCTCCATAAGGGAAGGTATTCCCGCCATTTCGATTGATTCGCATGATCCCAGAAATGTTGATAAATTCTTCTGTAGGTGCCTCTAAAGAAGCATTTTCCCAAACTGCTAGTTTTTGACTCGCCACATTGATTCGTAAACCGTTCGCAACCGTATTTTGTGCGGAGCGGATCAAACGCTGCAATTGCGCATTGGCTTGACCAGTTCTTGTCGTAGGGTGACTAATTTCAAACAAATTCACATTGTTTATATTCAATCGTGCATTGGCTAGTCTGAAATAAAGAACTTCAGATTTATTTCTTATGGTTTCTAACACAACCGTAGAATCTTCTTCTGCCGAAAACGAATTGCGCACATTGACTAACGGGCGATTGATAAATTCTGCTGATGTCCCCATGCCTGTTCGATTATCAGTAAGGGAAAATTCCGCTCGTTTTCCAACGGTAATATTTGCGAACGAATTCGAGTGACTGGATGACCAGTTTCCGCCTCCTTGCGTATTTAACCCTCTCGCAAACCCTTTAAAGGTCGCGTCATCATTGAGAATGAAATTAGAGGAAGTCGTGACTCTAAAGATTCCTCCAGATTGATCCACGTCAAGGGTAGCTCCTTTGCCAATCCGAACAAATGAATTACTAGCAGTCAACCATATAAAGCGGGAATCTGAAGTCGTTCGATCTCTTCTTGATGTCATGGTGGCATTGTCTTGCAATTCCACTCTTTGCGACACTTGGATTCTAGAGTAGTTTTGACTTGTTGCCGAATTTTGAATCGCCGTTGTTGTTGGCTCTGTCAAATGCACTTCAGCATGTTGCGCAAGCGTAACTGAACGAACAGTGGTGTTTCCTGTCATTCCCCTCGCTGCGTTGATTCTCGTATAGGAATTTTCGCCGAATAACAGATCCGTCGTTCCGACTCCCTGTAGAAATCGTCCCCCAGTATCAACTTCGGCTTTACTTCCTTCTTCCATCGTAAATTTCGAATTCGCCAAGGTTAAACGAAAAACGGCTCTTGCAGCTTGTCGCGTAGTATGATTGACCGTTACTTTCGCTTCACGGCCTAGTTTGATTTCTTCTCTAAACCGGAAAAAATCAACATTTGCATTACTTCGTCCAGAAACGGTGATTTCAGAGTGATCGCCCACATGCAACCGGCGAATGGTTGAAGAAGCAGCAGATGAGGTACCGCCGGTAAAGCCTTGCGCGGTTTGTAGACTGATCGTATTTTCTTCACCAATATAGATATCTGTTGTGCTGCGACCAGTAACAAATGGCCCTACTTGATTGAGTGTGATGGTTGCATTTGCTTCTGACAAAAATTGGGAAGCCGTCGACGTTGAACCCAATGCAATGAAAGGATTGGCTGCTGAAGACGTACGAGAATAATTGATCGCTGCTTTTTCTCCTAGGAAGAAACGCCTTTGCACGGAAAAAGCATTGGCTGCTGCGCTCGTTGAATGCTCAGCAATATTGATTTCAGCTCCTTCAAGCAGTTCAAATTGATCCACCATCGTTCCAGCCGTGAAGCCATGACCTAACACACCAGTAAGTTTCGTATATTTTCCTAATGTTACATGAGCCAAACTTGCGTTGACGAAAGCCCCACGCTGGTTCACAGCTATTTCTGAATAATCACCAATGGCGATTTTCCCGTTGCTTGATGCTAAGCCGATGACGACATTCGATGTACTTGCTGAAGAGGTCGTTCGCGTTCTCGGTACGTCAATTGTTGTATGACTTCCGATTTGAACCGAGGATGTTGCGAAAAAGGTTCGATACGCTTGACCAACCGTAGCATTAGCAGGTTCACTGATGGATATTTCCACCTGATCACCGATCGAAATACTGTCGACTGCTACGTTGCCATTAAACCCGTTACTATGCTGATTGTTCATTTTCACGTGGTCTTGGATCGCGATCGTGGAACTAGCCACACCAGTAAACAGCGGTCCCTGCTGAGAGATTTTGGTTCGTGTGTGCTCCCCCAAATCGATGACGGAATTTGCACTTCGAAGCTGAATAAATGCTCCAGTGGTTGTGCCCGTACGCGTTCCCTCAATGATGGTAGGTTGGTCTGCGGTACTATTTTCAACGATGAAGCTGCGTCCGACATTGATGGCGGGTGTCGTGCTGACTGTTCCGTACTCAGATAGTTTTAACTGACTACCCGCTTGTAACCGTACCTCCCCTAACGTACTGGTGGAGTTTCCGGAAAGCCCTTGTCCGGTGCCAACATCTAGTGTTGCTCCTGTTGCTAAAGTCAACCGACTATCTTGATTGGCATTTGGCAGGGAAACCATGGCGCCAGATTGGCGAATCGTCGTCACGCTTTCTTGCCCAAATACAAGTGTGGCTGCTGCTCCAGTCAAATGAAAGACGGTCCCAGTATTAGCATTTGCCGCCCGTGTGACGGAAAATACTGCTTGTTCCGCAATCACTCCTTGATTTAGTTCAAAAATCGGAGTGGTATTTGTGGACCGATGGTCGATCATAAATTCCCCTTCGACGGTCAAGCGATTTGCAGTAAATAGTGTCGGAATCGATGCTGCTGCGGTCGTTAACCGATTACTGCCTTTGAAATGTAGGTGCGCTTGATTGTTATTCACCAATCGTCCAGTAGACGTTGTTAGCTCTAGTTGGGTATTTTCAAAAACGATCGTGGATTGCCCAGTTGTTTGAGCCAAACCTTGGGCCGAAGAAATCCCTTGCAGCTGAAGGCCTTGCCAAGTTAGTTGCACTGGATTGACAAATTGCATCAAATCATCCGCTGTTGCTTGAGAAATGACTGCTTGTTGCCCAGTAAACGTAACATTTGTCCGCTGAATCTCGCTGATTGGTGCAGTCAAAGTGAAAGTGCCAGAAAGAGTGAGAAGGATGGCTTGGTCATTGGCGATTTGTCCATAGTCATACAAAGTATCTTGACTATCCGTATAGGATTCTCCTAATAAAATCGCCCGCAGTTGCTCCTCACCTTCAACTGAAATTGCCAGGATTTCTGCTTCTGTGTCCAAGGCTTCGACTTGTGGTTCTTCCTTATCTTCCTCATCATCAACCTCGTTTGCCAAATCTGCCTCGTTCGTGCTTTCTTCTGGCAATGATTCTTCTACTAGCTCTTGGTCTTCTTGACTAGCTGGGGACGAATCTTCGGGAGAGTCAGAGGGCGCCGGGGGTTCTTCACTGCTTTGCTCCGTTATTGCCGGAAAGTCAGCTAACTCATCCGAGCTACTCGTTGGCTCAAGGTCAGCTGACGCGCTCGCTTCTGTAAGCGAAACAGTATCTGCCACAACTACTTGTTGGAATGTCACTATCGTGTTGATTCCAGAAGTACTTATTAGTAGTAAAGCAGAAAACAACGTAATTAATTTCATCATGTCCTCCTTTCTTCAAGTATTATTCAGTAATATGAAGTCCTTATGCCTAGGCTACTCGCCCCCTTTTCCCATAGAATCGTCCCATAAATCTTCGTTTTTGAGAATCGAAAAAAAAAGACATTTGAAATTATCAAATGTCTTTAAAAAGTTGTTAAGTTAGGATTTTATCAAATAACAACTACATAAGAAATCTATTCTCTTAAAAACGAAGATTTATGAGACAGAATAGCTGTAAGTGTTTCACACGTGTGCCTTACTAACACCTAGAATACCGTGGTCTCAAAACAAAAGAAAATCATTATTTTCATCAACGCCTGAAATAGATGAAAATAACAATGGTTGTCCTTTCTAAGGCTTCCTATCATTAGCTTTGTACTAAAACAGAGGTGATTGGGCTGAGCTTAATTTTCTTTCCAAATAGTCCCAATCTTGCTCATCTGGAAGTGGTTTTAGTAAGAAGTACTCTGTTTCGATATGATAGTCAGAGAGGTAGCGTGGATAATTTGTGACAACCATATCGATATGGGTCTCATTTAAGGCTTCTTTGGTCAAGTATTGTAGTGGAATAAAGGTCAAAGAATGCCGATTTCCAAATTGACGGAGCGCGCGTATCTGGATATGCTGACAAACAAAATGATCCCCTTCTAAAAGAAAATAGACTGTTTTTTTGGAAGCGTAAAAATCGAAAATCAATTCACTATATAGCGTGAGACTCACACATACATCCTCAAGATAACTTATGTTTAGAGCAAGCTTGTCACGATGTTTTTCAAGAAAATCCAAATTTTTCTGGTAAAGCTCACAATTCGAGCGCATGATTGCTTCTTTGATATCACTCATTTCTTTGTTCAAGACAGGGGTGATTTGGTGGTTGAGCTTTCTTGATAGGAAAAAGGACCGTAAGAAGGTTTGGGTAGTTGCTTGCTTTTCTTGCGGTACGTCTCGTCCCCTCAAAAAGAGTGCTGTCATGTCCGCGATTTCTGATCCTCGATTGAAATGCTGATAAAATTTCTGTTCTTGTTCCTCTTGATTGAACGTTCGCTTACAAAGCGTTACTAGATAGATCCAAGCAAATTCTTCTTTTGACAATTGCAATTCGTAAATTCTTTCAATGTCTTCTTTTAAGGTACAAAGCGCAGAAAAACCACTACTCTTATAAGCAAGTTCCGCTAACTCTTCTGGAAGATCGATCGAACAACCGAGACTGGCACGCTTGATGGCGATGTAAAACGTATAGTTAAAAGCCGCAGGCGTTACCCCCGAACCTAAATCATAATCGCCTGTTTGTCCTTGCAATTTCTCAAGGATCAACTCGTGTAACTCAGGATCTGGAATCATCGTAAAGATCGTTTCAGCACCTTCATAATAAAAATCTTTGAAAAACTTCCGCAGATTTGCTTCGCGTCCTTCAATTGTTAAAGGATTGGACGTCCATTGCAAACCATAACTTTTTAATATGGGGTTACGTTGGTTAAGCAAACGGCGGAACGTACTTTCCGAGAAATGATAATGATGGGCCAATTCATCAACTTTGGCCAGCTTTCCATGGAAAATATTGCCAATGATCTCAAATAAGCATTCGTTTTTTAGTAGATTCTGTTTTCGTTTCTTGTAAATTTCGGATTGTTTTTCCTCGAAAATAAAGCCGCTATTTCCCGAAAGCAAGGAAATACTCTCAGCAAAATATTCTTTGATATATTTAATGTCACTGGCAATCGTTCGCTGAGTCACTTGGTTTTGCTCTGCTAAATCGCCAATAGTGAAAATACGATCACGCTCTATCGTACTCAAAATTCGAAATAAGCGACTCGTCGTTCGATTACTAATAAAAGCCATCTGTAAATCTCGCATACTTTTTCTCCTTGTTTGGTGTTTTCTTTTCTTTACTATTACACAAACAAGACAAAAAACGAAATAAATATGCTCTTTTTTTATCTTTTTTATACAAAAAACGCACTTAAATTGATTTAAATTGCAAATTTAATTTCAACTATAGCTTTTGCTTCTTCTGGTATGAAAGCAGCACTCTATGTTATGGCTATGTACCATCCTCTGCAATAAAATGGTCGGTGGGCTTTAACCACAGTTACTCGCTCAGAGACCAAATAATTTTTAATTCCATCAAAAAAACCACACCTTTCTCTCTAAGAGTCAAGTGTGGTCGATAGGTTTTATTTTTCAAACAGATACTGCGCAGTAATCGATGATTGACAATTAATCAGTTGTTCTGGGGTTCCTTCGTACAAGATTTCACCACCACGTATCCCACCATCAATGCCGACATCGATCAGCCAATCCGCTGCTTTCATGACCTCAAGGTTGTGTTCGATCACGATCACCGTGTTGCCTTTTTCTACTAGTCGTTCAATGATCGCCAAGATGCTCTTGATGTCTGTCATGTGCAATCCGGTCGTTGGTTCATCCATAATGTAGATATTGCCTTTTTTGCTTAATTCTTTTGCTAACTTCAGTCGTTGGCATTCACCGCCAGACAAGGTATTTAATGGCTGTCCGAGGGTCATGTATCCTAGACCCACAGCCAAAATCTGTTTTAATTTTCTTTGGATGGCTTTTTCCTCAAAAAATTCCACCGCTTCCGTGATACTCATGGCCAGGACTTCATCGATCGACTTGCCTTTCAAGCGATACTGGTAGACTTCTTCTTTAAACCGTTTGCCGCCGCAGGCCTGACACAAAACCTCGACGGAATCCATAA
Source organism: Enterococcus sp. S53 (assembly GCF_016516865.1). NCBI lineage: Bacteria > Bacillati > Bacillota > Bacilli > Lactobacillales > Enterococcaceae > Enterococcus > Enterococcus sp. S53. Next base: position 103,780 of record NZ_JACVUH010000007.1, read on the forward strand.
AGGACAGCTCCATCTTGATAGTACCATGGCCCTTACACGTTTCACAGGCACCTTCGGAATTGTAGGAAAAAAGACCTGCTGAAACCTTGTTTTCTTGCGAAAACAACTTGCGAACGTCATTCATGATTCCTGAATAGGTTGCAGGATTAGAGCGAATATTCCCCGCCACCGCTGATTGATCGATCGTAATGGCTTCAGGGTATTCTTTGGCAAAAACACCATTTACCAAACTGCTCTTTCCAGAACCAGCGACACCGGTCACCACCGTAAATACCCCTAATGGCACCCGCAGTGCTGTATTTTTCAAGTTATGCAGCGTTGATTTTTTCGTTTCGATAAACTGATGACTCTGGCGAGGTGCTTCTTTAAAGTCCATCATCTGTCCAAATGCTTTGCCAGTCAGTGTATCTGAGCGCAGCAATCCTTCAAAGGTTCCTTCGTAGGTAATATAGCCGCCATTTTTCCCCGCTTTAGGACCAACATCGATAATATGGTCAGCTACTTTAATGACATCTGGATCATGCTCCACTACGATGACGGTGTTTCCTTTGTCCCGTAGTTTGACTAACAATTCATTCAATCGATGGACATCCCTTGGATGTAGCCCAATACTCGGTTCATCAAAAATGTAGATCACATCGTTCAAGCTAGAAGACAAGTGTTTGACCATTTTTACCCGCTGACTTTCCCCACCAGAAAGGGTCGTCGTTTCACGGTCTAAGGAAACATAATCCAACCCGATATTGATTAGATCAATGATTCTCGCTTGGATGTTTTGAAGCAGCGGTTGGACACTCTCCTCCGAGATTTCTTGAAGAACCGTCAATAGTTCATCCACTTGCATCGCCAAAACGTCCGCAATCGAATAGCCCGCGATTTTGCACGCGAGTACTTGTGGATTGAATCGTTTTCCCTGACAGTCAGGACACTTCTGCTCATTCATGAAAGAAGCGATTTTCTTCTGGGTAGCAGCGGAGCTTTCATTGCCACCTTTGATATTGGAGCGATTAAAACGAGCGACTAAGCCTTCATAGGTGGAACTCATGCCTTCCATATACAAGGAATCGATTTTTTCTCCTTGGGCATACAAAAAGCGGTTCATTTCCTCTTCGCTATATTCTTTCAACGGCTTGTCATTGTCAAAAAAGCCCGTATTGGTGAAGGACTTCAGCAACCAAGAGCCGATTTTGTGGCCAGGAAGCAGGATCGCCCCTTCGTTCAAGGACTTTTCAAGATCCAGTGCTTTTTCTAAATCTAACCCGACGATGCGCCCAATCCCTTCACAAGTGGGACACATCCCATGAGGGTCATTGAAGGAGAAATTCCATGCAGGACCTAAATACGGTTGACCAAGACGAGAAAAAAGCAAGCGGATCAAGGGGTTGATATCCGTGATCGTCCCTAATGTAGAGCGGGAATTGCCGCCTAAACGACTTTGATCAACTACTACCGCCATCGAAAGATTGTCGATGGCATCCGCATCGGGCTGGCTGTATTTTGGCAAAAAGTTGCGGACAAATTTCGAAAAGTTCTCATTCAGCTGTCGACCTGCTTCTTGTGCGATCGTGTCAAAGACGATCGATGACTTGCCAGAACCAGAGACACCCGTGAAAATCGTAATTTCTCTTTTGGGAATCTTCAAGTCAAAGCCCTTCAAATTGTTCTGTCTGGCGTTGCGGATCGTAATGTATTCCTGCATGCTATACCCTCCCAGATTCTATTGAATTTTTACAGTGAGCGACCATTATAGCACAAACATTCTCGCTGTTTCTCGGAATTTTGCAAAAAACTATGTTTATTTTATGTTTTGTTCTCAATGCTGGAATAGCAAGGATAGGGGCTTATGCAATTTTTCGATAACTATTGTATAGGAAGGAATTTAGCGTGCGAACGAAGTTAGAAGACAGAGCGAAGAAGGAGTATTTTGAACGACCTTAAATTGCTAAAAGGTAAAAAACAGTCCATTTCTCCTTGCTTGCAAAGTTAAATGGACTGTTTTCATGAAATAACCTTTAACCGTTTGAAGCCGACTGTTATAGATCAGCTCAATGCAGTTGACGGAAACGTTTTGATCAATGTCACCGTTTCTTCTGCCCCGTAATCCCCTTCGGCATATAAAGTAAGATACTCTTCCAACAAATAGTCAGCAAGGTCTTGGGTAGATTGCGTAAAACCAGCCTTTTCGTAAGATTTGACTGCAGCAATATTTTTTCTCGACGGCCGCATCATCAATTTTTGAATGCCGAATGTTTCATGTAAATGATCACCGAGGGTGACGATCGCATCGGTGCCAAATCCTTTGCCACAATGAACTTCCCGATTCAACCAGATATCCAATTCTGCTATGCCGTCTTTTAGATGAAACGAGGAGTAGCTAATAAAGCCAATCGGTTGACCTGCATGTAGAATCAAAAAGCCTCTGCCATTTTGCGGTTGAGCACCAGTAAAATAATACTCTTGATAATCCTCAAAAAACTCTGCTTCGGTGGCGATCGGTGCATTAGGATAAGAAGGTGGTCCAGAATGATATTTTGTGGTTTCAGAGTGAAAACACCATTGATAGACCACCTATTTATCTTTGATTTCCGCAGGGATTAAAGTGACTTTGTTGCCTGTTAGCATGTGGTATACTCCTTTCGCTCTTCCTAATGTTTCCCCCAATTATAGCGGAGGATGTTCCTTAAAAACAAACCGCGTTTTTTCTTTGCTTGAATCGAACATCGACATTTCTTAAATTTTCATTGTTGCGCCAACAATCTTCCGATTGATTCCTCTATTTTTTTATCCTCTAAAAACTAAATTCATTTTCCCAATTAAAATCAGCAGATTCTTCCAAGCTGTTCGGCCAATGATGGCACCATGAAGGAACTCTAGGCGCTTCTACTCGATCCAAACTTGGTGTGTACGGTTTGATATCTATTAGCGGCGTTTGGTCGTTTGCATCAATATAAGGAATAGAAAGAATTCCTTTCTCAACATCGACTGATAACACTTGAACAACACTTAATGCAATTGGATTTGGTCGAATGGGTGATCTCGTAGCAAATATTCCCATTTTTTCAGGCGCATGTTTATAGGGTTGCTCAGCATCCAAAATCATTCGATACTTTGCATCCGCAAAATCACTGAACCACCACACTAATTGAAGATGACTAAATCCTTCAATCCCTGCTAAAGCTGGAATATATTCTTTCTTAAGCTTGAGCAAGCATCCTTCCTCATTGTTTTGAATGATCCCGATCGGTTGTAGTTTATATTCTGTCATTTTCTTTCCTCCATTTCCTCTTGGTGCTCTCAGAATAGTTCCTGACACAGTGTGAGAGTCAAGAAAAAACAGAAAAAATCTGCTACTCAAAGTTTTATGAGCGGTATTTGTATTTCAGTCAAATAATTACGTTCTTCCTTCTCATTCCAAGGACCGCGATGCACGATTTGCCTGTCTGGTCCGTCCATTTGGTAATAAGGATGTTCTTGTAGCCACTCAGCCAAGGACAAATAGACGTTGGCTATGTTGGAGAATGCACCGTACACCATCGTGCACGCCATAATTGGCACTGCCTCCGTTTCGTAGATGGAAAATACTTTGGAATCTACCTGCAGGCCTGCTTTCACTTGCACACACAATTCAACATCGACATTTTTTTCTTTAAACTCTTGGTCGTGATAAATCGAAAATGATTGTCCGAAATTCTTTATTTTCTGATTTTCCATAAAAGTGGCTAGATCTCTCCACAGTTCCTCTTCAGAAAAATAATTTGGGATGACTTTGCGAAGGGAGAGCACATGATAACTCGGGACTGCTTTCATTGTAACCTGATAATGGCGCTCTGTTCGTTTCTTCGTCAATTCTAATTTAGCCACTTCTAGTTTGATTAGTTTTTGTTTTTCCGCCTCAATAGTCGCCTTAATCTCATCTCGTTTTCTTTCTAATTGTTCTGCAAGGAAGTCCTGCTCTTGGTTTTTCAGCAACACCGCAATTTCTGCTACACTAAAGCCGCTATCACGCAAATAGAGTATTTTATTGAGTTCAGGCAATTGAGCAGCCGAATACAGTCGATAACCAGTAAACGTATCAATCCTATCGGGCTTTAATAGGCCCATCTCATCATAGTAACGTAACATTCTGATACTCACTTGAGAGAGCTTTGAAAATTCACCTATCTTAAACATATGCACCTCCGATAGATTTATTATAAAAACACTTTATCCACACTTCAATGCTACTCACTATAAAAAAACCGAAACAAAGAGTTCACTCTCTGTTTCGGTTTTGCTTCATTATTCAACATTCAACGAAAAATTCTTCTAACAATTCTTGCCTTTCATAGGCATGTGCCGATTTGTTCCACCTATCGGTTCACTGAGACGGCCATTCGGTGATAGGTATGGCGCTTGCCTCTGATGGCGATGGATAGTTGCAAGATGTTCTCGGGATCAGCGGTTCCAGAAAAACCAGCATCTCCGATATGATGAAGGTCGCAGCCGGCACGTTTGCTAGTCAATGCCAAGGCACGGATCGTACCTCTATCTGCACCTTCTTGTGTAGTACCGATGGTGCCCATGACTAACTTCCCTTCTTGGTGGATAAAGGCCACTAGATCACTCATGTGTTGTTCACTCAGACCAGGAATTGTGCCAGCGATGGGTACAAGAATGACATCGGCTCCTGCTTGAATGAATGCAGACGCAATTTCTTCATCTAACACGGGTTCATTGACACCAGCTCCGTGCATTTTTCCAGCAATAATGATCCCAGAGAAAACGGCTCTTGCTTGTTGGATTGCCACTGTGATTTCCTTATTTGAAACGCCAGTGGAAGGATTTCCTGTCAGACAGATAAAATCAAATCCAAGTGCTTCTGCACGAGCCATGTTTTTCTTTGTTGCCAAACGCCCTGTAGCGATAGTTGGCAACTGTTCCATCTGCTCCGCACAATCGTCGACAGGCTCAAGATTGACCCCAACAGGCCGCCCCGTTAAGCATTGCAAAAAGCGAATGGGGTCATCCGTTGTCGGTAATCCTTTGATAGCGCCGTTTTCGCAATCAAATAGATTCAGCAAAATCAAATCCGCCCCAAATGCAGCGACGAATTCAGCATTGGTGATTCCTCTAGACATTGGATCGATTTGGACATCATTTTCTGCTACGATCGTCCGTCCCGCACTTCCTCGGATACTTTCCAATAGCTGCTCTTTATCAAATGATTTAAAATCAGCTGCCGTGCAATTCAGTAATCGTTTTGTCTTCATTTTACGCCCCACTTTCTGAACCGAGTTCACTGGCTAATGTCCGATTATCCAACATTTTGAAGAATGGATAATAGATGGCGATAGAAACCGTCAGATTCACCAGTTGTAAGATTGCCCCCGAAATATGTCCGCCTGTGGCTAAATAACCGCCGATGATTGGCGGCATCGACCATGGTACCAAAACGACGGCAGGTCGGACGATCCCCATGGCAACTGTCGTATAAGAGATGATATAGCAAACGACCGGTGTCAGAATATATGGGAACAAAATCAATGGATTCATGACAACGGGCAACCCAAACATGATGGGTTCATTGACATTAAAAACCGTGGATGGAAATCCGAGTTTCCCCAACTCTTTTAAATACTTGCTTTTACTTCTGACTAAGAGCAAGATCGCCAAGCCCAAAATCACGCCACTCCCGCCAATCCAGACAAAGGTATTCATAAAGGTATAATTGATGATATGCGGAATCGTTTCGCCGTTTTGAAAAGCGATTCGATTTTCATCGATCATTTGAATCCATGTCGGCTGCAGGACGCTCAAGACCAAGTCCCAACCGTGGATGCCCACTGACCAAAACAATGACGTAAACATAATGGCAAACAGACCGCCTATAAAGCCTCCACCAATGATCGATAAAGGTTGTCCCACAAGACTGTACAGCAGATCATGAACATTCGTGTTGCCGAATGATTCCACTAATAAACGAATCACCCAGAAAAGCGAGAGGCAAAAGAATGAGGGGATCAATGCAATAAAGGAGCGACTGACCGCCGGGGGAACGTTTTCTGGCATGCGAATCACGATATTCTTTTGTACGAATAATCGGAAGATCTCCGCCGTGATCAGGCTGGTGATGATTGCTACGATCAGCCCGCGGCTACCAAGATAAGACATTTGAATGCCGCCATCTTCAATCGGAGTGACTAAAAGAAAAACCGACGCTGCCAATACACCGGCAGATAAACCGCTGACGCGGTAAGTGGTTGCTAAACTATACGCAATAGCAAAGGAATTGAACAGCGCCATCACACCAAAGGTCACTTGGACGACAAAGTCTAATTTACTGCGCCATTCCCCGCCAAAAATACTAGTAACAAATAGGTTAAAGCCTTCCCATGGAACGTTGGATAAAATAACAAAAATGGAACCGATAATGATCAAAGGCATCGTGGTGACAAGTCCATCACGGATGGCAACTAGATGCTTTTCACCGCCAATTTTCATTCCCCATGGCAGCATTTTTTCTTCCATAAATTTCTTTAACGAATCCTTCATAAGCTTCCTCCTTAACCTTAAAAGATCGCTGAAAGAGTGCGTTCAGGTATCTTTTCGAAGTGTGAATAGAAACCAAGGCTTGCCACCTTCAAGAACCTAGGATTGAAGTGCTGATTGCCAGAACGCTATTGCTATGAACAACAGTAAGAACGCAAGGCATTGGATTTCTCAACTATGACTGCCTATTTTCCATGCAACTGTTCTCAACTGATTTTCACATCTTTTATTTGCCGCAAACGATCCTGCGCATGAACCGTTTCAAACGACAAAAAAAGGCATTGGACAAGATTGTCCAATGCCTTTGGCATAGCAAAATAAGCGTCCAGCATCCCACGGTTTTTGCCCAAAAACCTGCCTGAATCTACTAGAAATCGACAAGGAAATCGGGTACAATAAACACGTTGATGCCTTTGGCGATCAATTATGGCAACTTGATTGGTCAACTGTCTATAGTGAGTGACTGATCAGGGCCTCGTAAATCTGTTGGCGCAGAGATACGAGGTGCCTATTTTTTTGGTTTCTATTCGCTTACATTCTATAGAATGTTTTTCAGAAAAGCAAGCGAACACGACAATAAAATTGCAAATAATGGTCATAAAATATAAAATCTATTATAATTCGTCGGATTTAAGCATAAAATATTGATTTTTTTGCGTATTTATCAAAAAAGGAGGACCGAATCATCCATGATTCAGTCCTCCTTTTCGCGCTAGACAAATACAAACAAAATTCCAGAGCAGATCGTGCCTACCAATAGCCCACGAATACTGCCTTCCCCTTCATTGGGTAACTCAAATTTGATGATATTCACCAGCAAAGCCCCAGTGATCAAGGCTTCAATGATGACTACCAAATAGTAGGGCAATGATACAAAGAGAGAAAACGCCGCTCCCGCGAAAATACTGAAGGAAAGCACAAAGCGGCCATATTTGTTATAAAGGGCACCATGATGGTGATAGAGCAACCAATCGTTCATGAGAAAGTGCAAACCAAAAGCGATAAAGTAGGTCAAAATGTAGAAACGCTCTGATAGCGTATTGGCAATCACAATATAGCCGATCATAATATTGTAGATCACATGAAAAGCGATATCCGACCAAAAAAAGGCGTTTTTGGCACTAGTGATGTCTTTCTTTTCTAACACCATAAACGTCCGCTCATCGATTTTGTAGATCACGTAACTGAAGACTAAGCCAAACAAAACGATGCCATAGACCCCATGACTATAAAAAATCCCCGAATCCCAGCCAAATTCATCGATCAACACCGTTTGAAAATAAGCCAAATGGGGCAATAGATGAACGATCGCATAGGAGATTCCTACCCCAGCGGCAAAGGAGCTCATGTATTGCACGTTTAGTTTTCTGGATGAGATAACATTTGAAAATAGATGGATGAAGATAAACCCTAAAGTGATCATGCAATTCACAAAATTGTTTGTTAAATACGTCATTGTTTTCTCCTTCTTACATTCCGTTTACAGCATCGTTTAATCGCAATTTTCAATAACAAAGTCTTTTTAATTAGTTATTTTTGGTTATTTCCATGAAATATTCTTGTTTACTATACAGTAAGTGGGCTTGGGGGGCAATAGGTTTTTAGGTTTTTGGGGAGAAATATTTTTGATAGAAAACGGCCTTCATTGTTGCCGATTTTTTACCGATGATCTTGTCTTCATTTTCGGATAGGATAATCTTGTTTTTGCTCTAGCAGATACTAGGTCTAACTTCATTTTTTATCAAAAATTGCGCATATTTGAAGTTAACTTCAAATTTCCGAAAAATTGTAACCAATTTGAAGTTATCTTCAACTTTCTCAATTATGACAGATTTTTGGCGTTCGTAACCAATCGAGATGAATTCAGAAAGCCGTTGCTGCTCCTATTCCATCAAAAAAAGAAGCAAGAACTTGCAGCGTCCTTGCTTCTTTTTATTACAATTCATTATACTTCTTTTTCGAATCTTTACTTTCTTTCACCGGATACTTCATGTTGTTTTTTTCCAGCTTTTCTTTGATGATCTCATCAATATCAAGACCCAAATTGTCTGCCAGCATATAGGAATAAATCAGAACATCGGCAATTTCTTCTTTTAGATGTTCGAAATCTTGAGTGGCTTCTTTAGGTGTTTTCCATTGAAAAATCTCCAACAATTCGGCGGCTTCGATGGAGATAGAAATAGCTAGATCTTTTTCATTATGGAATTGTCGCCAATTGCGATCATCTCGGAATTTATTGATCCGTTCCATTGACGAGGGTTGGTTTTGCATGGTAGGACTGGCTCCTTTCGTTTTGTAGGGTTAAGAGTTTTTGGCGGAGATTGGGATTGATTGCATAGATGTAAAGCCCTTTGATTGCTCGTTTCATTAATACATTCAATGAATTAAGGATGATCGTTTCTTTGGCTTTCTTCGTCAATTCTTGGTTCATATCGTCACGTCCCGTAAACGCCCCTTTGTCCTCATATTTATCGATATCGATGACAAGCTGGTCGGTCTCTGGATCGTAATCAACAGAAGGACCAATGACAACTCCTACATTGTTTAAATCAAAGCCTTGGACGGTGTAGATTGAACCGACTTCACTGATTGTATCTGGTCGCTCCGCCCATGTTCGCTTCGTATCGGTCGTATTCCATGGCAGGTTGATCCCACCAGGATCTACAAGATATGAAGCTCCGTCTTTCTTATGAACATAATCGAATGTTGAGATGATCCGTGACAGACCCTCCTTTTTATCGAGAGAAAAGATTTTATTCTTCAACGCATCATGGGTTTCCATAATCTGAAGCTCAAAAGATGCTGTTGATTCTGGAATCGGTGTTACACGTTTTTCTACGATATCATCGATCCATTGAATTATTTGTGGACTACTTTTCATTCTTAATTGATCTTTTAGCTGAAAGCGAGAAGCATTGTACCTTTTCTGAAACTGATCCAGTTTGTCCTGATCCCAGTAACTTTTGATTTTCAATACTTGCTTCGGATCAAAAATGCAAATCGTGATTTTTGCTCGCTTGATAATCTCTTCTAGTTGGTTTTCATAGTGAAAACTGTTATAGCTGTCTTTCTTCGTTAAAAGCAAATGGGCCTCATCCACAATAACGATGTCTGGACGCAACTTCTGATTATCTGTTTTATTAATAAAGGAAGTTGGCTTTAACATATGATTCTTTTTTAAATTTGGCAGACTTTCTGCCATTGTATGATAGGTTTTTAACATCTCTGAATGGTTGACCAGCAAATAGTTATCGGTGCTTTTTAATACAGACTCTGACTTTGTATAGTCTTGAAGGGTGTTATAGAGAGATGCCAATAGGACGCTCTTTCCCGTTCCAGCTTCTCCTTCAATCATTAAGACTTTTTGTGTTTCATCCTGCTGAATCGCTTGTTTACAGTACTCAATGATTTCAAGTTTTATATCTAACTGTTCTGGCGTCAGTTCTTTAAAAGGAGATAATTTATATACATCTTTGTTGCGAATCGTATCGATTGAGTGCTTCGCCAATTGCCGTCTTTGCAATTCTTCCCATAACTCTTGGAAGACCACTTCATCATAATACTCTTTTTCATAATACTGATGCATCTGCACCTGTCTTGTTTGACTGACGTTTTGTAACTGAAACTGCTCATCCCCAATGAAGTGATTGATCAAATTGGTTTCGATATTGTAGGTCGCTGATTGATTGAATTTTTCATGACCAATCAGCAAGACTTCTTTAATTTCTCTGCGCTTAGAGTTATTCAAGTGCTGCTTCAAGCGTTTGTTCACTTGAACCGTTTGACCAATGTACGCAACAGGTCTTTTCTTTTCATTTCGGTTGTAGAGTATGTAAACGACTGGGTACTGATCGATATATGCCGTCGTTATGCTAGATAGCTCACCTTTCTTGAAATGATGATCTTCTATGATTAGTTGGTTGGTCATATTTTAGAGTCTCCGTTTAGTGTCTATTCCATTAAGGTTATTTATTTTAGTATATCATTGCATATTTTGCTCTTAAAGCATTAAAGACAAAATTGGTAATTTTTTGTTTTAGCAAAATAACCATTATCTAAAAAAATCGCTATTGATTAATCTACTAATTTCGCCCAACGTGCATACTTTGCTAATGATTTAATAGACTAACTTATTATCCTGAAACTCTTTTCAAACGAATCCTCTCTAAGACGTTCTAAAATAAATAGCTGAAAATCCCCTTTGATAATTCATCAAATATCCTCTGTTTAGGATATTTATAAATTGTTTAGTAAATCAAAAAAATATTTTTCAATATTAAAATAAATAAATATTTTATAATTTTAATTTGACTAAATCATTCAATATGCGATAATCATTTACGAAAGGATGATTTGATGAACCATACAGTTACCAGCCTAAGATATCTACGGATCGCTCAAATTTCTTTGTTAACATACTATATTTATTTAGCCGTCCATGACAATATTTTCGAAGCAATTCCATTACTGTTAATCAGTGGTATTTTAGATCTCGTGTACCCGCCAGACTACGCAAACCAGTCATTTTGGTTCCCTTATAAAAAGAAAACAATATTTTTAAAAAGCAACAATTTGTTTCTGGAAAGAGCTCTAGAAATCTTAACCACAATTGTTCTTGGTATTTTCCTATCTCTTGTTTTTTAAAGGAACAACTTGTGATTGTTGGTTCCCTTCTACCCAACAACTGAATTATTTTTCTATTGCTCACTATTTTATCCATTTGTCTATTAAAATGGATTTATTAAATGAATAACGAATCCTTGACTGTTGAGATGACGCTAGTATTTAATCGAATGGAAAGGTGATTTTTTATGAAAAGAATTTGTTTTGTCTTAGTTTTGAGCAATGGATTATCTTACACACCATTAACTCCAGGTGTTCTTTATCAAAGAGACACAAGCCTCAAAGACTATTTTTCACCGTTTTACGACGTTTCAATCAATTATCTGAGAGATAAAGATACTGTTGATTACTTGGTCCTTCCTGAGCCATTCGCTCCTTTTGATAATGAAAATAACCTCCCCATCATAAAAGTTCCTTCTAAATTTTTTCTGACTAAAGATTTTGAAAAAATTAAGGATTACATTGATGACTACTTTAAAGAAAACGATGCTAAGTAATACTAATCTTCGATCGTTTTAAGCTCTTACTGATTGATACCGTTATCAATCAGTTTTTTCGTCGGATTGTCAACTTATTTTGGGACGAGAAAACAGTCCGAATATTCTAAATTTATTCTTTTGCGATAAAATTATTCCAATATAGATAATAAGGTAATATTTATTTGGTAGCTCTCAATTATTCTTATACTTAGCTGAGGGCATCACTTGCTTGACCAAAAAATTCAATGATCGAATACGGGCTAACGGTTTTAATTTAACTTAAAGGGGTTTTAGTTTTGACAGACGAAAGATGGTTCCAAATAAGAAAAAGACGAAAGATAGAATTATATGTTTGTCTTTTAGTCGTTTTCCCAATGGTCTATGGGCTATGGTTCAACATAGTTTTTCTTGTACAATATACTGCACTACTTTTTTGTATCGCAGTTTTAACAGCAATTTATGAACTCGGAAAACTATTAATTGATAAAACTCTAAGAAAAAGGTAGTAATGTTCAATCTATATTTTGTAGGTTGGACATTACTACCTTTTTCTTGAAGGAATTTAATAACAATAAGCCTAAAGAAGATACAAAAAGGAGCACTCCTTAGAGTACTCCTTTTTCATTATTTTATGGAAGACAGTAACATACTAATCAAGTCAATGAAGCTTTGAATGTAATAGTGTACCCCTATTACCCCACAGACCCTTCCATTTGAGAATCTAATTTTCAATTTTATACTATTGTTGATATATCAACGTTTCACCATCCTTAAATCATATTTTAATATCACTAAAAATCAATAAATATCAACTCAATGGCATTCAATATGGCATTCAAAAATAAACCGCGTGGGGCGTTTAAAATGTCTACTAAGAAAGTGATTTTTCTAAGAACTCAATAACATTTTTATCCTGATAATTGAAATGATCTACAAAATCCTTCAATGTCCCTGTTTTTTTATTTTTATCAACTGGAGTTCCTAAATAATGGTATGTTATTCCATCTTTGTTTTTAGCTTTATAAAAGTATACAACATCAGATTCATCAATCAATCCGCTTATCATTATTTCCTTCATAATTAAACACTTCTTTCTCACCTAATTCATAGCTACTACTAATTATATCATGGCTTTTATCAGATAATTCAAGTATCTTATCATAATTACCTGAAACCAAATTATTTACTGTTAAATCAGGAACAGAACCATTTTTTTCAAAAGAATTCTCGTATTCTTGTACATTCGACTTAATTTCATCATCAGCTTCTCTTTGACTAAAACTGAATTCTTCAGACAGTAAATAATTGGCATTTTCTTCAATCGATTGAGAACTCTGAATACTTTTTGGCGAGAAAATCATAAATCTATCTCTTCTATCCAAATCATTACTTTCTCCTTTACCATCTACAATACCATCAGAATTCTCTTCATAATAAACATTATTTTCTTCAATCTGTTTTGTAATATCAGTATCAAAATCAACATCTTTTAAGATTTTTCCTTCGACACTATTCAGGGAATCAGCTATATTATCAAGCTTTCCTTCCGTACCTCTATTGTCAGTTGCAGCAAAATTAGTCATAGTAGGAATATCGCTTTCTGTATTAAGTGTTCCTTCGTTTTGAATGATATTATTTTCTTTTCGATCTTCATTTTTTATTATCCTATTTGTATTTGGAATGCTTTTATCACTAATGAAATCATTTGCATTATCAAATTTTCTTTGTTGCCGATCGTCATAAATATCCCAGGCATTATTTTTCATATAATCCGCTGGTTTTTGTAATAACTTTTCACTACTACTGCCCAAAGGTACTCCTACTGTTGCTAAACCAGCAACATCTCCTGCAAACTTTGCTCCCTGACCAACTTTTTCTTTAACTGGCCTAGTAACTTTTTGAAGTATTCCTTTGTCCATAGACGTAACTACGCCGCCAGTAACAACATAGATAAGCTTGTCTTTATTTTTCCATATTAATGTTATAGCGATACATATAGAGCCGATTTGCAACATATAACTTGAAATTCCGGTAGTTGGAATAGTGCTTCTGATCACATCTATTATTGAAACTAAAACTAAGAAAAATATCCCGATCAATACTCGAATACCAAATGCTCCTAGTAATATTTGCATAGTTTTCCAAAATGCCTGACGAAATTTAGGTATTAGGCTTAAAAATGCTGATAATCCAACAAAGCCTGATACTAAAAGAGCGACAACTTCTACTAGAAAATTCAAAAATTGTATTCCTAATAAAGGAATTCCTAATGCTATTGTCATAATAGGCGATAAAAAACTAACAGTAAATTTCCATCCAGCTTTAGATGGCTGTAAAAACTGATTACTTTTTGCAGCCTCATTCACTTTTTCAATATTATCCTTTAGCTTTTTCTCAGTTGGTTCCCCTGTAAATAGAAACTCAGTACTTTTTCTTGGTTCTTCAGGAGTATTAATTTTTGTAGTTTTACCATAATTTATTAAATAGTAAGGTTCTTTTACTCCTAAATCAAATAGCGTATTCTGAATAGAAATAAGCGAATTTTTCTCAGACCCATTTTTATCCATAGAATTAGATTGAATCATAGTAGTTTGTATTTCATTAGAAATGTTATTAAACCACTTAACTAGGTCATTTCCCTTATAGTTCCACCCAAAAGCGAATATTATAACCACCGAAAAAGATACGAATTGACTCATTGCCCGCTGTGGACTTTTAGCAAAATATAAATAAAAAATATACACTGCCATGATCACTAATATTGTCAGTCCAAATTGTCCATATAAGGTATCAAACATATTACTTGAATAACGAGTAAAGGTAGATACGTTATCTTGTAATACGCCCGATTTGCCAAATAAATTAATGCCATATTTAAAGACAGAATATATAATCTTGTTAAACTCAAAAAAAAGATTTGCTCCACTGTTTACCCATTCGCCTGTATCTAAGCTAAAAACCGACTCCCACGCATTTTTGGTAGCCATCTGACTACTATATGAATCAAGATTGTAAGTACCACTTTGATCTACTGCAGGAGTATCTGCAATTGGTGTCTGTTCGGCATAAGCAGAAACGTTACAAAAAATAAAACTCATTATTAATAAAAATACTAATATAAATTTTCTTTTCATATTCTAAATCTAACATCTCCTAAAACAAAAAGTGTCTTTAGGAAAAATATTTATTTCTAAATTCAACCTAAAGACAAATTTTCTATATATTATTTATTCTCGAACAATTCAATTCTATCTGCTTTATAATAAATAACTTTTTGAGCCATTGTCACAGCTAGATTGGCAAATCGACATTTTACAGAATCTAATTTCATTATCTCTTCATTGGAAATCACTTTGTCCATACCATCTATTGAAATTTGAGTTGATTTTTTCCGATATTTTCCTTCCAAAATTGTGACATTGTATTTATAACCTATAATTTCATCTGTTTGGAACTTTCTGGGTCTACCATCTTTATCCATGATAGTTTCCCCATCTGAATCTTTCCTTTCCTCAGTCGCAAATTTTGGTAGTACCTCGTCCAATTCAAATTTTGTTCCAATATCTGTTAAATCAAAATCTCTTATTTCTAACATTTTAGCCATACTGAAAAATTCCTCTCGTTTCTAATATTTTTGTTTTTCATAGATATAGGGGATAAGATCCGTTCTATTCTCTTTACTAACAAAATCAATCATTTTTTCGACCATTTCTGTAGACCATCTACATTCTTGTTTGAAATCAGTCAAATTAAAATCCAAATCTACACCATTTTCTATTAAAAAGAAAATCGCTTGCGTTACTGCTAAACCACCTTGATACTGATACCAATTCAAGGTTCGTTCAAAATTACTTACGTCATAACTCTTTCTTAAAATCGGTTCAATACTTGGTTTTAAATACTCTTGCCACCATCTACAAATTTTTTCACATGAAGAATCAGAATAAAAAGATATTTCATTTTTTATAAAACCTCTTATTAAATTTGATAATGGCATATCTTTTGGTAGGTAAGCTATAGATTGAAACAGACTATCTGCTTTGTCTTTTCTTATCTCCGCTTCAAGTCTTGTTAGTGGCGCATTACTCATTATTTGCTCAACCTTTTCAGGATCCAATCCTTTACTCATCTCTTTTGATTTTTCATAGAACCTGAATAAGCATTCCGAACCGCCTGACCCTATTTGCTGAGTTTTCGCCCTTTCTTTTTTTGTAAACTCACTATCATATACTTGATCACTTCTACCACGCGAATAATAAGATTTTTTTTGAACCTTTCTAATAATAGTGTCTACCGTAAAGTATGGTGGTTTGTTGTAATCGTCTAAAGCCAAATCAATTCGGGTTACTGTAAACTTACAACTTGTATCGATTGAATTTGAAATAATTCTCCAAGCTAGTTCTTGAAATACATTGTTTGGACTATTACCCGATCTATTTGCGAATTCATACATAGTGCAAGCTTGACCTGACATTACTAATGTACCTCTGTAAAAAGATTTTGTTTCATCATCGAATGTATAGTATTTTATTGATCCACAACTATAAATCACATCATATTCTTCATGCTTCAATGTACCAGCTTTTTTTGAAACACTGTCTAATGTGATTCCTAGTATAGTGGTGAACAATTCTTCCCATGATATATTTTGAAATATTATTTGTAGCCAATCTACTTTTCCTATAACATTCGAAGACGATAACACTCGACCATTATTTGACATTTTTCACCTCAATATCGGCAATTCTTGCCTCAATTTCACTTAAAAAAATTTGCAAATTTTGCAAGTTTTATTTCTTTTGAAAAAAGCTGATAAATCAACGTTTTAATCACTATTTTTGTGGTCAATTCATTTAATTTTTGTCGTTCCGAGGGTGCTGTTAGAGGGACACCCTCGACTTTTTCTTTTACAGAGACATAAGAATGAATCAACTTTGTGCGCACAGCGCACTCGCCTGCACGGCAGGCGACCAATCACTATCGTGACCCAGGGCGCCTGTGGGGCGCCCTGGGAGGTGCAGTCGCTTCATTCTTTTTAATACCCGTCTCTGATAAGAAACCGTTCTAAGGTCCTTTTAAACACATATTAATACAACAAACTTAATTACAAATTTAAATAAACCAAAATTGAAATAATTTACACAGCAATTTCAGACATAATTCCTAAAATTCGAAAAATCTTTTTTAGTTCAGAGGACTTCTTAACTACATCAATTTGATTTTTTTCAAAATTCTCATTGTCATCAAATTTTAAATCATCTTCTTCACATAGAGAATCATCTTCGAATAAATCAACAATTCTTGTTTTTTCATTAGCCAACTCACTACAGTCTATGTTTTCTCTTTCAAACGTGGAGATTTTGTGTGAACGGAATTTCGAATGCAGCGATAACTTCTTTTTTCTTTTTAATCTTTCAGAAGATCTAATTATCCATTGCATCCATTCTTCGTCTGAGAACTCTTTGAATTCTTTATATTTTTTCAGCAGTGCTGATTGCATTTCATGATAGTTTATAGTGTCATATTTTCTATCTTCTTGAACAGTTAAATACTCTTTCGTGAGTTCATACTCCCATTTGTAATACAACGGATTGATTAACGACTTCGCTAAGTCAATACCATCTTCAACAAAGAAATAATTTGCCTTAAAAACAGATAAAACAGATAGCTCTTCGCAATAATTCTGAATATACTCATTAGACATGACAATCCTCCATAATTATTGGAAAATCTCAAAAAAAATGTTAATATTAATTGTATGTTTTTTTCTTAGAGACTTTCCTAGTTTATTACTGGTTAGTCTCTTTTTTTCGTTGGCGTGGCTTTTTCAGCATATCCTTTCACCTGAAGTATTCCATTTTCAATCACTAAATGTAAATTTAGATTCTCAAACGATACTTTTCTATACCTACTGGTTTTTTCACACAAATAAAAAGGTGCTGGTTTCTGAAAAGGAACTCGAATTTTGGCTTTTTCAAAATCAGCATTTTCTAAAACTACAGTATATTCTGTGCCACATTCCCCTACTTCCTCTTGATAATTAAAATTTTGATATTCTTCAACTCTAATTACTGGATATTCATCTTGTAGCACTGTTTCTTTTACATCAACAAATTTTAGAATCATTATCTCTCCTGCTTTCTATGCATTTTTGCGCCCCACGCTATTTTTGTTGCGATAGTAACCAACTCTCAATTGAAGACTTTGAATAAAGCGGTGTACCAGTTTCTAAACGAATTTCAGGACATCCATGTGCAACCCACATTTTAAGAGTTGTCACACTTATATCAAAGTAATCCGCACAGTGCTTTTGTTTAACAACATCACGCTCTTTCTTTACATCATCAAGCGCACGTTGAATTAAGGTAAAGGATTTATCATATATTTCTTTTTCCCATACAGATAACTTTCCCTCTATTGTAGTCAATTATTCCCCTCCTATAATGTACATTTTAAAAACCATATGTTTATTTTATCAACCACATGTATAGATTAACAAAAGCTTTTATAAACGTCAATAAGAAATTAAAATATATTTTTGATTATTAAAACAACCAATAATTATTGCATAATATCCACACATTCTATAATATTGAAATGAGGTGATTTATATATGATTGAAAATTTTGGAATAAACGTTGCTCGCCTGAGAAAAAAATTTGGTTATTCTCAGGATGAACTAGCAAACATAATTAGAGTTAACAGACAAACCATATCAAAAATTGAAAGGGGAACTGGTAACCCTAATCTCGAGACAATCGAAAAAATAAGTGAAGTGTTTAAAGCTACGCCAACTCAATTATTTGGTTCAGAGAAAGAAATTGCTTTGTCTGATACTCCAGCTATCCTAAATAAAATTGATGAATATGACGAAAAGTTAAAAGCTATTTTACATGCAGAATATTTTATCAATCAAATGCGAGAATACAATAATTCAACGTTAGATCGAGATAGTTTAAATGCTATAAATGCAGTTTTCGAACTTTCTGATGCCATTAAGACAATTAGTAATTTTTACTTTGAATCTAATGATCCTTATAAAGGATATGAACCAATTTTTGAAATTGCTGATGCCATTAAGACAATTAATAATTTTTATTTTGAATCTGATGATCCTTATAAAGGATATGAACCAATTTTTGAAATTGCTGATGCCATTGACTTAGTTAACAAATTTGATTCTGTTGACTCTAATGATCTTTATAAACGGTATAAATCAATTCTTGAAATTGCCGATGCCATCAAAACTATTAACAATAAAGAAAATAAAAAGTAATTCTTATAAAAATCCTCATTTTGCGCCCCACGCAATTAATGGAGGAAATCATGGCAACATTTAAACAATACGAAAAGAAAAATGGCGGTAAAGCATGGAAATTTCAAGCTTACTTAGGAATAAATTCTTTAACAGGGAAGCCTGTTAAAACTACTAGAAGAAATTTCAGAACGAAAAAAGAAGCCCAGTTAGAATTATCTAGGCTTCAAGTGGAATTCAAAAAGAATAACGGTTTATTAAAAAAAGAGTCTGCAATTACATTTAAAGAGTTGTATCTCTTATGGTTAGAACAATATAGATTGCGTGTTAAACCTTCTACAGTGGCAACTTCAAAAAGGTTTATAGAGGACTATGCTTTGTGTCATTTTGAAAATATGGAAGTTAAAAATATTAGCGTTATATATTGCCAGAGAATCGTAAATTTATGGCATGAAAAATATAAACAGTATCCTTATTTTAGAAAGGCAGTAGGACAGGTTTTACAATTCGGTGTTCAAATGGAAATGATTGATAGTAATCCAATGAGAAAAACTATCTTGCCTAGAAAAAAAGAAGTTGAACAATTTCCTAATTTTTACAGCAAAGAAGAATTAGAAACATTTTTTAATTGTCTAGACCACCATATTTCAGAATCCGGAAGAACAAGTACAAAATTGCTTGCCTTTTTCAGACTACTAGCCTTCACTGGTATGAGAAAATCAGAAGCTCTTGCACTTCAATGGACTGACATTGATATTTTTAAGAATCAACTTACAATTGGAAAAACTATAGCGTTAGACGAATTTGGCGAGATTATTGTTCAAGAACCTAAAACTAAAAGTTCTCAACGTACTATAAAACTAGATAAAGAAACAGTTCGAATTTTAGATCAATGGAGAACAAATCAAAAGAAATGGTACTTGGAACGCGGTTTCAATACTTTGAATCAAGAGCAATTTCTATTTACAAATAAATTTAACAGTCTTTATTATCCGCAGGCTCCTAATGATTGGCTTTACAATATTCTCGAAAAATATAATTTACCCAAAATTACATTGCACGGTTTTCGACACACTCACGCAAGTTTGTTATTCGAATCAGGTGCAAATTTTGCCGAAGTAAAAGAACGATTAGGACATAAAGATATAAAAACTACAATGAATATCTATACTCATGTCACACCTGAAAAAATACAAGAAACTGGCGAACGTTTTGCCAACTATGTCAATTTTTAAAAAATGGCATTCAAAATGGCATTCAATTTCATTTTAAGCACTAAAAATAAATCCAGAATCGCTTATATATCAACGATTCTGGAGCGTGATTTTCTAGTTACCCTACTGACCCTTCCATCTCATAACTAATCAACCGGTTCAATTCGACTGCGTATTCCATCGGTAATTCTTTGGTGAATGGTTCGACGAATCCCATAACGATCATTTCGGTTGCTTCGCTTTCGGAGAGGCCACGACTCATTAGGTAGTACAGTTGTTCTTCTGAGATTTTGGAGACTTTGGCTTCGTGTTCTAGGGACACTTGGCTGTTGTGGATCTCATTGAATGGGATGGTATCGGATTTCGATAGGTCATCCATGATGATGGTGTCACACTCGATATGGGAGATAGAACCTGCGCTCTTCTTGCCGAAGGTGACTTGTCCACGGTAGTTTACTGCACCGCCGTCTTTAGAAATTGATTTTGAGACGATGGAGCTGGAGGTGTTTGGTGCATTGTGGATCATTTTTGCACCAGTATCTTGGATTTGGTTGGCACCTGCAAAGGCAATGGAAAGCATCGTGCCCCGTGCGCCTTTACCATCAAGATACACACTTGGGTATTTCATGGTTGTTTTGGCTCCTAGGTTGCCATCGATCCATTCAACGGTAGCACCTTCTAAGGCTTTGGCCCGTTTGGTTACTAGGTTATAGACGTTGTCTGACCAGTTTTGAATGGTGGTGTAGCGGCAGTAAGCGTCTTTTAGGGTGAAAATTTCAACGATGGCTGCGTGCAAACTATTGCTTGAATAGGTTGGGGCGGTACAGCCTTCAACATAATGGACGCTGGCGCCTTCGTCAACGATGATCAATGTTCGTTCGAACTGACCGGTATTTTCGGCATTGATCCGGAAATAGGTCTGTAATGGCACATCGACACGAACGCCTTTTGGTACATAGATAAAGGTACCACCTGACCAAACGGCTGAGTTTAAAGCAGCAAGCTTGTTATCGGTTGGTGGGACTAATTTTGAGAAGTATTGTTTGAACAGCTCAGGGTATTCCTTCAAGGCTGAATCGGTATCGGTAAAGACGATGCCAAGTTTTTCAAACTCTTCTTTCATGTTGTGGTAAACGACTTCTGATTCATATTGGGCAGAAGCGCCAGCCAGGTATGCCCGCTCGGCTTCTGGAATACCGATGCGCTCAAAGGTCTCTTTGATTTTTTCTGGTACGTCATCCCAATCACGGGCAGGACGATCACTTGGTTTTTGGTAATATTTGATGGCATCAAAATCGATGTCAGACAGGTCTGGGCCCCAGTTTTGCATGGGCATCTTGTTGAAGGCTTCAAGAGACTTCAAACGGAACTCAAGCATCCATTCTGGCTCTTGCTTGACCCGTGAGATTTCACGGACGATGTCTTCGGTCAATCCTTCGCCGGTACTAAAAACAGGCTGCACGTCATCGTGGAAGCCAAATTTATATTCTTCTAATTCGGGTACACCCATGGTTCTCACTCCTTTTGTAGTGCGGTTGTCTATTCGCTGGTTTCTTCAGTGTCAGATTCATTGGCGTGGCTGTGACTGACAGATGCTTGTGTACTGTCGGCAGCAATGGCTTTTTCTAATGCTTTCCAAGCTAAGGTCGCACACTTGATGCGTGCAGGAAACTTCGCCACACCCCCAAGCATGGAAGCATCGCCTAAGCGATCGCTTTGGGGAATGTCGTTTCCTTGGACGAGCTCAGAAAACAAGCCTGAAAGTTCACCAGCTTCGGCTAGTGTCTTACCGATAATCGCATCCCCCATCATGGATGCACTGGCGGTACTGATGGAACAGCCTTCGCCAGTAAACGCGATGTCTTTGATGGTGTCTCCTTCGACAGCGAGCTCCAAGTGGATCACGTCGCCACAGGTAGGGTTATTCAATTCGACTTTGTACGTTGAATCATCCAAGGTGCCCCGATGATGTGGGTGGCTGGAATGATCCAGAATGACTTGTCGATACAAATTATCTAATTTCGTTAGTGCCATGTTGGAAAAACTCCTTCGTCAGCTTGATGGCGTCAACCAGTCGATCGGCGTCCTCTCTTGTATTATACAGGTAAAAGCTGGCCCGTGCAGTCGCTGGGACTTGCAAATAGGTCAAGAGGGGTTGGGCACAATGATGACCTGCCCGTACCGCGATGCCTTCCATGTCTAAAGCGGTAGCAACATCATGAGGATGGATACCAGCTAGATTAAAGGCGATCACTCCCGTGCGTTTTGCTGCTTCTTGGGGACCATAGATGGTCAAGCCTTCAATGGCTTGCAGTTTTGGCAAAACGTAGGCAGCTAAGTCTGCTTCATGGGCGTGGATGTTCTCTAAGCCGATTTCTGTTAAGTAATCGACCGCTGCACCTAAGCCGATCGCACCAGCAATATTTGGTGTACCAGCTTCAAATTTCCACGGCAGCTCTTTCCACGTGCTTTCTTGCAGATGGACAAAATCGATCATTTCACCGCCAAATTCGACGGGCTCCATTTGATCCAGCCATTGCCGTTTGCCGTACAAGACACCGATACCAGTTGGTCCGCACATTTTATGGCCAGAAAAGGCATAGAAGTCACAATCCAGTGCTTGGACATCAACTGCCATATGTGGAACAGCCTGAGCACCATCCACTACCATGACGGCTTGGTGCTGATGCGCCAATTTGGTTAGCTCTGCAATCGGATTGATCACGCCTAAAACATTGGAAACGTGAGCGATCGAAACGATGGCGGTTTTGTCTGTGATCTGTTTCTTGGCATCTTCCATGTCCAAGGTGCCTTCTGGTGTCAACTGGATATATTTCAAGGTAGCTTTTTTCCGAGCAGCTAATTGCTGCCAAGGGATGATATTGGAGTGATGTTCCATATAAGAAATCACGATTTCATCGCCTTCATTGACAAAACGGTCGCCGTAGCTGCGGGAGACCCAATTTAAACCAGTGGTCGTCCCGCGAGTAAACAGCACTTCCGCCGTCTCATTCGCATGGATAAAACGGCGAACTTTTTCTCGTGCGCCTTCATAGGAATGGGTCGCCCGTTCTGCGAGGGTATGGACCCCACGATGAACGTTGGCATTGTCTTGATGGTAATAATCGGTGATCGCCTGCAGCACCGCCTCTGGTTTTTGCGTAGTGGCGGCATTGTCGAGGTAGATCAATGGTTCGTCATTTACGAGCTGATCCAAGATGGGAAACGCTTGTTTCACTTTTTGGGCATCGATCATGCGAGCAACTTCCCTTCGATAACGGCAACCAATTCTTGTTGCACTTCTTTGACTGGGATCGCGGTCAAGACGGATCCTAAGAAACCACGAATCACCAAACGTTCCGCTTCTTCTTTGCGCAACCCACGACTCATCAAGTAGTACATTTCTTCTGGATCGACCCGTCCCACACTGGCTGCGTGTCCGGCTGTTACTTCGTGCTCATCGATCAAAAGGATTGGGTTAGCATCGCCACGGGCTTGGTCTGAAAGCATTAGGACACGGCTTTCTTGTTGCGCGTCCGCTCCTTTGGCTCCTTTTAAAATGTGTCCGATACCGTTAAAGGTTAAGACGCCGCGTTCTCTGATAACGCCGTGTTGCAGGATATGACCAATGGAATGCGGTGCTTTATTGGTGACGCGGGTATCGATCCCTTGTGTTTGGCGTCCAGCACTGATTGCGACCGCTTTGACTTCCGAATGCGCGCCTTCGCCTACAAGATCAGAATCAAAGTCTGCCACGACGTCGCCGTCATTCATGACTCCGATCGCCCAATCTACCATCGCATCTCGTAATACGTAGCCGCGACGATTCATGTACGTAGTAATGTTGACACCTAACTGATCAATCGCAGAGAATTTGACCTTCGCGCCTGCTTTGGCAATTACTTCCACTACGATATTGCCTGACAGTTTTTTCGCTTGGTCGCCTTTGGTTTGGAAACGTTCCAAGTAGCTGAACTCACTGTGTTCATCGGCAACGATCAAAATGTGTTTGAAGAAATGCGCTTGGCTATTGCCATTGTGGTAGAAAATCGCTTCAAGGGGTTCTTCGATCACCACGTTTTTTGGTACATACAAGAACATGCCGCTATTCATAAACGCCGCATGTGCTGCGGTCATTTTGTCTTCGTCCATTGGCACTGCTTTGGTCATGTAGTATTGATTGACCAACTCTGGTACTTCTTTCATTGCTGTAAACAAGTCGGTAAAGATCACGCCTTTGTCGATCAGCTCTTGCGGTAATTGCTCAAAGATGGTGGTATCATCGAACTGAACGAGGGTCGGATGGTTATCCATCGCGTCAAAGGCGGGAACTGCGCCTGCCACTTCTTCTTCTGACAAAGCGTACTCACCAGCAAGTGCTTGTTCGTCGATATTGAACAATGGCCAACGCTCGTAACGCACCCGCTCGATTTTTGGAAACGCAAGTTCATCCACTTTCGCAAGGGCTGCTTGGCGTAATTCCAACATCCATTCAGGCTCTTCTTTTAACGCTGAAAAAACGTTGACTTGTTCAAGATAATCCTGTAATTTTGCCATTTACCTTGCCTCCTTACGCTTCTTCTTCTTTGTAGTCGATCCCTAACTCTTTACTGATCCCAGCATAGCCTTCTGCTTCTAGGCGTTTGGCTAAATCTGCCGAACCGGTCATCACGACACGGCCTTCCATCATGATATGAACCACGTCTGGTGTGATGTAGTTTAACAGACGTTGGTAATGGGTGATGATCAAAGCGCCAAAGCCTTCGCCGCGCATTTCATTGACGCCTTTTGCTACGACTTTCAAGGCATCGATATCTAGACCAGAGTCGATCTCATCCAAAATTGCAAAGGTTGGCTCTAGCATCAACAATTGTAAGATTTCATTTCGTTTCTTTTCTCCACCAGAGAAGCCTTCATTCAGATAGCGTTCCGCCATTTCTTCGGGCATATTCAGTAAATCCATTTTTTCATCTAATTTTTTCAAGAAATCCATGACAGAGATTTTGTCGTCTTCGTCACGTTTGGCATTGATCGCTGCCCGCATGAATTCTGCATTGGTGATGCCTGGAATTTCACTTGGGTATTGCATCGCCAAGAACAGACCTAAACGAGCTCGCTCATCCACTTCCATTTCCAAGACGTTTTCGCCGTCGAACAAAATTTCTCCTTCTGTCACTTCATAATTCGGGTTGCCCATGATGGCAGCGGACAAGGTTGATTTCCCTGTACCGTTTGGTCCCATGATGGCATGGATCTCTCCAGTTTTTAACACTAAGTCAACGCCTTTTAAGATCTTTTTATCTTCGATTTGGACGTGTAGATTTTTGATTTCTAAAACTGACATTTCTTTCCCTCCAGTATCTTTTCTTTCTCACTATTTTAGACTAATTGAGAATGAACTTCAAACGCTATTCCCGACTTTTTTAAAATATTTCTAATCTGTACATTGGAATTATTATAAAGTATTACATAGAGATAGTACATGGTTATTGTTCAGAAAGTCGACTATTTTTGAAATTTTACTTTTATCTTTCCACTATCTTCTTTTCTTTATTGTTGAAACCTTGTATTCTTAGGAAATCAAAGTGAAGGACCCTCACTCGTTTTTTGTGAGGGTCCTTCACTTTTTCCATCCTGCTGTTTTTTTAACTATAATGGAAAATTAAAGTTCATCATAAAATGCTGTGCAACATTAATCAGTTCTTTTTTTGATAGTTTCCCTAAAATTTCAATCTTTCTACCGCCACGCTCGGAATAATCTAGCGTGTAAACTTGCTTTGTATTTACTTTACTCCCAGGTTTCAATTTGTCGTGTTGAATATCGACAAAGTAAGGACGCTTCCGATCTGTACTCGTTATTGGACAAACAATGATCAAATTTGAGGTGTAACTGTACTCATCCCTGCTGATGACTAAAGCAGGCTTGCGCTTTTTGATTTCACTCCCTTTCGAGGGATCAAAATCAATAAATACAAGAGTCCCTTGTTCAAGCCTATTCATCAAGCAGCCTGCCTTCAACAATAAAATCAGCAGCTAGCATATCTTCTTCATCAACAAATTCTTTCTCTTTAGCAGCTAAAAAATAATCATCGATCTTAGGAATCAAGGAAATCGTACCATCGTCTTCTTTGCTGATAAAGTAGGTCTTACCAGCAGGAATCTCAAACTTACTTGCTAGCGTGACCATTACCGCATTTCCTTGCTTTCTTGTTTTCACTGTATCCAAAACAATCACCTTTCTTTCATAACATATATAGTCTATTTTACCAAGTAATTACTGTAATTACAAAATACAGCTAGGAGATCAGCCCTTTTTTACTAGGTACTTTACTATACGCAAAATGCATCTGATCAATCATCAACAACAAAAGAGGACACGAAAAAATTTCGCATCGCCTACCTTCACTTCTGCTGTGCCCATTCTTCTCGCAAGATGCCATACTTGATGGAATCATAATAGGTGCCTTCCCAGAAACGGACTTTGCGGATCTGGGCTTCTTTGGTCATCCCTAGCTTTTCTCCTAGTTTCATCATGCGGTGATTGCCCGACCACGTGGTATAACCGACACGCTGGATATGAGGCTGTGCATCAAACAACTCATTGATCCACTGGCGAATTGCTTGGCTGCCAATGCCTTGATTCCAAAGGGAAGCATCATAGATGGCTATACCGAATTCCAACCACTGCTGCAAGGTATTGTCTTCCCAATAAGCGGTCGCGATCCCCACGATTCTACCTTGATAGCTGATCGCTTTACGTAACGGGTTGTCGATACAGCTAGCGCCAAACCCCGTTCGAAATTCTTCCCACGTCAACACGGGGTCTTGGAAATACGGTCCGTCCCATTTTTTCCATTCTAAATCTGCCTTTGGTCCATAGCTGATCGACCAAAGTTCAGCAATCATTTCTTCGGTAATCGGTTGAAGTGTGACTGTTTCTGCCATCTTCAAGCCCCCCTTTCTCCTAAAAAAGTCGTCTCCTTTATTCGTAGACGACTTTCTTTCTATTTTATCTGAAATTTCCGTAAGTTTAAATAAAGGAGTCCGAAAAAAAGGACTGGAAAAAGAGTAAAGCCAAATTGCGGCTTCAAAATCAAGGCGACAAAAACGGCAACAAACAAAAAGGTTGCTAACAAACTAACAGGCCATTTTTTCAAAGTGAAAAAAAGTGCGGTACGCAGGACATCTTTCTTAGCGGCTTTTGGATTACGCACTTGGAAGTACCAAGCGTTGATACTAAGAGCTATGGAAAGCATCCCTAACAAAAGAAAGAAAGGAACGAGCCATTTGCCACTTTCAAATTGAACCGCAAACAGAATATCCACGATCGCAATGACACTTCCCAGCCAGCCGATGAGCCAATAGAGAAACCCGCGCACGGCAAAGGTTCGTAAAAAGTAGCAGAAATCTTTTACTGGATCGATGTCTTTGTGTTCTGCAAAGCGATCGATCGCAGCCAGGAGGCTGATCATGCTTGGACCAATCAGCAAGAGTGCCAATGCAAACCAAAGGAGGTTTCTAGGATCGACTGCCAAGAACATTGCCGTGAGGGTGTAGGGTGTATTCACGACCCAAAAACTGATATTCAGGGCAAAGCCAATATATAGCCAGCGGAAGATCCGCATGTAAAGATTGTTTTCAAAGGTAGGTTTGGTAAACATGATTGATCACCTCAATTTTTCATTCCCGAAGTAGCGATTCCTTCTACGAAGTATTTTTGCATTGCTAAAAAGACGATCGCTACTGGCAAAATGGAGACCACAGATGCTGCCATGATCAGGGCGTACTCGGCATCATATAAGCCGACAAACATTTTCAACCCTAACTGAATGGTTTTGTTTTCGGTTGAGGAGAGGTAGATAAATGGTCCCATATAATCGTTCCATGTATTGACGAAGGTGATGATGGTCAGACTCGCTAAAGCGGGCTTCGTCAGTGGTAGAATGATTTTTCGATAGATCCCCCACTCACTCAAGCCGTCGATCCGCGCACTTTCACACAATGAATCAGGAATACTACTATAGTATTGTTTCAACAAAAAGACGCCAAAGGCACTGAAGGCTTGTAAGAGGACCAAAGACCAAAGCGTGTCTGTCAGCCCAATCTGGCGCATCATGATGAACTGAGGAATCATATAGGATTGCCAAGGAATCGCAATCGTACCGATGTATGTCAGAAACAACAGGTCGCGTCCTTTGAAATGCATCTTCGAAAATCCATAAGCCGCAAAGCTAGAGGTAAACAGTTGGATCAAGGTAATGATGACGCTCAAAAATGCTGTATTCTTGAAAAAAGTCAGCAAAGGAATGCGATCCCAGATCACCGTATAGTTTTCTGGGTGCCAACTTTTTGGAATCCATTGGATCGGTACGCTAAAAACATCGTTATTGGTCTTAAAAGAAGCAGAAATCATCCAGAGAAACGGGATCAGTGTCACTAACGCGAGAAATGTTAATAAAAGAATCAAGGAGACACTGCCGACCGACAGCTTGGCTTTTTGTTTTGGTTTGGCTTGAACATTCTTTTTACTCAGTGTATTTTCCATCTGTACTCCCTCCTTACACCCGTTCTTGTCTTTGGTTCCACTTAAACTGGATCACCGTGATGCCCAAAACGATCACAAACAAGACCATGGCGATCGCAGATGCGTAACCAAAATTAAATTTCACAAACGCTTCGTTGTAAATTTGATACACCAAGACATTGGTGGCTCGACCGGGTCCGCCGGCAGTCATGACTTGGACCAAATCGAAGATCTTGAAACAGTTGATGACCAGCATGATCGAAACAAAGAAGGTCGTTGGTCGCAAGGACGGCAAAGTCACGTTGCGAAACTGCTGCCACTTGTTGGCGCCATCGATCGAAGCCGCTTCATACAATTCCTTTGGCACACTTTGTAACCCTGCCAAGTATAAGATCATGTAATACCCCATGCCACGCCAGACGCTGACTATGATGATCGCCGTCAAAGCCCAATCAGAGCTGGAGGTCCAACCAGGAGGATTTTCAATAAAAAATTTCAAAAACTGATTGATTGGTCCCATCGTTGGGTGAAACAACATGTTCCACACGACAGCGATCGCAACTAACGAGGTGACATAAGGAAAGAAGAAGGCAGTACGGAAAAACTTCATTCCACGTACTTTTTTATTCAATAAAATCGCTAAGCCTAAGGAACATACTAACGTCAATGGAACGACGCCAATCGTATAGAGAAAGGTGTTCTTTAATGAGATCCAAAAGGTGTCGTCCCCTAGCATTTTGCTGAAATTTTTCATTCCCACAAATTTAGGCGAACTAAAGGAATCCCATTCCATGAAAGCCAGAATCAATGAGAACACAACTGGCACTAAGGTAAATAAGAAAAAGCCGATAAAGTTCGGTGCAATAAAAGACAGCGCGGTTAGCGTATTTTTGCGTTTCAACTTATTGGCTGCTTTTGATTTTGAGGTTATTTCCATATTTGTCTCCTGCTGCTTGCCAGCAGGCCCCCTTTCATTAATAAAGAGAAGGAACTTTTTTGCCCAAGTCCCTTCTCTCGTTAGGACTATTCTGTTTCAGATTTCACCCTTTTTTCCATATTCGCAATGCCTTCTTTTGGTGTTTCATCCCCTACAAGGATCAAGTCATGTTCTTCTTGCAAGATTTTGTCGATCGCTGGTCCATTTTCATCGACAGGAAACTCGATCGCGACGGTTTCTGGATTGAAGGCTTTTTTCGATACTTCATCGGCAGGCATGCCTTCACGGGAGAAGTAAAGTTCATCAATGGCATCAGTCTTATACGAAGGAACGACACCGACTTCTGCTAATACTTTGGCGCCTTCTTCACCGGCACAAAAGTCTAAGAATTTTTGTGCAGCTTCTTGATGTTTTGAATTTTTATTGATGGCAAAAGCAGTCGGAGAACCAAATGTCGTTACTTCCCCTTTTTCATTTTGCGGCATTTCCGCAATGCCCCACTCG
The DNA here is from genome assembly GCF_016516865.1 of Enterococcus sp. S53. Classification (NCBI taxonomy): domain Bacteria; kingdom Bacillati; phylum Bacillota; class Bacilli; order Lactobacillales; family Enterococcaceae; genus Enterococcus; species Enterococcus sp. S53. The sequence continues at coordinate 133,844 of NZ_JACVUH010000007.1, forward strand.
ACATCTGTCTTGCCATCGTCGATATTGGTCATCAATGCACCCATATACCAAGTTCCCATGTACATCATGGCTGCTTTTTCATTTTCAAATTGTGATTGATACGTAACTTTCGTTGATTTTGCTGTCCCAAAGTCCATTTGTGCTTTATCGTCTTGCATCCGCAATGCACGATCATAATATTCTTCTAAGTAGTCGTATTGAGGATCGATCAAGTTGGCACCATTTTGAGCAGCTGCAATCGCTTGGGTAGTGGAACGCCACGTGTGTTGATACGCACCATAAATTTGTTCGTCTGGTTTTGTTAGCTGCTTGGCAAGCTCCTCATATTCGTCCCAGGTGATGTTTGATGGGTAGTCTAAGCCTACTTCATCGAACATTGTTTTGTTGTAATACAAGACCCAAAAATCCGTCCGATACGGTTGTGCATAGGTCTTACCATCAATGTCATACATATCGTAGCTTTCTTGTGCTGGGGCAATATCCAACGACCCGATATGGTCAGTGAGATCGACTAATTGATCCCGCAACGCATAATTGGAATAGGAAAGCAAATTTTTCATGGCCAAAATATCCGTCGTGTCTCCGGAAGAGAGCATGGTGGTCAGTTTGGTATCATAATCATCTGAAGCAATATCGACAGGCTCAACGGTAATGCCCGGATTCGCTTCTTCAAAGGCACGGAACAGTTTTTCGAATTCAGGTGTCGTATCGTAATTCCAAGTGGTTACGGTCAATTTGATGTCGCCATCTTCAGAAGCAGCGGAATCATCTGTCGCTCCGCCTCCACACGCTGCCAAGGCTGCGATCGTCCCAAACATCGTTGCTGCTAATAAACCTTTTTTCAAAAAGTGCATGTTCATTCCTCCATTAAACATTTTTTTAAAGGGTCGCCCCTAAAACTACCAATAGGAATACCAACTTTGTGACACCCGCATCAGCGCTTCCATATAATAATAATCGCCCCAGATCATGCATTCATCGACCCCTTTAAGGGAATTCTTGTCATAAACCCCATGCATCAAAAGTCCGTTTGATTCGGGATGGTCGATCGTTGTATAGTTTTGGGCTAACGACGCCAAGATCGCCAAGGCGTTTTCCTGATAGGCGGCTTGGTTTGGCTGCGTGATCGGTAAATGTTTCGCCAGTTCTAGCAAGCCACAGACTGCGATGGCGGCGGCCGAACTATCCCTTTCTTCCTGACTACCATCGTTAAACACTAAATCCCAATAACTGACCTTGTCCGCCGGTAATTCCGCAATAAAGTAATCCGCAAGGTCTTGAGCAGTCTTCAAGAAACTGGTATCACCGGTGTAAAGGTAACTCAGCGTAAATCCGTAGATTCCCCACGCTTGCCCTCTCGCCCAGCAGGAATCATCGGCATAGCCTTGTTGGGTATTGCCGCCGATCGCCGCTCCAGTTTCAACGTCGAAGTAATAGGTGTGGTACGTCGTGGCGTTGTCTCGCACGATGTATTTCTGGGTCTGCTTGGCATGAGCATAGGCTGCTTGTTTGTAGGATTCATCCCCCGTCATTTGGGAAGCAAAATACAATAGCGGCAAATTCATCAAGCAATCAATAATGATGCGCCCCCGTTGTTGCGGATCATCGAGATTGCCCCACGCTTGAATGATTTGGGCTTTGGGTGAGTAACGGGCCATCAATAGATCGGCGGCGGCAATCGCGAGTTTTTTCGAAGATTCCCGTCCGTTCACTCGATAGTCGGCAATCGCAGTCAAACTATACAAAAACCCGATATCATGGGTTTCTAGTCCAATTCTTTGCTCCAGTCTTTCTTGGAAAGAGTGCAGCTGTTTTTCGATGGTTTCATCAAATTCTGTTGATCCCGTCAGTTCTTTACTCAAAAACAACATGCCAGTCCAAAAACTCGCCGTCCAATCATGGTTGGCTTCTGGTCGATAGACAAGCTGTTCACTTGCTGCAGGTGGGACCAACGTGTCAAAGGTCTTAGTATTCTTTCTTACTTGATTAACGGTGAAGTCGATTTGCTCGGCTACCCATTGTGATAGCTGTACGTCATAGCTGGTTTCCATTTTTTCCTCCTATTCGCTCAACCTGGATCATATGTCCGGATTGATTGATCGTAATGTTGTTTGTTGTCACTTCGACGGTCACTGCTTGTTCTTGTTCTTGTGGAAGCAAGCCGATGACGAGGGAAACGAACAGGTGCTTTCCCGCTTGTCGTTGAGCAGTTAAATACGGCAGCCACGTTGCAGGATACAAGAGGTTCGTATTTGGCTCCGTTCGTAAGACATCGCTCGTTTCATAGCCAGCGATTGCCTCGATTCTCGAATAGCCGATCGATGTTCGTACCGCAGCGCTGCTTGCGGTTTTTTCAGTGATGGCAGTTGCCTCTTTCGGTGATGAAAACCCACCCTCATAGAAAGAAAGGGCGCGCTGAGAATTGATCTCATGAATGCGAAGGTGACTGCCTATCAGTGGAATGATTGTTGTTTTTATCTGGACGTCTTCCCATGGATTCCATTCATGAATGATCCGATCAGGTAAAAGCTGATACTGGCGATCCAATCCTTTGGTGCGAAAGTAATGGTCATCTTCTGATAAAGCCAAAGTGTTGTCATAATTTCCTTCATAAAACCAATAATTGCTCTTGGGCACGCTATTGCCAAACGTCGTTGAGTAGACAAATTTGCTATATTTGCTGCTGGCATGACTTTGATAGTTGATACATTGTCCTGCAGGAAACATCAAGGCATGCGTCAAGTCTTGATTGTGTTGATAAAAGTTCTTACTGATGGGATGAGCCAGTGTTCTTTCAGTGATCACTAATGGCGTTGGGGTGGCTTGCCAATAGGGATGCTCCTTTGGTACCGCTAACAAAAGAAAGGTTTTTAACGCCCAATAAGGTGAACCTGGTGCATTGTAGCCTTCGGCAAAGATCAGATTCTGGTACGAATAGCCGACCGTCAGTATCCCTTCGGAAGTAAAAATGTCTTGCTGCATCCACTGATGCAGGTGACGACTGATCAACCCTTTGACCTCTCCCCATGGCAATGCTTCAACATCCGCAAAAACCAATGCGCTGAAGAAAGAAACTTGCGCAAAGCGATACGTCAAACTTCGACCAAAAGGAACGGCAGCTCCACCTGCTGCAAACCAATGCTTGAAGGTTTGAGCAAACTCGGTGGCTCGTTGTTTGAACTTCCTTCCCCTTTCAAGATCCTCAGGGACAAATCGACAGTACAGAAGACTATAGTAGTGGATCGCAAAAGATACATAGTAATCGATTTGAGTGGCTACTCCGTCACAGTACCATCCTTCCCCTAAATAAAAGGTCTCGATCAATGCCAAGTCAGCATCGATCTTTTCTTGGGAAAAGCTGCTGCCACAACGCTTCATGGCTACATTGACGAGAACCCGAAAGAAATGCCAATTGTTTGCGGGAATTTCTCGTTGATTGACTTGGATCAACCACGCATGGAGATTATCTTTTTGGCGTTGGGATAAAACATCCCACGTTTTTTCCTTGTTTAATAGTAAAAAGGTACTTAGCGAAGCCATTTCCACGATTCGTTGGTCGAAGTCTTCCACAACACCCCAATAATCGGGACTCTCTGGATCTGTACCCGCAATAATTCCTGAGAGATAGGTTTCCATGAATGAATCTTCTTGCTGGGTTAGATAAGGCGCGAGTCCCCAAAGCGGTCGCAAGAACGCTTCAAGTTCCTGTACCTCTTTCTCATAGACAGTCCCATGGCTGCCTAAAGCCAAATGACCAGGACGACTGCTTGCAAAAGCGGGTTTGAGTTGATCCATGATCGTTTTGAAGCCGGCTGCTACATCTTCATAACTTTCAAATTTATTCTTTTTCAATTGCTGCAGCTTCTGTAATTGCATCCGCATCCTTCCTTTCAATCAATGTCGCTTTAATAAAACCATAATATTCTCCGTAGACCGTCACCACATCTTGCAGTTTCAGTTGTTGACTTTGTTCATTGAATACTTGGTACTGTCCAGCCGCTGTTTCTAGAATAAATCGATCCCCTTTCTCAATGTCTGCTGTTTTCGCATCACTCTTTACGATGGTGCCAGATAGCTTCACGAATTCATGCAACGGGACGACACCTTGCGAAAAATCTTCGTCAGAATAACAAAGCGCTCGTTCTTTTAATTGCTTTTCGCTGCTTTGGGAAAATGCTTGCGTCTGCGTTGCTTCATTTGAAGAACAAGCAGTCAACCCTATAAGTAGACCCAGGATAAATAACGAATTAATCCACTTCATTCATGCCACCCTCATTTTTAAAACGCTTTCTTCATTTCAAATCATACTTTTTTTTAGGAAAATAATCAATAGTTTTTCCTAAAAAAAGTAAAATTTTTACTTAAGGGCAATTTCTCTCTTGGTTTTTTTACTAAAAAGAAATATACTGAAGAGGAGAAGCATTGGAGGAGGGATTCTATGGCTACGATTACCGACATAGCGACCATAGCTGAGGTATCAATATCAACCGTATCACGGGTTCTGAACTACGATCCTAGTCTTTCAGTGACCGAAGAAACCAAACGAAAGATTTTCGAGGCAGCTGAAAAACTAAATTATACGAAATACAAAAACAAGCAAAAGCAGCGTGAACTACCAGTGGATGTACCAAAAAAACACAACAAATCGATCGGGATCGTTCAGTGGCGGATGGATGATGAAGAATTAGAAGACATTTACTATATGTCGATTCGTTTGGGTGTGGAAAAACGCGCCGCCGAACTGGGTTGTGACCTGTTAAAAATCTCCAACCTTGATGAGTCAGTGATCCAGTCCGTCGATGGCTTACTGGCAATCGGCAAGTTTACAGAAGAGCGGGTCAAGAAACTCCATGAGCTACACCCCAACCTCTGTGTGATTGGCAGTAACTTTCCACTGGATGACTACGATTCTGTCAATACCGATTTTACGCAAGCAACCGAGTTGGCTCTTTCTCACTTGATGGGACTTGGTCATCAAAAAATCGCCTTTATCGGCGCCGAGGAAAGTCAAAATATGTATGGGTATCGGCGGTACAAAACGCCAACGGTCAACACCTATGTCGATATGATGCAGCATTATCAGCTGTTTGATGAGGATTATTTCATCGTGAAAGAAAATAGTCGGTTGGATGTCCAAACGGGGGAAGAATTAACGGAGCAGGCTTTGGCTTTGTGGCAAGACCGCTTGCCGACTGCGATTTTGGCAGCCAATGATGCCTTTGCGATCGGGGTCATCCATACGTTAACGGCTCATGGAATCAAGATTCCTGAAGACATCAGTGTTATGGGCATCAACGATATTTCGGTGTCCCGCTATGTCTCTCCACCCCTTTCTTCAGTCCAAGCATTTACTGAAGAGATGGGTGAAACGGGGTTAGAGCTACTCTATAACCGCATCGAAAATCCTGGGATCGCCAGACGCATCTTTTTAAGTACACAGCTGGTGATTCGTCAATCTACCGCAAAACCAAAAGAAGGCTGAGAAGCTGCGGTGTCTTCTTGCATTGATCAACGTCATTGCAAGGAAGCACCGCATCCTTCTCAGCCTTTTTTTATTTTAATGGTCGTTTTGATTTCTCCTGTCTGCTCAAGCGCGTGTTCGGCTTGGATCAAATACGCTTGTGCCTGTCCACCATGGTGATCTTGATAAGTGACTGGCTGTATTTGGATCTTATCACTGGTAAAATAAAGAACACAGCGCGCTTTTTTTGTCATTAGCTGGACGGTCTTATTTTGCACCATTGGTGGTATGTCCGTAATAAAGTTTTCCACCACCAGATTCTTTGGTTGGTGCTCGTCAAAGACAAAATGGTCTTCGATCATTACTTGTTGCTGCGAGACAACGAAGCGCCGCTGGTATTCAGTGACCGCTGCTTTTGGATAGAACGCACTGAGGTCTAAGTCAAATCGCTGGTCATCGACCTGCAGCACCGTTGCTTCCTCGGCTGTTGCGCGTTGGGTGTGCTGATTGATGATCGGCAGCGAATGACTGATTGCGGCTGCGGGAAAGTAGTGATAGCGCGTGTTCTCGTCAAAATACTCTTTGTTGTATTCCCCTGCACCAAGGTCCGTCAGAAACAACTCCTCTGTCGTTCCTAAGACAAAATGACCGACATCGAGATGATTGTGGCTTTCTTGATTGCTCCCCCCTTTGGCAGCAAAAAAGAGATCCTGCTGCACATCTTTTGCAACGAACCACTGCGCTTGTTCAAAATAGTGATGATACGAGGCATTCGTTTCTCGTGTGATCGCTTCGTTATGCCAATACAAATTTCGATAGCTGTGGGCAAACCGGTAGCAAGGATCAAAATCTAACGGACTGACCCCCGATAATTGGGGAACCGACACGCCCAAATGCTCGTAGCAATAACTGACCAAGCCACTAGGCAGTTCGATCGCCGAATAATCAGAAAAAGGAATGTAATGCCCTGGAGAAATCATCGTGTAGTAAGGAAAAGCAGCAATTTTTCTGGTTTTAGGCTGTTTTAGGTAGGTATCTTCTTGCAATACTTCTGCCAACAATTGCGCATAATACAGAAAATAACCAAACCCATACGCCCAGTATCCGACACCTTCCACACAAGCCCCATCTTCGCCAAAGCTGTTAAGATAGCTTTGCATTGCAGTATCCAATCGTTTGATCATCCGCAATTGTCGCTCGCTTTTTTTCGGCAATACATAGAGCGCCGTCATTCCAAGACAGCCACCAATAACTGCGGACCAATTGTTCTCTTTTGTCTCCCACTCCCAGGTTTGCTCCTCGAAGGGCAAAAAAAGCCGTTGATCGATCTCATACAACACTCGTTCTGTGATGACTGGTGAAAGGTCTCCCCCAACCAACATAAACAACTCCGCTAAGGATTGCCCAGTTTCAGCTGCAAAAAGATCGACTGTGTGGCGCGCTTGCGAAGAAAACTGGCCATCGACAATCGGCAGATGCGCTGGCAGACACCATGTATATTCATTGCAGATTTCCCAAATCACTTGCTCCAGTAGCTCTTTGATCGCTGCCTTACGCTCCATTTCATAAGCAAGTCCTAAAACCACCAACATCCGTCGGCGGGCAAAATAATGGGTTTCGAAGCCAACACGATTCCCCGATTCGAGATACTCTTGATAGCCTTGATAAGGCAAATAGGGAATCTCACCAGTGTCAAGGTAAGCCTGTGCCGCCTGTAAAATTTCTTCTTTTACCTCTGCTGGATTCACGCGTTTTCCTCCTGAATAGAGCGTCCGAAGACTTCGATTTGGGTCAACGCTGGAAATGGTGAGGGATCGTCATTTTGGATCAGCTCATACAATTTCACCCAAGTGACCGTTCGCGGCTGGAAAGAAAACCGTTGAGGCTGGCTGCTTTTGACCGTCTGCAAGATTTCTTGACTCCCATCGGAAAACGCCAACGTGACTTGTTGCCAATAGCTATCATGGGGAAAATCCGCCCGTAACGTAAGCGCACATTGGTCGATGCGGACCTCATGACCAAAGTCGATCGTCAAAGCGGCATCTGCTTGTTGATTGATCCCCCATGAGCCATAGGGATAATTGCCATGAGACGTATTGGCAAAAATACCATCAATGGCGTTACAAGCGAAAAACGTCGCATCATCTCTTGTTTCAACATTGGCATGGGCATGCGGATAGGCACCCAAGAATTCTTTTTGATCATGAGGGTTTAAGGCGACGTTGCGGTAAGCCGCTAGTTCTTCTTTTGTTGCTACCCGCACACTCAAATAATGGCTTTTCCCAGCAAAACGGCCTTCTGGCGCGGCTTCTTTGGCATTTTCACTAAGATGTACGGGGTAGATCCACTCGTTGCCTTTGATGTACACCAAAGTAGTCGCCAGCGTTTCATCGAGTGTGACCCACACAAATTGTCCACTGCGTGAGAGCGAGACAACGATTTTATCTCCGTCCTCGTAACAACACTCTTGGGATGCCAACGTGACAAAGTCTTCCGCCGTCGCTTGCAGAAGGGTAGGTTCACTTTCAGGTGTTCGTTTGCCTTGTTTTACTTGATGCTTTTGGTCATAAATCGTTAAGGAAATCTGGGTCATTGCATGTAGCTCCTCTCGTATTTTCTCCATTATAGCGATGTCGACAAAAAAATGTAACTGTTTCCAGCGATTTTTTACTATTTTTTTACTTAAAATCACGAAATGTAACAGTTTCCATTTCTTTATTTTACTAAATAAAGTAAAATAACAACTAAAAGGAGCTGTTTGCATGAGAAACTTTCAAGAAGCATTAAGTAAGAACCCTCTTCGAACCAAAACCGATCTTGAAGAAGCCCTAGTTGATCTGGTCACTCCCGTATACGAATGTATGGCACAACAAGGAACTCCCGGGAGGGTCCACCTAGGAAATTCAGGAGCGGTGTACACTCAGGAAAAGGGTGACATCGAAGGCTTTTTACGGACACTCTGGGGATTGGGCCCATTGTTCAGCCAAGAAGAAGCGTGTCTTCGTTACTCAAAACTTTTTCAACAAGCCAATGCCGGGATCGTTGCAGGCACCACCCCGACCTCTCAGGAATACTGGGGAAAACTGCATGACTACGACCAATTGTTTGTGGAAATGGGTGCCCTTGCTAGCTATTTGATTTTTACCAAACCCGTCTTTTGGGATCGCCTCACACCAAGAGAGCAAACGAATCTCTTTGATTGGCTCAATCAGATCAATCAGCACACGATCCCTAAAACCAATTGGCTCTTCTTTCGGATTTTAGTCAATACCTTCTTTGAAATGGCAGCATTGCCTTTTGTAGAAACCACCCTTTTGGCTGATCAAGAAGAGATCGAGAGGTATTACTTAGCAGACGGCTGGTATTTTGATGGCTATGAAAACCAAATCGACTATTATATTCCTTTTGGGATGCAATACTACGGACTCCTTTACAGTGTTCTTACCTGTCGTTCCCAATGCCCGTATCAGTTTAGCTACCGTCAAAGAGCCGCTACGTTTGCGCAATCCTTTAAGCAGTGGTTCACAAAAACCGGTGCGGCATTGCCTTTTGGTCGTAGTCTAACGTATCGGTTTGCGCAATCAAGTTTCTTTGCTGTCGGTGCTTTTGCTGATATAGAATATGAAGGCTTCACCAAAAATGAAGGAAAATACTTACTGTTACAAAACATGCGTTACTGGTTCCGTCAACCAATCTTTACGCAAGAAGGCTTTTTAAGTATTGGCTATGCCTATCCCAACCTAAATATGGCTGAAGGCTATAACGCACCAGGATCGCCTTATTGGGCTTTCAAAAATTTCTGTGTATTGGCCATCCCAGCGGATGCTGAATTTTGGACGCTTGAGGAGCAGGTGCCAACCTTTGCCACACAGGTGCGCAATCCGCATAGTCGGATGCTCTTGGTGCATAACCAAGAAGGGACAGAATTGCAAGCTTTCACTGCGGGGCAACATTCCCACGAACATGCTCACGGGAATGCCAAATACGAAAAGTTTGTCTATTCGACAACGTTTGGGTTTAGCGTACCGAAAGCAACCGTTTTATTGAAACAAGGTGCTTATGATAATACATTGGCGATCTCAGAAGGGCAGACGGATTTTAAAACGGCTTTTGGTTATGAAGCCTTTGCGATTGAAGATGACTACGTCTATAGTCGCTGGCGTCCCTACGAACAGGTCATCATCGAAACCTTTGTGATTCCGATGTATCCTTGGCATCTGCGTTACCATCGGATTCAAACGGATCGAAGGTTGCAACTGGTCAATGGCAGCTTTGCAGCACCGGCTGATGGTACTGCGTTTTCTAGCAAAGAAGGCACCTTTTATCAAAGCTCGGTTGGCTGTGTCGGTATCAAAACCTTCCCGACGCATCAAGAGGGTACCCTCTTGATGCCAGAACCCAACACGAATCTACTTTATAGTCGAACCGTCATCCCTCAAGTAAGCAAAACCGTGCTCGCCGGACAACAGGAATGGCTCGTTGCGTGTTTAGGCAATGCCTTTTCTGATCAGATCCCACCCTTTGATGTCACTATCACAGCGGACAAAATAACAATGAGCCAAGGGAATCAGAGAAAAACTATTCAGCTTAACTACTAGCAAAAAATTACTGGCAAATGCTAGTAGAAAAGCTACCGAAAACACCTTTCTGATTTACGGGATTGAAGAATGTCCCCCCAGAAGTTCGCTTTCAGTCTAAGGTTTCAGCGTCGGTACCTTCTGATCTCTCCATTTCTATTGGCAAAGAGCAAAAAAATACTTGTACCACAAAACGGTTCTTCACGCATTGTGAAGCGCCGTTTTTTTTTGGTACAAGTGATTCATGTTTTGATTGACGATCAGTGCTTATTTCCCGAAAAGCTTTTGGAGAAACCCTTTTTTCTCAGGGACTTCCTTTGTCTCAGTCACCTGAAGCGGTCCAGTTTCCTTCACGACTTGCTGAAAACCACGATTGTCTTGCAGCAACAGACCGTTTAGTTCCAAAATCCCGGTCAGACTGCCAATCATCCGCCGCACTTCTCCCGCACTTTTGCCAAAAAAGCGCTGGTCGTCATTTGCTTCGGCTTCTTCCAAAATAACCAACAGCTGCTGGATGCTTTGATTTTGTTCACCTAAGACGTACGACAACTGGTCAACTTCCACTGTTGTAGTTGCCGCTGACGGTACTAAATCCGTTACGAGCTTTAAGCTATCTAAATAATCCTTTAAGTCAAAAATGAACGTTTGTGCCGCTTCATTGTTCATTAATTGGCTTTGACTCAATTTTCTTTGTAGCGCTTCCATTTCGCTTGAACGTTTAGAAAGTTCGCTTACGATCGTTTCTGTATCCATACGCCACCTCCTAATGACATTGTCCCGTTTTCTCTTGCATCCGTCAAGAATTCGTCGGACTTTTTTCTGTGTTTTTACCGATCAGACCTGCCTATTGCTCCTGTTGGTACTTTGTCGGTGCACAGCCATAGCGCTTCGCAAAGAGCCGATTAAAATGGTTGATGTTTTGGAACCCAGATTGAAAGGCCGCCTCTCGAATCGTCAGCGTTTCGTTGCTGCGTAGATAAAAAAACTTTTGAAACCGAGCTTGCAATAAATCTTCTTTGGGCGTGGTATGAAAAAATTGTTGATAGAGCTTATAGAATTGGCTTTTACCGATGGAAAGCTCTCGGCTAAACTGGTAAAAATCCCATTGCTGTTCGCAATTGACTAACATTTTCAACCGCATCGCTTGAAACAGTTGATAGTGTTCGTTTTGTGGTTGCGGGATGCTTTCTTCAAAATTGCGTTCAAGTAAGACCAATAGATTTGTCATATACGCCGCGATCAATTCTTCCGTGTGCCGTTGCGGCAACAAGGATTCATGATTGATCTTTTGGATCAATTTGTTGATTTGTTGAATGTTTTTCGGCTGGAACAGTTGGTTGCAAGGGATCGCATAGGTTTCTTCGATCACCTGATCCGTTTGAAACTCAACAAAGCTATTAAAAAAATCTTCTTTGCCACGATAATCTTGATAGACGGTTGGAGGAAAAAGAATGCAGCTACCTTTTTCACTGGTTTCTTGATGACTATCTTCAAAAGTGAAAACCATTGGAGACAACGTCAACACGAAAAGATAATGCTTTAAGCCAGAGGGTCGATAAATATGATCGGAAACAGCATTGTGCATTTGAAATCCTGAATAGGTTACGTTCAACTTCTCACTCCTTCCTACTTGCCTTTAGTATAAAGAAAACGGACAAAACGTCAATAGAATAAGACAGAATGTAGTGTTTATTTTCAAGGACTATCGCTACAATGAAAGAAAAGAAAGGGGTTGCAAAATTGAAGAAAACTACGATTTATTTAGACAAACACTTTATTTTGGCACCAGTCGACGAACGGATCTATGGCTCTTTTGTGGAGCACTTAGGGCGTTGTGTGTACGAAGGGATCTATCAACCAGAAAGTCCTTTTGCCGATGAGCAAGGCTTTCGTCAAGATGTCGCTGCCTTGATCAAGCAGTTGAATGTGCCGATCGTCCGTTACCCAGGAGGCAATTTCGTCTCTGGGTATAAATGGGAAGATAGCGTCGGCCCTAAAGAGCAACGGCCAGCAAAAATCGATTTGGCCTGGCGGGTAATTGAAAGCAATCAGTTCGGCTTAAACGAATTTATGGATTGGACCAAACAAGTCAATACGGCACCGATGATGGCGATCAATCTTGGGACACGAGGAATCGAAGCAGCGAAAAACTTGATCGAATATACCAATTTAAAAGGCGGCAGCTATTATAGTGACCTCCGTCGTGCCCATGGGGTGGCCAATCCTCATGACATCAAACTTTGGTGTCTAGGCAATGAAATGGACGGTTCTTGGCAAGAAGGACATAAGACAGCCGATGAATATGGCCGTCTCGCAGAAGAAGCTGGCAAAGCGATGCGTCTGGTGGACCCAACGATCGAAAGCGTTGCTTGTGGTAGTTCTTCTCTCACGATGCCGACCTTTGGCATGTGGGAAGATACAGTATTAAGTCATTGCTACGACCAAGTCGACTACATCTCCATGCACCAATATTATGGCAACCGTAACGGCGATAGCCAAGACTATCTAGCAAGCAATGTCGCAATGGATCAGTTCATCAGTCAAGTCGCAGCAATCTGTGATGCAGTGAAAGCCAAACGCCGAAGCAAGAAGACGATCAATATTTCCTTCGACGAATGGAACGTCTGGTATCACTCAAATGAACAGGATCAAAAAATTGAACCTTGGAGTCAACACCCACCACAATTAGAAGACGTCTATCACTTTGAAGATGCGTTACTCGTCGCAAGCATGATGATCACGATGCTTCATCACGCAGATCGCGTTAAAATCGCCTGCATGGCACAGCTGGTCAACGTGATCGCACCGATCATGACTTCCGATACTGCCGCTTGGAAACAAACGATTTTTTATCCCTATGAAATGATCAGCAACTATGGTCGCGGTCACGTGTTGCATAGCATTCTTCAAGGGGCTGATTTCGATAGCAGCCACGGAAAAGCTTCTTATGTGGATGCCATTGCGATCGAAAACGAAGATGACTATTTGACCTTTTTCTTGGTGAATAAGGATTTGCAAGATGCCAACGAATTCACTTGCGACTTGCGTCAATATGATTCATTGCAAATCGCTACCCATCAAGTCTTGCACCACCCAGACTTGCATGCCGTCAATACCGAAGCAACCCCGAACAACGTTGTGCCCGTCAATGGAAAAACAGCGGAATTGAATGACGGCATTTTGCGTGTCGTCTTGGAAAAACAAAGCTTCCAGATGCTACGCTTGAAGAAAAACGTCAGCAAGTAACGAGCGTATCTGTTTGAGCAAAAAAAAAGCAGCAGCCTTGGTGATATCTTGAAAAAATGAGACTTTTACGGAGTGGAGAAATCCACTCTTTTTTTATGATCCACCCTGTTCAATTGCTATTTTTCGCATTCTTAACTGATCTGGGCAAAAAGGCGGCAACTGCCAGCTTGTTTTTTAAAAAAAGAGACGACAAAAGAACACCCTGCGGCAGCTAAGATACCGCAGGGTGTTCTTGATTCATTGTTTAGCCGTTATAGGCATCAACGATGATTTGTTTCAATTCAGAGATTAGTGGTTCTTTTGGATTTGCTGTTGTACATTGGTCTTCGTAAGCCAATTCAGCCATGCGATCAACTGTTGTATCTAGTGTTTGTTGAGTGACGCCTTGCGCTTTCAAGCTCATGTCGATTCCAACAGATTGTCCTAATTCGTAAACAGCTGTTGCCAATGCTTCAACCAATTCAGCCGTTGTTTTGCCTTTAAGGCCTAAGAATTTCGCAATGTCTGCGTAATCTGTATCGGCACGGAAGAAGTCATATTTAGGGAACATTGCATGTTTTTGTGGGTCTTTGGCATTGTAACGGATGATGTGCGGTAAAAGAATCGCATTTGTACGTCCGTGAGGAATACCATATTCACCACCGATTTTGTGAGCTACAGAGTGACAAATACCTAGGAATGCATTGGCGAAGGCCATACCTGCCATTGTTGAGGCATTATGCATTTTTTCGCGAGATTCCATATCAGGTGTTTTCACTGATTTTTCTAAGTAGTCAAAGACTAACTTGATTGCTTGTAAGCTCAATCCACGAGTGTAATCAGATGCCATTACGGACACATAAGATTCGATCGCATGAGTCAAGACGTCCATTCCAGTGTCTGCTGTAACAGAAGCAGGTACTGACATTACGAATTGAGGGTCAACGATTGCAACATCTGGTGTCAATGCGTAATCAGCTAATGGGTACTTCACGTGTGTTTCACTGTCAGTGATAACCGCAAATGGGGTTACTTCAGAACCAGTACCAGACGTTGTTGGGATACAAACGAATTGGGTTTTTTCTGGTTTGTCGATCTTGTATGTCCGTTTACGGATATCTAAGAATTTTTGTTTCGCGCCGAAGAATGAAGTATCTGGGTGCTCATAGAACATCCACATGCCTTTGGCAGCATCCATTGCTGATCCACCACCAAGGGCGATCACTGTATCTGGTTTGAAATCAACCATCATTTTTGTTCCAGCGTAAACGGTGTTTGTTGATGGGTTTGGTTCTACGTCAGAGAAGACTTCGATTTTCACGTCATTTTTACGACGAGCAAGTACTTCACGAACCGTATCGCAATAGCCGAATTGAACCATACCAGGGTCACAAACGATCATGACACGTTCAACGTTTTCCATTTTCTCCAAGTACATTAGAGAGTTCTTTTCAAAGAAGATTTTTGGTGGCAATTTAAACCATTGCATATTATTTCTCCGTTTCGCTACAGTTTTCACGTTGATCAAGTTCACGGCAGAAACATTTCGTGATACAGAGTTTTTCCCGTATGAACCACAACCAAGTGTCAATGATGGAATCATTTCGTTGTAGATATTTCCGATACCACCTTCTGCAGATGGTGTGTTAACTAAGATACGGCAAGCTTTCATGCGTAGGCCGAAGGCTAATTGCAAGTCTTCGTTTTCAGTGTGGATCACCGCTGTATGGCCTAATCCGCCTAAATCAAGCATTGCTTCACATTTTTCGAACGCGTCTTCTGTGTTGTTTGCTTTGATCATTGCTAAAACTGGAGAAAGTTTTTCTCTTGATAGTGGGTAATCAGCACCGACACCGTCAAGTTCAGCGATCAATAATTTTGTTCCTTCTGGTACGTTGATGCCTGCTAATTTCGCGATATCCATTGCTGAATGTCCAACGATTGCTGGATTTACTGCATATTTTCCTTCGTTCATCACGGCATCTTCAAGTTTTTGTAATTCTTTTGCTTTTACAACATAGACTTGATGTGCTTCAAATTCTGCTTTCACAGAGGCATAGACTTCTTTATCAACGATCACTGCTTGTTCAGAGGCACAGATCATTCCGTTATCAAAGGTTTTTGATACGATCAAGTCATTGACTGCTCGTTTCACTTTCGCTGTTTTTTCGATATACGCAGGTACGTTCCCTGGTCCAACACCTAATGCAGGTTTACCAGTTGAGTATGCTGCTTTGACCATGCCAGCCCCACCAGTTGCTAATACGATCGCAATTCCTGGGTGGTTCATCAATAAGCCAGTCGCTTCGATTGATGGATGCTCGATCCATTGCACACAGTTTTCAGGTGCCCCAGCAGCGATGGCTGCATCACGAACGATACGTGCAGCTTCTGCTGAACATTTTTGTGCAGATGGGTGGAAAGCAAAAACGATCGGGTTACGTGTTTTCAAAGCGATCATTGCTTTAAAGATCGTTGTAGATGTTGGGTTGGTTGTTGGTGTTACCCCACAAACGACACCAACTGGTTCAGCGATTTCGATCAAGCCTTTTTGTTTGTCTTCATTGATCACGCCGACTGTTTTGTCATGTTTGATACTGTTCCAAATATATTCTGAAGCGTACATGTTTTTGATCGCTTTATCTTCATAGATGCCACGGCCAGTTTCTTCTACTGCCATTTTAGCTAAAGGCATGTGTTTGTCTAATGCTGCCATTGCCATTTCATGAACAATGTGGTCCACTTTTTCTTGATCAAAGCTTTCCATTTCTTTTAACGCCACATTTGCCTTCGTTGCTAAATCGTCGATCATTGCTTGTACGTCGATTGTCACTTCTTTTTCCAATGTCTTAGCCATTGTATGTCCTCCTAGTTTTTAAACATGTTTTGTTTGTTAACTACTTCACATACAGATCATACAACATCTTTTTTTGTTTGTAAATAGTTTTTGTGATTTTTTTCACAGTTTTATTAAACTCCCTTTAAATTAAGCGTTTTCAAGAGCTTTCAAGGAAAATAAGTGGACAAAAGTTTCGATTTTTATTAAGAAAAATGTCATGTGCTCAGTTGAACAATAGGTAAAAAAACTTTTTGTTCACTTTGGAAAAAAATCACTCTTCCTTCTACTATTTTATCTAAGATTGCCGTATACTCCCTCTAGTATTCTGTCCCTCCCTCAATGGCTATTAGTGTCTATTGAGGACAAAAAAACGACCAGCCAACGCTGATCGTCTTTCTCTTTAAAACAAATCGTCTTGGTCTGCTTCTGTTAGAGGCTTTCCGTGGGCAAGCTGGGAAACAACGTGCGCCATCTTTTTGTAGGAATCATTCAATCCAATCCCGCCTTTTTTCGGCATCTTCAAAATATAGATGTCTTTGGCATAGATTGCCACTGCTGGGTTTTCCTCTGACATCGCTGCAGCCCCTGGAATTCCTTGCGCGTTGAATACTTTCGTCAATCCTGCTGCCATTTCGCCAAAATTAGGATAATGCATCGCAGGTCCGCAAAGAACGGCATCGGCATCAAATTTTTTAGCAAACCCCACAAATTTTTTGTTCACTTCTTCTTGATGCTCGTGATAATATTGGTCACCACAATAAAGCGTTGCAACGATTTGTGCGTCTTGCTCTTGAAAAAGTGGATTCAAGGTTCGACCTGGACCAAGGGCAGCTTTTTTGCCGCTTGGCGGCAACTGAGCATTTTCATCACTTCCCATCCCTGCAGTGACATGATTGAGAATCAAAATTATTTTTTTCATGAGCGGCGCCTCTTTTCTTATAGATCATCAAAATCGAAATCGTCAAAATTGATTTCCTCTTCTTCTTGTTCAACGGCATCCGCTTCTTCTTTTAGATATTGATTATCTAAGACTTTGATAAACGGATAATAAATAGCCATTCCTAAGAGGATCAACAAGACTTGTAAAACAGACGCTTGCCAACCACTGACTAAGAAACCAGAAATAATCGGTGGCGTGGTCCAGGGCAGTTGAATTCCATTGGTATAGTTGACTAACCCAAGATCCATACAGAAGTAAGAGATAATAATATTGATCGTTGGCACTAAAGCAAAAGGAATCAGCAGAACTGGATTCAAGACGATCGGTAACCCAAAGATGATTGGTTCATTGATCCCAAAGATACCTGGTATCAACGATAACTGTGATAGTTTTTTGACCCTTTGGCTTTTACAGACTAAGATCATGACTAAAATCAAAGACAATGTCGAACCGCCCCCGCCAAAGGTCGCGAACATGTCTTGAAATTGACCGGTGATAATGTTAGGAATTTCTGCGCCATTCTTGAAAGCATCTAAGTTTTCAATAGATAATGCCCGTAAGATAGGGTTGAAGACAGCGCCGACCACACTGGAACCATTGATCCCAAAGAACCAGAAAAAATGCAAAAATAGGTAGGCTATGATCATGGCACCTAAAGTATTTCCTAAACTTAACAACGGTGTCTGTAAGAACTTAAAGAGGATCTCTTGCAGATTGCCATAAGACGTTAAGTTGGCTAACCAGTTGGCGATCATAAAAACCGTCACGATCACAAAGCTGGGAATCAATGCCTCAAAGGATTTCACCACGGTTGGGGGAACACCGTCAGGCATTTTGATCGTCCACCCTTTGCGTAATAACGCAACGAACATTCTGGTGGAAATCAAGGCAACGACCATCCCTAAGAACAAACCGCTAGAACCCATCCATCGTAATGGCAGGCTGCCAACTTCATATACTTCCGTAGAGCCTTCTGGTGTGAAAACGGTCGTAAATGGTGTCACGATAAAAAAAGAAACGAGTGAAATAATGGCTGCTTGCATGGCATCAACTTTAAACTGTTTTGCCAAACTATACCCGATCCCACCAACGGCTAAAATCGTCATAATGTCAAAGCTGGCTGTTGCTGGCATATTCAACATCGTTGCCCAGTTGTCTCCCAGCAAACCGCTCATCATCTCGTTCCAATTTGGAATCGGAAAATTGGTCAAGACTAAAAAGAGTGAACCCACGATCAACAACGGTGTGGATAATAAGAAACCATCGCGAATCGCAATCAAGTATTTGTTTTCACCAATCGTCTTTGCCATCGGTGTTAACACTTTTTCTAACCAGTTTAAAAATTTCTGCATTTTTCTTCCTCCCATCTGCGTGCTATCTGGCAGATAACACGTAGTCCCCTGTTACTCCAACACTTTTATTACTTTGCTTTGGCTTTTTTGATCAAGCTCAAGGCATCTTTCAATGCTCGTTCGCCATCCATCATGCCGTATGCTTCTGTCGCGATCGTGCCGACTGGAATCCCCATTGGCTCGAAAGTTGCTTTCATTTTGCTATCTAAGTGTCGTACTTGTGGACCTAACAAAATAGCAACTGGTTTTTCTTGTTCGACTTTTTCTTCTGCATGGATCGCAGGGAATGCTTCGATCGTCAAAGGCATGTTGTGCTTTTTGACGACTTCCATCATTTTATTGACCATGATACTCGTTGACATTCCAGCTTCACAAAACAAATAGATTTTTTTCGTTGCCATATCCATTCCTCCAATGTTTGTTTTTCTCAATCGCGGTTGTTAGACCGGCGCTTTGATTCGTTTTTCATAAGCCTCCAACCATTCTTGCGTGATGGGTTCGATCACGGTTGTCTGCTCAGGTCCTGGTGTTGCCATAAAAATAGCTGGCTCTTGATTGGTGGTTGCGACACTAAAGGTAAATTCTACATTGGTTGCCACGCCCCAGCGCCCCTGTTTATCTAAGGCGATCAGCGAGAAGGCGCCGGCTTTGCCGTAGCGCTTCTTCAATCGCGCTTCAAAGTCGTAAACGGCTTGATCACATGCTTCTTGCGGTGCTAGCCCTTCTCCCATCAAACGGACGATCTCGTAGGAAAGGCAGCCTTTCATCAAGTCTTCCCCTAACCCTGTGGCGGCGGCACCGCCGATTTCACTATCCACATAAAAACCAGAACCAGATAACGGTGAATCGCCGACACGACCGCTTTTTTTCATAAATAGACCAGAACTAGAGGTTCCTGCTGCCATGCTTTGGTGCTCATCCAGCGCAACTACTCCCACTGTATCGTGGCCGTCATAGGGATCGAGGTTGTTGGCAGCGATCTCTGCTTTGCGCTTTTCCCAAATGGTTTTGGCTCGCGGTGTCAACATCTCTTTGGGCTGGAATCCTTCAGCAAGCGCATAAGCGACCGCTCCTTGGCCGATCCGAAAACTATTGAATTTTTCCTCACTTAGGCGGCGTGCCACGGAAATAGGATTTTCCACATCGACGATCCCAGCGACGGCACCAATTTTGAAGGTATCACCATCCATAAAGGCAGCGTCCATTTCCAACACGCCTTCTTCGTTGGGCAGTCCGCCATACCCCACCGATTTATAAAATGGATAATCTTCCACTGCTTTAATGGCTGTTTCTACTGCATCTTGGCAGGAGCCTTGTTGCTCTAATAGTGCTTTAGCAGCGAGCACGCCATCGTATGCCATCCGCCATGTAGCAATCATTCCCCACATAAATATCCCTCCATTTTTCATAGCGCTTTCAAGTATATTCTATACGGTATATACTACTATGTCTATACTAAAAAAAGAGTTTCTCAAAAAAATTGGAAAAACTCTTCTTCGTCCGTGTCTTCGCTTATTTTGTCAGTGCTTGTAAGCTGCGCAAATAAATTTCAAGATTCATCCGTAGATCGGCAACCGCCATGTACTCATCTTGGTTATGAGCGATCCCTTTTTGCCCTGGAAAAGACGGACCAAAAGCAAGGATGTTTGGCATCTTGCGGGCATAGGTTGCTCCTGTAGTCGTCACGGGGGTTGGATCATTGCCCGTTACTTGGTGATAGATCGTCGATAGCGTTTGGATTTCGGGGGCATCTTTTGATCGGCAGAACCCCGGAATGCTGCGAAGGATCGTAAGACTTGCCCCTTTTGGCAATGCCTTTTGCACCCCAGCGAGTACTTGTTCCTCCGTTACCGATACCGGATAGCGAAAGGCCACTTCTAACGCTAGTCCACTGGCGGATTTTTGGAGAACCACAGGGGTCAAGATCAACTTTCCTGAATCAGCATCTTCTAGTACCAAATCAATGCCTTCGCCATAGTGCTGCTGGTGAAAACTTTGGGCGATCCACTGCAAAGCTGCTTGCAAGGATGGTGTCGCTGCTAGTTGCGGTGCTGCTTGCTGGGCAAGCTTTGTAATGGCATTGTCCCCTAGCTCAGGGGCATTGCTAGGGGAACGTTTGCCTAGTGCTTCAAAGGACTGGCTGCCTACGGTTACCGATAGGTGGTCTGGCACATGATCGCGGAATTGATCGCCAGAAAACGCCGCTAACAGCTGCTGTTCTTGGGCGGGCAATGGAAAATCAAGTTGCACATTGACGACACCTCGTTCGCCGTAAACCACTGGATACTTGCAGTCTGGCGTAAAACCAAAACGCGGTGGCTGCTCAACCGCTAGATAATGCGGGATATCCGACATGCCGCTTTCTTCATCTGTACCGAAAATAATCCGCAGCGGTAATTGCGGTTGATGACCAAGGTCTTTCAATAATTTCATGGCAAACAAACAGCTGATGATCGGGCCTTTGTTATCTAAGATCCCTCGGCCATAAAAGTTGCCGTCTTTTTCAGTTAGTGCAAAGGGTGGGTAGCTCCAGCCAGAACCTGCCGAGACGACATCCAAGTGTCCTAACACACCGATATAGTCGGTATCCGTTGGTCCCCAATGGGCATAGCCGATCGCATCATCAATGACCGTTGTTTGAAACCCGTATGCTGCGCTTTTTTCCATGACGTATGCTAACACTTCTCGTGGTCCCTTGCCATAAGGCGCATGAGGCGCCGGCTCACCTTTGACGCTTGCGATCTGCATCACTTCGTCCAAAAGCGTGAGAAATTCTGGCCAATTGGCTTCAATACTTGCTGTGAGTGGATCCATTGTCTTCACCTCTAAAGGATTGATTTTATTTTTGACGCACTAATGTATTTTTGAAGGTATATTTGTCTGCTCGGTAATAGGATGTATCGTATAAGATCGGTTTGGCTGATGCGGAATAGGTCATCGAATGGACCAAAAGCATCGGTTCCTCTTGAGGTACCTGCAAAAGTTTCGCAATATCGGCAGGACTTTTCACAGCTTCCACCTCTTGATGGGAATAACCAATCTCGATGTTGGCTTCAATGACTTGATACAAAGACGACTCTAATTGAGCTTTCGTGAGTTCTGCAGTGTCTTCTTGCAGATAGCGTTTCAGTACGTAAAGATTTTCCACCGTCATCGGCTCATCATCAAAGTAACGCAAACGCACCAAATAAACGATCGGTTCCTTGGCATAATCGCCAAACAGCTGCCCAATCTCTATCGGGAGCTCTTTGACAGTTTCGATATGCAAAACTTCCGTACGGGTCTTTTTCCCTTGGATCTTTGCAGTTTCAGTAAAACTTTGGAGCCCGCCAGAGCCGCTTTGGATCTTGGGCTGTTTCATGACATAGGTTCCTTTGCCTTTTTCTTTCACTAACAAATTCTGGCCAATCAATAGATCGATGGCTTTGCGCACCGTTAAACGGCTGCACTGAAATTCCTCTGCTAAATCATAATCGGAAGGAAGCTTTTGGCTCGTCA
The DNA here is from genome assembly GCF_016516865.1 of Enterococcus sp. S53. Lineage (NCBI taxonomy): Bacteria > Bacillati > Bacillota > Bacilli > Lactobacillales > Enterococcaceae > Enterococcus > Enterococcus sp. S53. The sequence goes on from NZ_JACVUH010000007.1 coordinate 155,736, forward strand.
CGTACGTACCTTCATGAACCCGTTGCGCAATCTGCTGGGCAACTTCTTGAAATACTGCTTGTTTTTTCAACGTCTCTCCTACTTTCTTTCACTTTGCTACCATTCATAAAACGATCGATTGGCACTGACGCCAGAAGAAACACTGACAAACGCTTGTTCATCGATTCCTTGGATCATGCCTTCGACGGTCTTGAGTTCTCTATGGGAAATGACCAGTAATAATAGTTTTTTCTGTTTATGATCAAATCCACCTTCGACATCGTTGATGACCGTGATGCCTCGCTGCAAGGCACATTGCAGCGTCGTAATGACGGGTTCTGCTTTTTCTGTAACGACCAGCAGCTGCACACGCCGCTGTTTCAGGTTGACGTAGTCGACCATCCGCCCACTGATGAAGAAGGAAATGGCACTATAAAAAGCATAGGGCCAGCCAAAGATCAGTCCGGCTGCTAGCTGCAAACTGACATTGAAGCCGATAAATAAGCTACCGATACTTCTACCAGTGGCTTTTTTCACTAAAATCCCTAAAATATCAAGCCCACCCGTTGAAAAATCGTCGTTCAATGTCAAGCCCACCGACACCCCGTGCAGCAATCCGCCGAACACGGCACAGATCACCGGATCGGTCGTTAAAGCAATGATCGGTACCACCTTCATCATAACAGAAGACAGGACGACGGTACAAACCGTCATAATGGTAAATTCTCGATCGATTTTGACCCAAGCAACCGCTAACAATGGCGCATTAAAAAAAAGCACCAAAAGCGGGATCGAAAGCTGCAGATTCAACTGCTCGTCTAAAAGCTGCGACAACAATTGCGACAAACCAGTGATCCCACTCGCATAAATATTTCCCGGCAGCCAAAAGAGATTTAAAGCAATCGACGACAACAATGCATAGATCAAAGCAACAAGCATTCGTTTTCTATAACGTGCCATGTTTTTCCTCCTCCACTTCGCTTTTAGTATATATCATTAAGTATATACTGTCACGCGAAAAAAGCAGGCGAAATGAAGGCGGAAATGGAAACAAAGCAATGTAAAAAAACGCCAAAATCAAGGAGTAAAACGTTGGTATCAAAGGTTTTTTAAGATTTTTTTAAAGCGAGTAAATCACTTGAAATTCGCTAAAAAATGAATAAAATAAAAAGTGTAAAAACAAAAGAATAAAGAAAGGATGATTCTTATGACACATGAGATTGTGCCACGCCGCTCAGATTCATACAGTATGACACCTTTTGATTTCTTTGAAGATTTTGGCCGCAGTTTTTTTGATGGGTTTCCATCGAACCTGATCAAAACCGATATTCACGAGAATGACCATGAATTTCTCGTTGAAGCAGAACTGCCTGGCATCCCTAAGGAAAATATTCAAGTAACCTATGAGAATGGGGTTTTAACGATTACGGGACAACACCAGACGGATCATGCGACCGAAGATGAAAAAGGACGTCTGGTTCGCAGCGAGCGCAGCTTGACAAGCGTTCGGCGACAATACCTGTTAGAAAACGTCAAAGAGGATGAAATCAAAGCCTCTTACGCTGAAGGAATTTTGAAATTGACGTTGCCAAAAGACCAAGGCAAACAAGCGTCAAAGAAACTGATTCCGATCGAGTAACGAAGGCAATCAAAGCACCGCAGCAAAACGAGCGATCTCTGTTTTGCTGCGGTGTTTGTTTTATTTTAGAAACTGTCCGACTACTAAAAAAATGCACCATCGCTTCTGAGAAAGCGACGGTGCGTTTGTGCTTATTCTTTGGTTTCGTCTTGGATGCTCGTTGCGTCTTCGACATCAGCTGGTTCGATTTGTGTTTCAACGGATGCAACAGTTCCAGGTTTCACTGTGCGGATCGCTGAACGATCAAACTCTAAGAAAATTCCTTCACAGTCGATGATCACGGTGCTTTTTTCTGTGTTGACTTCAGAAAGAACGCCGTGGAGTCCGCCGATGGTTACGACTTCATCGCCAGCTTTCATATTTTCTAAAAGATTTTTACGCTCTTGCTGTTGTTTCTTTTGTGAACGACTCATAAAGAACCACATTGCCACTAAAGCAACCAGCATAAAGAGCATTGGTAAAGATTGTGCCATTTTTTTCACCTCGATTTATTTTCTTTCCTATAAGATACTTTATCAGAATTCCTCTATTATTCCCACCATTTTAGTAGAGAATGTTAGAAATTCCTCGCATTTTCCTTGTTGAACCCATACTCTTCAATAAAATGCTCACGGAACTCCAACAAGTTGTCGTCCATGATGGCTTGACGGACATTTTTCATTAGATTCAATAAGAAGTAGACATTGTGGTAAGACGTCAAACGCATACCAAAGGTTTCATCACATTTGATCAAGTGACGAATATACGCACGAGAATAGTTTTTACATGTATAGCAATCACACTTCTCGTCGATTGGTCGAAAGTCACGGGCATATTGCGCATTTTTCACGACTAAACGACCTTTTGAAGTCATACAGGTACCGTTTCTTGCGATCCGTGTTGGTAAAACGCAGTCGAACATATCGACACCGCGAATCACGCCATCGATCAAGGAGTCCGCTGCCCCAACGCCCATCAGGTAACGTGGTTTGTTTTCTGGGATCCAAGGGGTCGTAAATTCCAACACGCGATTCATTTCCGCTTTTGGTTCGCCAACTGACAGGCCGCCGATGGAATAACCTGGGAAGTCCATACTGATCAAGTCTTGGGCACTTTGCTTGCGCAAGTCTTCAAAGCCTGCACCTTGAATGATCCCAAACAAGCCTTGACGATCTGGATTGGCATGAGCTTTCAAGCCACGTTCTGCCCAGCGAGACGTCCGTTCCACCGATTTTTTGACGTAGTCATAGCTTTCATCAAATGGCGGACACTCATCAAAACTCATCATGATATCTGATCCTAATTTGTTTTGGATATCAATCGCTTTTTCAGGAGATAAAAACATTTTCGACCCATTCAAATGGTTTTTGAAATGGACACCTTCTTCGACGATGTTGCGCATTTCGGCTAATGAAAAGACTTGGAAACCACCAGAATCTGTTAAGATCGGTTGATCCCAATTCATAAATTTATGTAAGCCGCCTGCTTCTGCAACAATGTCTTCTCCTGGACGCAACCACAAGTGATAGGTATTGCTTAAAATGACGCCTGCACCCATTTCTTTCAACTCTTCAGGGGCAAGGGTTTTGACCGTTGCTAATGTGCCGACTGGCATGAACATTGGCGTTGGAAAGGTTCCGTGAGGCGTGATCAGTTCGCCTAAACGGGCACCGGTATGCTTTTCTTTCTTTATCAGACGATAACGAATGGCTGGTTCCGTCATTCATTTCCCTACTTTCTCTCTAAACTCGATTAACTGTGCAACCCTATCTATGATAAGGGTTGCCCTTACATTTTGCAAGGAAGTTTAAAGAAACTAAGAGTATTTTCTCCTAGTTATGCGAAACATCTATTACTTTTTTTTGAAGATTTAGCGAAAGTTTGCTATCATGTTATTTATATTGAAGGGAGGTTTTTTGAAATGAAATCAAATAGAGAACTAAAAGCAGAAGCAAAAGCAATCCTGAGAGGCCGCTGGAAAGACAGTGTTTTGATGTGTATTGTACCGACTTTGATCTCGATCGCTATCGCACTCGTCATTATCGTTCTTGCTGTTATTCCATTGTATCAAAGCGGTATGTTCAATGATCTTGGTTCTACCGATGCAGTCAATTCCGCTGGCGGAAGCGGTGGCAGTGGTGGCGGCGGTTTGATCAGCGGTCTATTTTCTGCCTTATTCGGTGCGGGGATCTCTTGGACTTTCCTTGACATTTTACGCGGTAAGAAGCAATCGATCCAGCCCTTTTCTGATGTCTTTCGTGGCTTCAGTGGTGCTTTCGTGTTAGGGATCATCGTCATCTATATTTTGTCGACTATTTTCACGACGTTGTGGACGTTCCTGTTTATCATTCCTGGGATCATCAAAGCTTATTCTTATTCTCAAGCATATTTTGTCTTTTATGATACCTACGAAGAAACCGGTATGCGGCCAGATTTTCTCAGCTGTATCACGGGGAGTCGTCATTTAATGAAAGGCTACAAAGGACAATTGTTCATCCTAGATTTGAGCTTCATCGGCTGGCACATTTTGGCCATCATGACAGCAGGAATCGGCTACTTATGGTTGACGCCATACATCAGTGCAACCAAAGCAGCATTCTATGACAATCTGCCTAAACGAGCACTTGCTTAAAAGATCGGTTCGCCGGTCTTTTTTTTGAAGAAAAGAATCGTTTTCTTTTGCAAACGCTTCCGTTTCGTGTTATAGTATACGTGTAAGGAAGGTAGCAACTCTGTTGGTGGTTTTCGTAAATATCGCAAACTCAATCTACTAAAAGTTGTTGAACGTACAAGTTTCACCTAGTACCAAACGTGTAAAGTAACAAGAAGAAAAACGTAACAAGGATCGAACATTTCCATATCGAAAAATGATACGTCTCATTTTGTATCGGAATACACGAAACATGTGTAAGTTTGTAAATGAAAACAAATTTTCGAGAAACATTGCTTTGCATGGACCACAAAAAGCGACCACCACTTATACCTTCCTCTAGTAGTAAGCTGGGCGACAAAAAAAGCAGTTCTAAAAGTTGAGAAATTGATTCAACTTAAAGAGCCGCTTACGTCGCTCAGTTTTTTTGTTTATTTTAAGAACATCGCATCGCCAAAGCTAAAGAAGCGATACCGCTCATCGATGGCATGTTGGTAGGCAGAAAGTGTTAGGTCGCGTCCTGCAAAGGCACTAACTAACATCACTAAGGTTGATTTTGGTAGGTGGAAGTTGGTAGAAAAAGCTTCCACGATTTTAAACTGATAGCCTGGCGTGATAAAAATACTCGTCCACCCACTATCGGCTTTGATTTGCCCATCAAACTTGGTCCCAATGGTTTCTAATGTACGGATCGAAGTCGTTCCGACTGCAACGATCTTGCCGCCATTTGCCCGAACCTCGTTCAATTGCGCGGCAGCTTCTTCTGTCAAACGGTAAAATTCGCTGTGCATCTCATGATCAGCGATATTATCGACACTGACTGGACGAAACGTTCCTAAACCAACGTGCAAAGTCAGATAAACCAACTTGACGCCTTTTGCGGCGATCTGCTCCAGCAATTCTGGGGTAAAATGCAAGCCGGCAGTTGGTGCGGCAGCTGAGCCGTTTTCTTTGGCATAAACCGTTTGATAGCGGTCTGGGTCTTCTAGCCGTTCTTTGATGTAAGGCGGTAACGGCATTTCGCCAAGTGATTCCAGAATCTCTAAAAAGATTCCTTTGTATTGAAAACGAATGATCCGGCCGCCGTGATCGAGCTCTTCTTCCACCACTGCCTCTAATCGTCCGTCGCCGAAGGTGATCTTCGTGCCGACTTTGGCTCTTTTGGCTGGCTTGATCAAGGTTTCCCACGTATCCCCTTCAATATTATTCAGTAAAAGGATTTCCAGATGGGCACCTGTTTCTTGTTTTTCGCCATAAATACGAGCTGGTAGCACCCGCGTATCATTCATCACCAAGGCATCCCCTGGTTCCAATTCATCAATGATGTTATAGAAGTGCTTGTCCTCAAATTTGCCAGTCTCGCGGTCAACCACTAATAAACGGGAACTTGAGCGATCACTTAATGGCGTTTGAGCGATCAGTTCTTCCGGTAAGTCAAAATCAAAATCTTCAGTTGTAAGCATGTTGTTCCTCTCTTTCCCTAAATTCTTCTCTATTCTAGCATGTTTTTATAAAAATTGAAAAAACAGCTTTTAATTCTGCCCTTTCTTAGAAAAAATTAAAGAGACTGCTGCCAAGGCGTTCAGCAAAAAAGTCTCCTTTTTCCCAATGAAAAATAACGACATATTTCCGCTGCTTCTTTTCTCTATGCATCGCTCCTTAATTTGGACTTGCTTATGGCGCTATTTTCAGTTTTGTCTATACAATTATGAAAAAAATGGGCAGATTATTTGAATAACACGTGACTTTTCGGCATACTTAGTACAGATTATAAGCCATTATTCAGATTGCTTAAATAAAAATAGAGGTGACATCATGATTGAGTTTCAGCAGGTATCCAAAATTTACAAAGGTGGTAAAGTCGCTGTTGAAGATGTGAATCTTTCCTTTGAAAAAGGCGAATTCATTTGCTTCATCGGGACAAGTGGTAGTGGAAAGACGACTTGTATGCGGATGATCAACCGTATGACGGATCCTTCTAAAGGAAAAATCTTGATCAATGGAAAAAGCGTTACAGAGATCAACCCCGTGGAATTACGCCGTCAAATCGGCTATGTGATCCAAAGCATCGGTTTGATGCCTCACATGACGATTCGGGAAAACATCACATTGGTTCAAAAATTGTTAAAAGTCAGCCAAGAAGAACGCAACAAAACTGCCGAGCGCATGATCGACTTAGTGGAATTGCCGCGAGAAATGCTCGACCGTTACCCCAACGAATTGTCTGGAGGACAACAGCAACGGATCGGTGTTGTCCGTGCCCTGGCAGCTGACCAAGATGTCATTTTAATGGATGAGCCTTTTGGCGCACTAGACCCAATCACTCGTGACTCCTTACAAGATTTGGTTAAAGACTTGCAAGAACGGCTTGGAAAAACTGTCGTCTTTGTTACCCATGATATGGACGAAGCATTGAAGCTTGCTAGCCGCATCGTGATCATGAGTGAAGGAAAAGTCATTCAATTTGATACACCAGAAAATATTCTGCAACACCCAGCAACACCGTTTGTGGAAGAGTTGATCGGTGAAGACCGCTTGTTACAAGCAAAACCTGACACGACGCCAGTCAAAGACGTAATGTTAAATACCCCGATCGCTATCACACCAGAAAAATCCTTACAAGAAGCGATTCACTTGATGCGGGAAAAACGGGTCGATACCTTGCTTGTTACCGACAATAGCAACGTGCTAAAAGGCTACATCGATGTCGAATCCATCGACCGCAACCGTGGCAAAGTTACTAGTGTCGGCGATATCTTGAACAAAGATGTCTTTTTCGTTCGCGAAACCGCCTTGTTGCGGGATACCTTGCAACGTATCTTAAAACGCGGCTTAAAATATGTCCCAGTAGTAGATGCCGACAAACATTTAGTCGGGATTTTGACCCGTGCTTCCTTAGTTGATATCGTTTATGATGTGATTTGGGGCGATGAGCCATCGATCATGGAAGCCATTGAGTCGGCGAAACCTGAAGAAACTGAGGAGGTCTAGCGCATGCAAAGCTTCTTTAATGAATATGGCGGCCAATTGGTCACCAAAAGTCTCGAACATTTGTATATCTCCTTTGCGGCTTTGCTCTTAGGGATTCTTGTTGCTGTACCGATCGGTGTGATCTTGACCCGTTTCCCCAAAGCAGCAACGGTCGTGATCGGCATCACCAGTGCGCTGCAAACCGTGCCTTCTTTGGCACTATTGGCATTGATGATCCCGATTTTAGGTGTCGGAAAAGTCCCTGCTATCGTCGCTCTTTTCATTTATTCCTTGTTGCCGATTTTGCGAAATACCTACATTGGAATGAAAAAAGTCGATTGGAATTACCGCGATGTTGCCAAAGGGATGGGGATGACCAACTTGCAGTCGATCATCAGTGTGGAATTACCTCTAGCGATCCCAACGATCATGGCAGGGATCCGCTTATCGGCCGTGTATGTTTTAGCCTGGGCTACCTTGGCTTCTTACATTGGTGCCGGTGGACTTGGTGATTTGATCTTTAGCGGACTAAACAACTACCAACCGCCTTTGATTTTTGCTGGGACGATTCCAGTGACGATCTTTGCTTTATTAGCTGACTGGTTACTGGGTTTGTTAGAAAACAAACTGACACCAGCTGCCTTAAGGGGGGATGCGTAATGAAAAAAACTTCAAAATTAGCGCTGTTGTTTTCCTTAAGTGTCGCTTTACTGTCCGGCTGTTCCTTTCCCGGTTTAGCTTCGACTTCTGATGAGAATACCGTGGCGATCACAGGTGGGATCACTTCCGAAGCCCAAATTCTTGGCGCGGTGGTTGCCGGTATGGTCGAACACTATACGGATAAAAACACAACCGTCATTAACAACTTAGCAACAACGACCATCAATCACCAAGCGATGATGAATGGCGATGCGTCGATCTCAGCTGCCCGCTACACAGGAACTGACTTGACCACTACGTTAGGGTTGGAACCAGAATCTGATCCGCAAGCCGCCTTTGACAAAGTCAAATCAGAATTTGAGCAACGGTACCAACAGACTTGGTTCCCATCTTACGGCTTTGATAACACATATGTCTTTCTTGTCAGGAAAGACACTGCCGAAAAATACGGATTGGAAAAAGTCAGTGACTTGAAAGATGTCGCAGATCAATTGGTCGCAGGGGTCGATACCGCGTGGATCACACGGGTCGGTGATGGGTACGATGGCTTCCAGAAAGCCTATGGATTCTCTTTCCAAAATATCCTACCGATGCAGATCGGTCTTGTCTATGATGCTGTTGATAACGGAAAAATGGATATCGTTTTAGGGTACTCAACCGACGGCCGGATCGGCAGTTACGATCTCGTGATGCTAGAAGATGATCTAAACTTCTTCCCGCCTTATGATGCCGCACCGATCGTCGATGACAAATTATTGGAAGAAACACCTGAAATCGGCGATGCCCTGAACAAATTAGCAGGCAAAATTGATACCGAAAAAATGCAAGAATTGAATTACCAAGTGGATAATGACCTTCTAGAACCAACGGTAGTTGCTGAACGTTTCTTAGAAGAAAATAATTACTTCGAAGGAGAGTGACGAAATGGCAGACATGAATTTATTCCAACAATTTCTTTTCTATTTTCAAGAAAATGGCGGCTATGTTTTTGCCCAGTTCATTCGTCACTTCTTGATTTCAATCTACGGGGTACTTTTTGCCTCGATCGTCGGGATTCCAATCGGGATCTTGATTTCTAAAAAAATGCGTTTGGCAGATTGGGTGATTCGTTTCGCCAATATCATCCAGACGATTCCATCTTTAGCGATGATCTCGATTTTAATGATCGGCATGGGCTTAGGTGTGAATGTCGTGATTTTAACGATTTTCCTTTATTCTTTGTTACCGATCATCAAAAATACCTATACCGGCATGCGCCAAGTCGACCGCAATACGTTAGATGTCGGCAAAGGGATGGGGATGACTAGCTGGCAACGATTGTATATGATCGAATTGCCATTGTCTGTTTCGGTGATCATGGCAGGGATTCGAAACGCCTTAGTCGTGGCGATCGGTATCACCGCCATTGGCGCTTTCGTTGGTGCTGGTGGACTGGGGGACATCATCATCCGCGGAACCAATGCGACAGATGGAGCATCGATCATCTTAGCCGGTGCTTTACCAACTGCCTTGATGGCAATCATTACGGATCTTGGGCTAAGCTTTATTGAACGCCGCTTAGATCCCGCCAGCCGTACTTCACGCTAAACTTATTGGGAAAAAGCAAAAGCCGTTGTGACCATTTATTGGTCGCAACGGCTTTTTTGGTTCGGTCATTTTTCAGAAAAGCATCGCTTCAGCCGCTTCCCTTTTTAGGGTTAACGCCCTGCTCTTTTTTGCTATTTATCCATTCCGTATACTTCGACTTCATAGATTCGGGCTGCCGAATCTGCTCCTTGTGTTGGTTTATCGATACTGATTTTTACATATTGCACCTTCTGGACGGCAAACGTATTGGTGCTATTGCCGGCTTCATTTTTCAACGTTCGTGAAACTGGCTCATAGTCTTTGCCATCTTCACTGATGAGCACCGTATACGCCCGCGTATTCATGTCTGGACCTTCTCCACCAGCCTCCGCATGAGCGAGGCGTACTTCACTGACCGTTTGTGGTCGACCGAGATCGATCATCAACTCATGAGGCGCATTGCCTGTCGCACACCACTTCGTACTCAAATCACCATCGAGGGCAAAAGCCGGTGCTTCGGCATCATTGACAAACGATGAAGCAGTTGCTTCGGCATCTTTTGAAAGCAGCAGCAACTCTTTCGGCGCATCAGCAGAAATCGTGATCAATCCCGCCATTTCCAGAGGGGTCTCTCCTGCTTCGTTTTTGGCAACAAGCGTGACTTTGTAGGTACCTGGTTCCGAATAGGTCACTTGGGGATTTTCTTCTGTACTGCTGGTGATATCGCCGCCTTCAAACGTCCATTCAAATGCTTCGGCATTCGCAGATGAGGTATTCGTGAAGGTGATCGTTTCCCCCGGTGCCGCTAAGGTTTTAGAGGCTGTAAAGGCTGCTTTTGGCAGCTGATTGTTCGGCCAAGTGATCTCCACCGTATCGGATAGCTTGCCGCGATTGCCATAGCGATCCACTGCCACCACCGCGAACTTGGTTCTCGTCCCTTTTGGTCGTTCAACGGCATTCAAATAGTGGTTGGTTGCTGGCGTAGCTGCTAAGAAAGAGCGTGAGCCGTCATCGTTCAATTGGTAGACCTCATAAACCGCAGCTGTCTTGTCCTTGGCAGCTTCCCACGTTAAACGGACACCCGCATAGTTGCCCTCTTCTTCATCAAAGAGCACATCCTCAACCGTCAATGCTTCGGCAGCGAATTTCTCCGCTTTCTGATCTCCGATCGTTAATTGCCCTAAATTCAATTCATAGACATCACTGGTTTCTTTCGTGGTTATGTCATAACCGATCGCTGTCACTTCTCCTTTGATGTCTTTCAATGAGTAGGTGATCGTCGTCCAGTCTGTTGCGACCTCTTTGTCTCCTTTGATTGTTTGTGTCGAACCATCGGCTAAGGTCACGACCAAATCAAGAGTTGTCGGTACCGTTGCTTTGACAGTCGTCGTCAGCTTCGTCTTTTTCGTCACAGGAAATGCTGTCTGATACAATGCCATGTGACTGGTACTGCCTTTTGTCATCTGTCCACGTAGTTTCAGTGCATTTCCGCCATTGTAGGCATCCGCATAATTGATTGATACAGCCAAATCATTGTCTTTTCCATGGTCAAAGACCCAACGATAGGTCGGCAAAACAGCTTGCAAACTCCGATTGTTCCAATTGCGGCTGGACACTTTTTCTCCCTCGATAAAATAGTTGTAGCCATTCCCCAGACTAAAATTCGTCACAAAAGGCAGCTCTGTGATAGCGGTCTGTTCCAAGGCATAGGTGGAGATCCCAGGCCACTCTGTCGCTTCTGGCAGCTGGCTTTCCCGAGGATCACCCGTGTTATTGACCCAAAAAGCATTCTCTTTGCTTTGGAAGTCATCCGGCGTACTAGCAGAAGAATAGGTCCAGCTAGGCACATACAGGCCCAATGAAGTATAAGGAACGCCTTTTTCATCCGTAAACAGATCCCAGCGCACAGGCGTTGCATAGCCATTTTCTTGTACATCGATCCCAGCAAAAAGATCGTAAGGATCGACACCGATTTCACGGGCTTTTTCATTGGAGGCCTTCAACAGCTCCTTGTCCGCCAGTTTGTCAGTGGTCCACCAGAAATTCAAGAACATACTGTCTGCCAATGGGTTCATCTCTGCATCCACTAAATAGGCTTTGTTCTTATCCGTCAGAGCATTTTGCCAATCCATTTTCCCATCACTCGTCATGGAATCATACCACATGATCTCTAAATGATCGTCGGCTTGTTCTTTGAATTGGGCGATCAGTTCTTGCATCGCTTTGGCGTGGCTTTCATTTAGTCCTTTACCATCAGCCCCCGATTGTTCGACACCTTCCGCTGCATCATCAAAACTAGTGACCGCCGTATCGGTTTCTTGATTGATGAACCAGCCATCAAAGCCATACCTATTGGCAACTTCGATCATTTTTTCTACGATCGGGAAATTGCCGTCCTCATCCTTAGCTAAAAACGTATCTAGCCATTCCAGCTTCCCACCATGGGCAGTTTGCGGAAAGAAGATCGTTCCTAAAACCGGCACGCCATTCCTATGAGCAGCATCTGTCACATCAGGACTTGGCGGTACGATGATCCCTTCGCCAGAAGAGCCGCCCCAATAAACCAATTGATCGATGTATTGCCAATAAGAAAAGACATTGGCATCAAAGGTATTGATCCCTCGTGGTGCATTGCCGCTCGTACTGCTATTCATGATCGAAAGCGCCACGACTTTGGTTTCTGCCGTTTGCGTGTCATTCATCTTCGGCAACGTCTCTTTAGCTGCCCGCTGCGCTAATGGAACAACGCTGGTATTGTATTTCGCATCTGGATCTTTTTCAAAAGACCATGCCAACAAATCCTCTGGGAACCAATAAGACGACTCCGGTTGATTGTCCATCGCTTTTTCCAACGTACTTTTGGCTGTTTCTTGGTAAACGACTTTTCCAGTTGTCTTCGCCTCACTTTGGGTGCAGCCACCGATTGCCGTTGCCGCTGCCAATACCAACAAAGATACGCCAACTTTACTGATTTTCCTTGTCACACTTCTTCCTCCTTGTTTTACATAAACCCGCCAACATTCCTACACTAAAACGATAACGCTTTCAAAGATCGGAATATAGGAACAAATTAAAGAAATCATGCAACAAATCCAAGAAGGTTAGGTTTAGAAAAAAAAGAGCCTCCTTTTTGGGAAGCTCTTTGGCCCTGCTTACTTCTTACTCCTTTCCAACGAGCGGCAGCCAAACGCGCATTTCGCCTATGCCCCGATTGCCCCATAAATGGTATGGGATCAGTTGCCACGTACGAGGTATGACCGTTTCCGCTCGTTCTTCGTAAAGGGTTGTTCCCGACCATTCTTCGCTTTGGTAGCCTTTGATCGCCAAACGTAAAGTAGTTGGCAACAACGTATCCTCTTTCGAAAAGGTCGCCTCCAGCGCCTGTGGGTCGATGCGGCAACGCCAGAGTGCTTGACCATTGTCGGCTTCTTCTATGCAATACACGAAGGGGCCACGTTGCAATGCGACTTGATTGATAGCTTGAATAACTTGAGGATTCGCACGCAGGATTTGCAATGGTTGTTCAAAACGGATATTGGCCGTCACGTTTTCGACTGCCTCAAAGATGATTGCCTCGTTCGTCTCCTGCCATTCGTGTTCACTATCGATTTGAAACTTACTTAGTCCGTTAGGTTTGTGGATGATAAGCGTCTTTGGAATGCCTTGATAGCGAATCGTGAGGTCCTCTGTAAAAGGAAACCCGCCCGTTTGTTCAAACGTAAATTGATCAGGTTCTTCTAAACGGCTTGCTACAAATAAATTCACGTAAAGCTTCTCTTGATCGCAAGTGTAAACCAAGCGCTGCAGCGAAGCGACCATCCGTGCAAAATTCGGCGGACAACACGCACAACCGAGCCAATCGGGTCGTTGGGCTTTGACGTGACCTTTGCCAGGATTTTCTTGATCTCGTTGGGGATTGACCTCCAAAGGATTCACGTAGAAAAAGTGTTTGCCGTCAATTGCCGCACCAGAAAGGACGCTATTATACAACGCTCGTTCCATCGTCGCTAAATATTTTGGTTCATTGGTTAGTTTGAACAGCTCAAAAGAAAATTGGACCAATGCAATGGCAGCACAGGTTTCACAATACATCGTATCATTTGGCAAATCATAGGGACCGACAAAGGCTTCCCCGTGAACGGTTGAGCCGACGCCACCGGTCACATACATTTTCTTACAGGCGATGTCTTCCCAAATCGCTTCACAAGCGTCGATTAATTCTTGATCTTGGGTATGCTGGGCGACTTTTGCCATCCCGCTTGCCATATACAGCATTCGTACCGCATGACCTTTGGCTTCATGCTGCTTTTTAGGTTGATCGTAGGCTTGTAAATAGGTGAGGTCTACCCTTGGCGTTTCATCCGATAAGCCATCCGCTTGGTTTTTCAAAATTTCTTTTTCGTAAAAGGCAGGATCTTCCCCACGTACTTCAAGAAAGAAATCAGCTAATGTCAAATAGGTTTGTTTACCGGTGTATTCATACAAACGCACCAGCGCCAATTCAATCTCTTGATGGCCATCTGCACCTTGAATTTTTTCAGGCTCCCGCCCAAAATGCGTGCAAATATTGGCGATATTTTTCTCTGCCACGGTCAGTAATTTATCCTTGCCTGTCGCTTGATCATAAGCGATAGCCGCTTCGACTAAATGCCCGGCACAATAAAGTTCATGACTGAAATACAGCTGACGGTATTTTAACTTCGGTCGGGTCAATTGAAAGAAGGTATTTAAGTAGCCATCTGCTTCTTGCGCCGCAGCAACTAAGTCAATCACTTCATCTACTGTCTTTTCCAATTGCGGATCGCTAGTATTCAACAAGCTATACCCAGCTGACTCGATCCATTTGTAGACATCGCTATCTTGGAAAAACCAGCCGAAATGTTCTCCTTCCATTTGCCTTGCGGCGATGCGAAAATTCGCCAATGCATGGCTTTTCCCAGCTGGCAAATTGGGATCTTCCCGTTCTGCTTGAACATCTACATCGATTTCATCATTTAGGACTTGGTATTGGTAAGGAATCGTTTCTTTGCGAACAAGCTCTTGGTATCCTTGCCAAAACTCGTCCGTGAGCTGGATCTTGTTTAATGCGAATTCTTTCATTACGTTCTCCTGTTCTTTTACTTTTTTATGCTTGATCATTCAATTCATATTTACTTCATTAATAAAAAGTTCGGATCATCTCCTGTGATATGTTGCCCTGCCTCCTCTTTGATCGTTTGCTTATATAAGAGCTGGTAGGCTTTAGGACTCATGCCTTTTTTCTGTTTAAAGGTATTGCTAAAGTGCTGCCTGCTGTTGAATCCTGCTTGAGCGGCAATTTCGACGATTGGCAGCTGACTATTGCTTAGTAAAAATGCTGCCTGCTTCAGACGCTCACTGGTGAGAAAATGGTTGACCGTCACTCCCAGTTGCTCATGAAAGAGTTTATGCAAGTAGGCTTTCGTAATCCCCACCGCCGCTGCGATTTGGGGGACTTGAATATCTTCATCAAAATGCTGTTGAATATAGTCGATCGCAGCGTTCACATAGCAATTGCCCCGTTTGGTTTCTTTCGTACGTAATGAAAAGGCTAATTCCATCAGCATCCGCTTAAACAAGAGCTCAATCGTAAATTGCCGTTCAGCAGACGGTTGCTCTTGAGTATCATCGATCATTAGCAGCTGCAGCAATGACTTGATCGCTTGTCCAAATTGGCGGACATCGCGACTTTTCGCGTAAGGCTCATTCAATTGTACATTTCCTTTGATGTATGCAAAAACATCACGAACACAAAGGGCGGACGGTGTCTCACTTAGAAGAAATTCAATATTCAGTAATGTGCAGGAATCTCCTTCAACGAGTAAGGCGTGTTCCACAAACGCATTTATGAAAACGAAATCATTTCTTTCCAGAACAATTACTTGATCTTGCACCTTTATCTTACACTTCCCTTTGGTCACAAACATGATCTCACACGCTGGGTGTTGATGTGGATCCATGGAAAAACGCTCAAGGGCAACACTATAGTATGCTGTAATCTTCGCATAGTTTGTTTCTTGTGGAAACACCATTGATCAACTCCTTTTTCATTCGTTGACGATTTCTTTCTTTTTTATTTCTAGTAGACAAAACTTTCCCTCTCTTTTTTATTGCTTACTATACTATAAGAAAAACGTACTAGGAGGAAATCGATGTCTTTTTTACATTTTGCACAAACACCCCCAATGGGATGGAATTCTTGGGACTGCTATGGCGCTTCTGTAACCGAGGCAGAAGTGATCGCCCATGCTGATTTTATGGCAGAGCATTTGAAAGCTTATGGTTGGGAGTATGTCGTCGTGGATATTCAATGGAGCGAACCAGAAGCAAAGTCTACAAGGTACAATGATTTTTATCCGTTGTGTATGGACGACTATTCTCGCTTGATTCCTGCTGAGAACCGCTTCCCTTCAGCAACAGATGGCGCTGGTTTCAAAAAACTTGGTGACTATCTGCATCAAAAAGGGCTGAAGTTTGGTATCCATATCATGCGCGGCATTCCACGACAAGCAGTTCATCAAAATACGCCGATCAAAGGAACGGATAAACGGGCACGGGACATTGCTATGAATTCAATCTGTCCTTGGAATTCCGATATGTATGGGGTCGATGTTTCATTGCCTGAAGGACAGCTTTATTATGATTCCTTGCTCGAATTATATACTTCTTGGGGTGTTGACTTTATAAAGGTGGATGATATCGGCGATTCGAAAATTTACGGTGATGCCCATAAAGCAGAAATCAAAGCGATTCGCCGTGCGATCGATCGATCGGGTCGAGAGATCGTCCTTTCTTTGTCTCCCGGACCAGCTGCCCTCAAAAATGGTAGTTTCTTTCAAAATCATGCCAATATGTGGCGCTTGACGGATGACTTTTGGGATCATTGGGACGCCCTTTACTCCATGTTTGACCGAGCAGCAGAGTGGGCACCTTTCGTTCGTCCAGGTAACTGGCCTGACTGTGATATGCTACCGCTGGGTCATATCGGCATTCGAGCAGTTGATGGTGGCGGTGGTGACAGCTGGACACGTTTTACGAAAGACGAGCAATACTTATTGATGAGTTTATGGACGATCTTCCAATCTCCATTGATGTTCGGTGGTACTTTACCAGACATCGATCCTTTTACCTTACGTTTATTGACGAATACTGAAGTCTTAGAAATGTATCGAAGAATCCATACGAAAAAAGAGTTCTATCGTGATCAAGAGTGGATCATTTGGGAGGCGTTGAGCGACACAGCAGTCTACTATGCCATTTTCAATGTTTCTGATCAAACACAAACCATCCCAAAATCGATCGCTGCTTTACTACCAATTAAAAGCGGCACTGAGTTATGGCAACAAAAAGAACAAACAATTGCCGATGCTGAGGTTCCTACTCATGGTGTCCGATTATTCAAAGGCAGTATTTAGTAAAGCCGGCAGCAGCATACGTTTATAAGCAGCACAATGTAACCTACTCATTGTGCTGCTTGTTTTTTATTCTTCGTACACTTTTCGACCAAGAAACGCAACGCCTTGATCATTGATTCCAGAGAAAAACAACCTTTCTTTTTGGTCGATGTACTCATAATATGGGACAAATTCGTTTTCTCCCCACAAGTAACTTCGTCCTTCTTTTTTTAATGCTGTTATTTCTTGCAGTTGAGAAGATATAACTTGAGCTTCATGATCAAATTGGATGATTTCCCACTTTCCTAACAGAGTTTCCTGCTCTGGCATTCGTGAAACACTTCCTTGATAGATTGAAGCAGAGATTACTGGCCAGCCTGATTCCAGCCAATAGAGTTTACGTATCTGTAAATGGAATTGGTCACTGAATGGTTTTCTCCGTGCATGATGCACAACGAAGCTTTCTTTATTGGTTTGCGTAAAGATCGAATTATGACCAGGAGCGTATACAACTGGTTCTTCTGAGAACTGATAGCTGCCCAACAGTTTAGTCCCTACTTCGGTTGGCGTCTTTTCTTGATCCGTCATGGCCGTACCATGCCAGTCCAGATATGGCCCTGTAATTTCTTTTGCTCGTGCGACACGGATATTATACGAATCGTTAAGGGAGTCGAAAGAAACAAACAAATAATAATAATCGGTTTCAGGATGATAATAGATAAATGGGCCTTCAATAGCAGTATCAACTGTTTTCGGACGAAAAGCAATCCGTTGACCATAGCTCTTTTCTTGAAGTTTTCCAGTTTCTTTGTTCAATGGAGCAATATAGATTCCGCCAAAAAAAGAACCATAGACAAACCACTGCTCACCTGAGCGGTCAAAAGCAATATTGGCATCGATCGCGTTATGCTGTGCAAGAGTAGCATTGGTTTTAATAACCTCTCCTTGATCTTCCCAAGGGCCCAAAGGATCTGATGCTGTAGCTAAGCCAATAAAAGAAGTGGTACTGCCGAATGTCGAAGCAGAATAATACATACGGAATTCGTCCTTGTAGCGGATAACTTCCGGTGCCCATAGTCCTTGAGCTTTGCTCCATTTTACTGCTGGTTCAGGCATTTCTGACAATGCCTGTTTCTCAAATTGCCAATGGATCAAATCTTTTGAACGACGAATTGGTACACCTGCCGTTTTGGGCTGTTGGGTGTCCGTTGAATATAAATAAAAGGTGCCTTCATGTTCAATAATCGTAGGATCATGAACCCCATTGATCGCTGTCATGTCTTCCCTCATCTCCTAATTGATTTATGCTATTTTATAAAAACAGGACAGCTACTTGACGAGCTGTCCTGTTTGTTCCCACATTCCTGCAGGACAGTTTTTCTTAGCTAAGTTTGCGCGAAACCGATAAAAGCAGCCGCATTTGGTACAGGTATGATTCAATCGCAATGGACAAGCCTCACAAACAGCGATTCTCCTACTGACGATCTCCGGCGAAGCCAAGTCGCTTTCTAAAGAAAGTTGTTCTGCAATCAAGGATTCAATGTCTTCCTGTGCTGCTGCAGCAGCATCTTTCACTTCGCACCCTTTACAAGTCATGGGTCAGACTGTCAATGAGATCGTTAGAACACTCATTGCTGGCACCCGCAAGCTGACTTTGTTCTCTTCAACATTGTAAGCGGTGAAGTCTTGGATCACCACATCTTCAGGATGATCAAAATCATTGTGTGCGTTCATTTTGTCCCCCACGATATAACGAGCTTCTTTCACTTCATTGATCGCTGTTTCAAGGGAGAAAGATAATTCTTCCGTGCCTTGGGTAGCAAAATTACAAACCGATAGATGGATCGTATCCTCTTTTTTCGAAATCGTATACGTAATGGTATCACTACTAGTTCCATGGCTATCAATGGTTTCAGCATCTTGATGGACTTTGTACAAATCAAATACATGATAGCTTGGGGTTTTCACCATTTGTTCGCCATCTGTCAAAATCATCGCTTGCAGGACATTGACGGTTTGTGCGATATTTGCCATATGCACTCGCTTGGCATGTTTATGGAAAATATTCAAGGTGATCGCTGCGACCATGGCATCACGGATCGTATTTTGTTGGTATAAGAAGCCTGGATTCGTACCAGGTTCTGCTGAGAACCAAGTGCCCCATTCATCAACAATGATTCCCACACGCTGTTCTGGATCATACTGGTCCATGATCGCGCTGTGGCGGGTCAATAATTCATCCATGTAGGCTGCTTTTTCACAGGTCACTTGCCACTCTGCCTCATCAAATTCCAAGGCGCTACCTTTTTCTTCCCAGCCTTGCGGATGAACGTAGTAGTGCAAGCTTAGGCCGTCCATCAACCAATGGGCGTTTTTCATCAGCGTTTCTGTCCAATGATAGTCTGCGACATTCGCTCCGCCAGCAACTTTGTAGATTTTTTTGTCACCGTATTGGCGGACATAGGTTTGATAGCGGCGATACAGATCCGCATAGTACTCTGGCCGCATATTGCCGCCGCAGCCCCAGTTTTCGTTTCCTACGCCAAAGAATTTCATTTCCCACGCTTCTTCATGGCCATTTTCTCTGCGAAGATCAGCCATCGGAGAAATGCCATCCATCGTGATGTATTCCACCCATTCCGACATTTCTTGCACCGTTCCGCTGCCGACATTGCCGTTGACATACGCGTCACATTCCAGCTGCTTAATCAATTCAAAAAATTCATGGGTCCCGAAATGATTGTTTTCAGTCACGCCGCCCCAGTGCGTGTTGACCATCGTTTTGCGGTTTTCTTTAGGACCAATCCCGTCTTTCCAATGGTATTCATCGGCGAAGCAGCCGCCTGGCCAACGCAGCACAGGGATTTGAATGTTTTTCAGTGCTTCAACCACATCGATCCGCATCCCATTTTTATTTGGGATCGGTGAATCTTCTCCAACGTATAATCCTTCATAGATACAACGGCCTAGATGCTCTGCAAAATGACCGTAGATATATTTACTGATCGTTGTTCCTGATTTTGTGTTTTGAATGTTAATCGTCAATCAGTTCACCTTCATCTCTAATTTATTGTTTGCGACCGGCTCGCCAAAGACTGGGAATCCTTTTTCATCCCAAGTGAATGGTTGTGCAACTGCATGTCGATTCGGGTTTGCCAGAGGATCGCCTGCCTGATTTTTTTCTGGTCTTGCATGATAAACTAAAATGTCCTCACCATCTGCCCCTTTTGTAAAAGAGTTATGTCCCGGTCCATATTGAGAATTCCGTTCTGACGTTTGAAAGACTGGCTCTTGGGATTTGTGCCAAGAAAATCCATTCAATAAATCACTATTTTCGTCTGTCCACAATAATCCCATAGCGTAATTTTCATCTGTAGCACTGCCAGAATAAGTGATAAAAATCTTACCATTTCGCTTAAGCACGGCTGGTCCCTCATTCACCATGAAACCAATCTGTTCCCAAGGGTATTCAGGGATCGATAGTAAAAGCTGCTTTCCTTTTAGCGTCCATGGATTTTCCATTTCTGATAGATAAAGATTAGAGTTTCCTGGAATTCTTGGATCTTGTTGCGCCCAAACATAATAAAGTTTCTCCTGATGTTCAAACACAGTTGCATCCAAACTAAAGCTTTCAAATTGCGTGATGACCTGTCCTTTTTCTTCCCATTCCCCTTCAAAAGGGTCACTTGCATTATTTTCGATCACGAACATTCGATGATGATGATTTTCATTTCTGATCTCTTCATTATCACTCGCGGCAAAATAGATATACCACTTATCAGCGATAAAATGAATTTCTGGCGCCCAAATCAATTCACTCATTGGTCCCGACTCATGTGCCTGCCAAACCGTCTTTCTTTCCGCATCTTCCAGTTCATTGAGGCTTTTCGCTCGTCTAAGTTCAATCGACTGATACCCAGGAACTGAACCTGTAAAATAATAGTAACCATCGGAATGTAAATATACCCAAGGGTCTGCTCGTTCATACACGATTGGATTTTGTATTGTCTCTGCATTTGCTTTTGCCATACCTTACTCCTCATTCCTAACAATAAATAATGGTAATCCTGTTTCGGAGGTACCTGTAAATGTCATTACTTGCTTTTGCTGATTTTCATCCCAGCCGGAAAGAAACTTCCCTTTGTAAACAGTGTCATCGATAACCACACTTGAATCTTCTTGACTATTCTTTTCTGCTAGTTCCCATGTTCCAGTGCGATCACCTTTGATCGTGCCATTTTTTTCAACTGTAATTTCCTGTGGTTCTTTCAAATCATCCGTTAAAAACTTGTCAAAGGAAATCAGCGTATAGGCACCCGTAACTTGATTCTTTGTATAGTCAGCAATCGTTTCTTCGCTGTATCTCAATGGAGAAACAACCGGCCAGCCTGCTTCTGTGAAAAACATTTGATGGACTCTCACAGAATGGTATTCTCCGCTATTTGGAAAACGTGTATGGAAAATCAGGTAATATTGATTGGTTTCTTCATCATAATAGGTCGAGTTGTGACCTGGCGAAACATAGCCCACCCCTTCATTGCTCGTATTTTCGGTATATAGGAAGTTCCCCATAATTTTAGTTCCGAAGTCTTGAATACTTGCGTCATCAAAAACCGTTCCAAATTTCCCTTTGACCTCAGCCATTGGATTTCCTTGGCTGTCTTCATAAGGACCATCGGGATTCTTTGACCGCGCGACTCGAAGGTTATATCCACCGTCTGCATCTAGCCCACCAAATGAAGTGAACAAGTAATAGTAGCCATTTTCTTGATTATATTGAATGTATGGTGCTTCGATGCGACTGTGATTTCCGCCCATCAAATGTGTTCCGTAAGAATTGCGATCTTTAGGCAAACCCGTTTCATCATCCATTTCTAGGATAAAAATCCCACCTGAGTATGATCCATAGACCATCCATAATTTTCCTTCATTGTCATAAAAAACATGAGGATCGATCGCATTTGGATGAATCGCTGCATTGTACGCTTCACCAAACTGCGGAGAGGTTCCTGAATAAAGAAAAGATTCGACTTTTTCATAAGGACCTTCAATAGAGTCAGATACCGCCACTCCCATTACGGAGAGCGGTGAAGTTCCTTGACACAAACAATAGTACAAATAGTATTTTCCATTCTTAAACTGTTGGATATCACTAGCCCATAACGTATCTGTCTGTGCGTACTCAAACTCTTCTGCCAATTCTTCTCGAATATTCTCAAATAGTGTATCTTCAGATACTGAATTAGATATCTGCTCCCACTTCATCAAATCCTGAGACTTGGCAAATTGCATATGTGATCCAATAATATAAAATGTATCATCCGCTTTGATCACCGATGGGTCATGGACACTAACATCGGCAAACTCAGGAGGGGACAAGACTTCTTCAACTGCAGAAGCAGTACAGCCAGATAAAAGAACCATTAGAGGAACACACGAGAAAAGAAATTTTTTGATCATGATTTTAACAATCCTTTCTTGCTATAGCCTGACAACAAGCACTTGCTGGCACTGTACAAAAAGATTGAAATTGCGACAAAAAAGAACCAATGATACGCCATGCTAACAATTGAAAATGTGAGAACCATCAAAAGGCAAAGAAACGATTCTTTTGGTAACAAGAATGGACTCGTCAATGAAAAAACGGCTTTTTTCCTCCACTTATCTTTACTCAATCGAGTGACTAAGGATAAATTGATCAATACTAAAATCACATAACTGAACAAAAACAAAAGTGGCCATTGGAAAAATGCTCTCATTAGATCACTTTGCTGCACAATCAGCAATTCCAAATAGAGAATGCCTAGAATAAGTGGAAATATAAAGACCCGCCATTTGTATAAGCGAATGGCTGACACATAGTTTTTCCAAAATAAAGTCAATACTTCTATATAAGAGTAATAGCCTGTAAATAGATCCTCTTTATTTAGAATCGTTAAGACAGCAACAGTACTGGGAACAAAGCCGACCACAAAAAAACCAGCTAAAATACCTAGAAGCCACAAAATATTTAGTTCTATCAGAAGTACGAATGCATTTAGCCAGTTCATTGCTTTTAGAAACATCTACTCACCCTTTCATTCCAGAAAGTGCAACTGATTCAATAATTTGCTTTTGGAAAATAATAAATACGATCAAAACCGGAAGTAATGAAACAACGGAAGCTGCCATAATCAACGGATAATCCGTTTGAATTGCATAGGCGGCATTTAAGTTTGCGATCACTACTTGCAATGTTTGTTTTTCTGGACTATTCAAGTAGATCAATGGTGCTAAGTAGTCATTCCAAGCGCCCATAAACCATAAAATAAATTGAGCAGCAACTGCTGGACGAATCAACGGGAAAATCAATTGGATAAAGGTTTGTAAATAGCCCGCCCCATCAATTTTTGCCGCCTCAACGATCGAATCAGGAATATTAGATAAATATTGTCGCAAAAAGAAAATCATCGTGATATTCCCAAACATTCCCGGAATGATCAATGGTAATAACGTATCAACCCAGCCAATTTGGGAGAACATCATAAATTGTGGGATCATCACCGCTGGATAGGGAATCATCAAAGCGGCTAAAAGAATTAGAAATAGCGCATCTTTATGCGGCATCCGTAATTTGGCAAATGAGAAGGCAGCTAAACTGGATGTCAGAGTACCTACAACAGTTACAGAAAGTGAAACGATCACTGTATTTTTAATCCCTGAGAACAAAGTGTCCAGCTCAGATAAACGTTTGTACGCATCAAATTGTACTGGGTCTGGAATCCATTGAGGTGGCAGCTGGAAGACGCCAGCTCGGTCTTTTAGCGATGTTGAGATCATCCAAAGTAACGGCCCCACCATAATAACTGCTCCAAGGGAGAGAATTAAAATAATGAGTACGTTGCTTATTTTCAGTTTTTTCATTCTTTTCCCTCCTAATCTAATTTATAGCTTGAACGATTGTTCATATAGAATTGGAATGCTGTTATCACAAAAACCAATACTGCTAGAATCAACGCCATACTGCTTGCATAACCCATTTGCCAATTTCTGAAAGCTTTTTGCCAGATATACCAAACGACCGTAGCACTGCTATATTGTGGTCCGCCAGTTGGTGTCATAATGTTTATTTCCGTAAAGATTTGTGAGCCGCCGATAATATTCGTAACGACTAAAAAGAAAGTGACTGGTCTAACCATCGGCCAAGTGATATTGCGAAACTTTTGAAAAGAAGAAGCACCATCTAATTCTGCTGCTTCATAAAAGGTTTTGGGTACACTTTGAATCGCTGCCAAGTACAAGAGCATCGAATAGCCCAAGCCTTTCCAAACAGACATAATAATAATTGCCGGTTTGACTGTTGATGGGTTTTGCAACCAGTTAGGGCCGCTGATACCGAAGATATCCAAGACCTGATTGACTAAACCAAAATCACCATTGTAAGCCCATTGCCACAAAATCGAAATGGCTGCTAATGATGAGATGACTGGAATATAATAGATTGTTCGAAAAATCGTCGTTCCTTTAATTCCTCTGCTCAGTGCTGATGCCAGCATAAATGACAAAATCAAACCGATTGGAATTCCTAACATCAAAAAGACGGTATTAAACATCGTCTTATAGAAGTACTCATCTCTAAAAAGCTTCTGAAAGTTCTCAAGACCGATAAAATTCATTTGCCCTAGACCGTTCCAATCTGTAAAGGCAGCATAAACCGAATAGCCCAAAGGTATCAATGAAAACAAAATAAATCCTAAAACTGGAAGTAGAACGAACAAGAAAGCAACTTTGTGCTCTTTTGCATAAAGACTATTTTTATTTTTTGTTTTTTTTATTTCCACTTGTTCCATTACGCGTCCCTCCATAAAAATCTTTGGGGTCACATAGATATGTGACCCCAGTGAGTCTATCTTGCTGTTTCTTGTTGGCGAATCGCTGAGTCTAGTTTTTCTTGCATCTTAGGTTGAACTTCTTTTAAATAATCCGCTGCCGTTTGATCTCCATCTAACACAGGTTGGATATTGATAAAGAATTCATCGTACCATTCTGCATTGTAGGTTGTTGCTACTGGCAAAGCGCGACCATAATCTTGGACGATGTCAATAAATTCTTGTTTATTATTAGGCACACTATCCGTATCAGAAGCCCATTCTTCAGCCATATCAATCAGGTTAGGAATTTGAATCTGTGCGTCTACTAATTGTTGTTGTCCTTCTTCAGATGCACTTAAATATTCAACTAATTTCACTGCTTCTTCTGGATGTTTGGTTTTGCTGGCAACACCAATTCCTAAAGAACCGATATACGTTGCAGATTCGCCTGTAGAGCCTGCTGGCCAAGGCATCAAGTCATACTCAAAATCTAATCCAGCATACGTACTCATATCCCAAGGTCCTACAGGAAAGAAAGCAATCTCCCCATTCATCCATCTTTGATACGTATCCAATGTTTGTGCATCAGAAATTGAAGGGGTGAGTTCATGCACATTTTGCAGATCCGCAAACCATTGCAATGCTTCCGCAAATTCTGGTGTATCGACTGTAACGGTATCTTTGGCTTCGTTGATCCAATCTGCTCCGTTACTCCAAACAAAAGCTTGTAAACTCCAGTTTACGTTAAATCCTGTTGCCCATTGGTCAAGATTTCCATCTCCATCAGAATCCTTCGTCAACTGTTTAGATACTTCAACGAATTCATCCCATGTATAAGGCGTATCTGTATCTGGCAAATCAATACCAGCTTCTTTAAACATGTCTTTGTTATATCCTAAAGCAAATGGTCCAACATCTTTTGGTAATCCATACAAAGCACCGCTACCAACTTTTTCACCATCATACCGATAACTGTTTACCCCATATTCCCAAATGTTTGAAAGATCAAAATCTGAATTCTCAATTTCATCCGTAATATCTAGCAAAACACCATTATCAACGTAAGCCATTAGATTGCTTTGTTCTACATAGAAAACATCGGGCATATTACCGCCTGAGATTGCCGCTTGCAGCTTTGTTGCATATTGATCAGCATCTGTGGCAATAATCTTAACGCTTACATCATTTTCTTCCTCAAATTGTTTAATTGCTGTTTCATAGGCTTTCTTCTCGTCCTCGCCACCTCGAAACATAAACGTAATTTCTTTACTTCCGCTATCATCACCTGAACTATTATTACTGTTTCCGCAGGCCCCTAATACCAAACTACTTAAACCTAGAACTGCTCCCGAAAAAATAACCTTTTTGATGTTCATCTTTTCCATCCTCTCAAGTTTTATAGATATTTGCAGGTATGTTATCACATTTGTTCATTGACATCTCTTAAAAAAGACCTTACTAACTGCTCATAATAATTCCTAACACCTAAGATGTTTCCTATAAAGAAGCCTATAAACAATTCACAAAAACAAAACATAGAAATTGATGTTTGCAAACACTTTCAATTTACAAATAAATCATAACTTGATTTGTAATCGCTGTCAACAATATTTTGATTAATTTATTCAAGATAATATCTATATTAATTAATAAATATATTAATAACTAACGAAATAAACAACGCTATTTACACAAATTAGCAAATATGTTAACATTCAAGTAAATCAAACAGTTTATGCGGAGGTGACACGATGCAATTAGAAATCAATCAAGAAGCATTGCCAGTCTATGAGGCACTTGCCAGTAACGTGCGAATCAAAATCATTCAATTGCTGGCTAAAAACAAGATGAATGTCAAAGAGTTGGCACAAGAGTTAGGCTTAAGTAGTGCCATCGTTACGATGCACATCAAAAAATTAGAGGAAGCCAAAATCATCAAAACAGAGCGTGTGGGGCAAAAAAAGATTTCCAGTTTGAGAGTGGATCATATCGATATCAACTTTCCTGAGAAAATCTTTAATGCCTTTGATACGAAAGAAACGGCGATACCGATCGGTCATTATACAAATTATTCGGTAGAACCAACGTGCGGGCTTGCTACTTCAGCTGATTTTGTGGGAATGGTGGATGAACCGAAGTTTTTCATGGATCCCCGACGAATGGATGCCCGCATCTTGTGGTTTACGAAAGGATTTGTCGAATACCAATCGCCAAACTTCTTAGCAAAAGAAGAAAAACTCGAAATGATGGAGATTTCAATGGAAGTTTCGTCTGAATTTCCTTTTTCCAATAACAACTGGCCGTCAGATATCACCTTCAGCTTAAATGGTGTGGAGCTTGGTACATGGACTAGCCCAGGGGATTTTGCAGATATTCGCGGCAAGTATACACCGGATTGGTATCCAGACAATCTCAATCAGTACGGGTTATTAAAGACGATTCGCATCATGGATCATGGAACCTACATGGAAGGTGTTCCTCTTTCCGACATTACGATCAAGGATATACCTGCCTACGAAGATACGTGGCATTTAAAAGTGGAAGTCAAAGAAGATGCCGAGCATGTCGGCGGTTGTACCCTCTTTGGCAAGGGGTTTGGGAATTACGATCAAGATATCAAACTAAAAATGTTTTATAGCTAAAACAACTAATAAGGAATTGTCTATTAGAACGAAGCTGCATATAAAGTCGCTTTTATTTCGTATCCCAAAAATTAGTCTAAAAACTGATTTCCAGTAAGGCCTGTCCTACTGAATAAATAATTCAAGAATTTAAACTATTTAAATTTATTTATTACAGGGTTTTAAATGAAACCGTAACGCATCTATGCAAAGTTGATTTATTCTTGAAAAATAAATTTTCAAGTTAAACCTTCACCTCAGCAGCTTTATCCATGATCTCAAAATTTCAATCCAGTGGTTAGACAAAGTGCATTTCTTGAAAGAGTTAGACCCTTTTCAGTATTCAAGTAAACAAAAAAAGAGTTGATCAGCATGTCTCCTTTTGGAGACACCGATCAAACTCAATCACTCATATTCAAATCTAGCATTGCTTAGATTATTACCTTGTGACTAGTAAACTATCGCTCATTTATTGCGTATATTTTTTTAAGAAAGACACGATGTTTTTTAGTACAGCCTCACAGAAGAAAAGACTGCCGCCGTGATCCGCATTATCTATAGCATAAAATTCAGCTGTTACTTCATACGATTGACAGTGAGCAAATAATTCGACACTTTGTTCAAATGGCACCACTGTATCAAGATTGCCATGCATGATTAGTAAGGGGGCTAATTGTTTATTTTTCTTCAGGTAATAAGGTACAGATGCTTTTTCAGCTTCTTCTTTATGATCTTTTGGTATTTTCCCACCCAGTAATTGACTCTCGGGACTTTCAATATGAGTATGGTCTACTGAAGAAGGATAATCAGCAATCGTCGTTAAATCTGAAACTCCATATAAATCGATACATCCTCTAATTGGTGGTAAGGGAGTTGTCGAAGAGTCTAAGAAAGGTTGATTCCAAGTTGCCCAACACAATAAAGCAGTGTGTCCCCCGCTGGAATCACCTGATAAAAACAAGTTTGTTGTATCTATAGAGTATTCTTCAGCTTTTGTCATTAAAAAACGAATTGCTTGCTTACAATCTTCCACTTGCTTTGGGAAAATCCCCTCAGGAATCGGAGTATACTCGATAATAGCCACAATATAGCCATTTGTTACCACTTCTTTTAAATCTAGCAAATGATTATTTAGATTTTGCTTCATCCATGCAGATCCTTGGATATGAAAAACAAGGGGATATTTCTTCTTTTTGTTTTGCTGTTCGGGAAACATCATGCGGATACGTCTTTTTTTACCATCTTGGGTTTGATAATAGCTGTCTTGTGCTTCGATTTTGCCTCGAATATTTTTAGGATCTCCAGGGATTATTACCATTCCGTCAATCTTTGCTCGAGACTTATTCACCATACTGTTATTCTTGGAACTCATTTCTTCCTCCATCATTTCGACTTTAACTAATATTGTTTCAAAAATAGCGCTTTCTCGCGCTCTTGTCAATCTCTTTTATTTTCTAAACTCACAAATTTTTCCTTAAACAGATTGAAAAAATTGTTACTAGAAAGCCTACATACAGTTTCTATAACTTTCATATTTATTTCCCGCAATGAAAGAGCGACATTCGCCCCTCCTCAATCGCTTCTTAGCTCTGCAGCATCAAGGAAAACGAAAAAAGCTGGTTGATCCTACAAAGGATCAATCAGCTTTTTGTTATTTCTTCAAATGGTAACTGTACGTACTTACAATGATGTTTTCACGCCAAGAGAGTCTGAAACGCAAGCGCAGGCTTGTTTGGTTGTGCAAAATATTTTGCCAGCGACGTCTTGGGACAAACTGTGGAATGATGACGGTCGTTGTGTAATTGTGTTTGGCTGCATTGCGGCTGACTAGATCCACATAACGTAAGATGGGATTTTCAATCGAACGATAAGAAGAATGAACGACGGAGAAACGCACGTCTGGGAATTTTTGCTTAAATTCTTGTTCGATTTCTTTTTCTTTCTTCACATCTTCATCCAACGATACGTGCATCGCTACGACATAATCACCAATCGATTGGGCATAGTTCAATGCGCCGATATTTACTCGGGTAACATTTCCGACGAGAACGATCACGGTATTTCCTTCATAGACATGCAGTGCTTCTTGTTTTTCCAATCGCAGCTGTTCTGCGACTTTTTTATAATGATCATGGATCTTGTAAAAGATATACAAGAGGATCGGCATGATAATAAAGAATGGCCAAATATCGCCTAAGCGATACACGAACAAGATGGCAATGATCGCAAAAGAAATCAAAGCCCCAATGATGTTGGCGATCGATTTAAAGAACCAGCCTTTGCCTTCTTTTTTCCATTTGATCACCATTCCGCTTTGGGATAGTGCAAAAGGAATGAATACCCCGATGGAATACAACGGAATCAAACGCTCGGTCGATCCTTGGAAGATAAACAATAGGACGATGGAACCAGCAGCCAAGGTGATGATCCCGTTTGAGTAGCCGAGACGGTCCCCACGGTCTTGATACATGTGTGGCATATATTTGTCTTTGGCTAAGTTATACGCCAACACGGGGAAGGCAGAAAATCCAGTATTTGCGGCAACTGCTAAAATCAGCGCTGTGGCAAATTGCAAAACGTAGTACATAAACCCATGACCAAAAACGGCGGAACCGATTTGAGATAGAACGGTCACTTCTGTTTCTGGTACGATACCATACCAATAGTTGATAAAAGTGATGCCGACAAAGAAGAACCCTAAGATCGCAGCCATGATCGTCAAGGTCGCAGCTGCATTTTTCGCCCGTGGTTTTTTGAAAAATGGCACCGCGTTACTGATCGCTTCGACCCCCGTCAAAGAAGAGGAACCTGATGAGAAAGCCCGTAAGATCAAGGCTACGGATACCCCAGGCACCACAGCTCCTGGCAGTGCGGTTGCATTCAACGGTTGCGCACCAGTTACGATGTTGTACAAGCCGACCACGATCAAGACTGTGATCACTGCGATAAAGGTGTAGACAGGAATCATTAAGAAGCTAGCTGATTCTCGCAGCCCTCGCAGATTCATCATCATGATCAAGAGCACGATCACAACAGAAATCGCCACTTGATGGCCGAACAACGCTGGCACAGCAGAAGTGATGGCTTCCGCCCCTGCTGAGACGGATACTGCTACTGTCAGCATATAATCGATCAACAGTGAGCCGCCGGCAATCAGGCCCGCATTTTTCCCTAAATTTTCACTACTTACTACATACGCCCCACCACCGTGAGGGTAAGCATGAATGATCTGACGGTAAGACAAGGTCAATGAAATCAAAAGAATAATAACAAAAGCAGCGATCGGTAATGAATACCAGATAGCAGCAGCGGAAAGTGCCACTAATACGACAACGATCTGCTCTGTCCCATAAGCAATCGAAGACAAAGCATCAGAAGATAGCAACGCAAGGGCCGCCGTCCGGCTCAGTTTTTGTTCATCATTCTCTGCGGATTTCAATGGACGTCCGACCAACAAACGTTTCAAATACTCCACTTTTTCTACACTCCTTTTCATGAAAAAATCCTTCGTTAAACTTGTAACGATATCCTCACAAATATTGAATTATCAAGACTGTATGCTACTCTTGTAACCGCGAAAAGTCAATGAAAATCAGATGAAAAAACGACCCTTTTTCCCTCTTTTGATTATTAGAAATTTCACGTGATGGCACAAAGGGGGCGTGACATAAGTTAACTAGTTACGCTCTCCAAAATATAAGGAGCAC